>CAZIME010000001.1:0-5793 GCA_964540395.1 uncultured Bifidobacterium sp.
AGCGTGCCGGCGTTGAAGTTGCAGAAGCCCTCGTGCATGACGGTGGTGCCGGGGGCGAGATGCGCACCGAGGCGCACGCGGCTCGCATCGGCGATGCGCACCCCCGCGGGCACGACGTAGTCGGTCATTCGCGGGAACTTGTCGACGCCATTGACGACGAGGTATTCGCCGTTGCGCCGCATCGCATCGCGCACGTCGTCGATGACCGATCCGTGCACGGGGCCGATGCTCGTCCACACGACGTTGGCGAGCGTGGAGAAGATCCCGTTGAGATTGAGCGTGCGCGGTGGCGCGAGTCGCAGCGAGAGGAGATGGAGCCGCAGGTACGAATCGACGGCATCCGCCGGATCTTTCGTGACGTCGACGACGGTCTTGACGGGAACGATTGCGACACCGCGGCGCGGGTCGGTATGGCCGTTGCCCGTCGACGGCGGCGAGTCGGGATAGTTCACGCCCCAGCCGACGGCGCGGAAGGCCGCGTCGAGAACGGTTCCGTCGGCGGCGATCGTCGCCGTACCGACGCCCCAGGCGTGGTCGGAGGTGCGCTGTGTCGTCATACCCGGAGTCATTCGATCACTTCGGGACGCAGGGTGGGGAACAAAATGACGTCCCGGATGCTCGCCGCGCCGGCGAGGAGCATCGTCAGCCGGTCGATGCCGATTCCCAGTCCGCCCGTCGGTGGCAGGCCGTACTCGAGCGCACGGAGGTAGTCCTCGTCGACGGTTCCCGCCCCGAGATCGCCGGCTTCTTTCTGACGCTGTTCGTCCTCGAATCGGCGTCGCTGTTCGACGGGGTCGTTCAACTCGCTGAATCCGTTCGCCAGTTCCCGGGCGCCGACGAACAGCTCGAAGCGTTCGGTGAGGTGCGGGTCGTTGCGATCGACGCGCGCGAGCGGCGAGATCTCGACGGGATGTCCGGTGACGAACGTCGGTGCGAGAAGCGTCGATTCCGCCTTTTCCGCGAAGATCTCCTCGATGATCCGTCCCGAACCCCAGTGCGGTTCGAACGTCACGCCGTTGCGTCGCGCAACGTCGCGCACGTGGTCGACGGGCTGCGACGGATGGAGCGTCTCACCGACACCCTCTGCTGCGAGATCGGTCATTCGTGCGGTACGCCACGGCAGTGCAAGGTCGCAGTCGGCCTCGCCGATGCGCACGACCGTCGTACCGAGTGCGTCACGTGCGGCGTTGCAGATGAGCTCCTGCGTGAGAGCCATCACCTCGGTGTAGTCGCCAAAGGCCTGGTACAGCTCGAGCATCGTGAACTCGGGGTTGTGGCGCGTCGAGATTCCCTCGTTGCGGAACACCCGACCGATCTCGAAGACGCGCTCGAGTCCGCCGACGATGAGTCGCTTGAGGTGCAGCTCGAGGGCGATGCGCAGGTACAGCTGCATGTCGAGTGTGTTGTGGTGGGTGACGAACGGACGGGCATGCGCGCCACCCGCTTCGACGTGCAGTACGGGCGTCTCCACCTCGATGAAGCCGTGCGTCGTGAGCGTGCGGCGGATGCTCGAGATGATCGCGTGCCGCACCTCGAACGTGCGCCGTGCCTCGGCATTGACGATGAGGTCGGCGTAGCGCTGGCGGTAGCGGGTGTCGACGTCGGTGAGACCGTGCCACTTGTCGGGCATCGGTCGCAATGCCTTCGCGAGCAGCGAGAGAGCCGACACCTTCACCGACAACTCGCCCTTGCGGGTCGTCATCACGGTGCCGCTCACGCCGACCCAGTCACCGAGATCGAGGCCGGCGATCGATTCGAAGAGTTCGTCGCCGACGACCGACTTGCTGACGAAGAGTTGGATTTCGTCGCTGCGGTCACGAAGCGTGAGGAACTGCAATTTGCCCTGGTCGCGCTTGAGCATGACGCGACCGGCGACGGCAACGACGTCGTTCGTCTCACTGCCGGCGTCGAGCGTGCCGTGCGTGCGGCGGATGTCGGCGAGCGTGTGCGAGCGGTCGAATCGGTAGGGGTACGGCTCGGCACCTGCCTCGCGCATCGCGGCGATGTCGGCGAGACGTCGCGCACGCTCGGCGGCGAGCCCCGCCCCCGAGTGCTCGGTGGGTTCGGTGGGCGGCGTGTCGGTCATCGACGTGCCGGTCATCGACGTGCCGGGCGGTGAACGGTGGTGAAGTGCGCGTGACGAGTCACGTAAAGACGTGTCACGGCGAGGTGTGTCACTCGATAACGACGAGGACGTCGCCCGAGCCGACCTTGTCGCCGGCCTTCACGTTGATCCGCTTCACCGTGCCTGCCTTGTCGGCCTGGATCTGGTTCTCCATCTTCATGGCCTCGAGAACGACGACGGCGTCGCCGGCGTTCACCGACTGCCCCTCGCTGACGAGCACCTTGACGATCGTGCCCTGCATCGGCGCGGCAACGTCACCGCTCGCGGCGGATCCCGACGCCGATGCGCCGGCGGCGCGGCCCGGCTTGCGTGCCTTTGCCGGTGCGGCGGATCCGGCGGCCTGCGGCGGAACCCACATGCGCACCTGGAAGCGCTTGCCGTTCACCTCGACGGTGCTGTTGCGCTCGACGAGTTCGGCTCCGTCCGCAGCGGGTGCCGGAGCGGCGGATGCAACACCCGAGAGATCGAGTCGTTCCTCAACCCACTTCGTGCTGTGCGTCGCGGCGGCGAAGTCGGGGTGCTTGAGGATGGCGAGATCGGCGGGAATCGTCGTGTGCACGCCCTCGACCGTCATTTCCTCGAGGGCACGAATGGTCCGCGCAATTGCAGTCGGACGGTCCTTGCCCCACACGATGAGCTTGCCGACGAGGTTGTCGTAGTACTGGCTCACGGTGTCGCCGGCCTCGTAACCGCCGTCGAAGCGCACGCCGAAGCCGTCGGGTACGACGAGTCGCGTGATGGTTCCGGGCGACGGAAGGAACTTTCCGTCGGCGGGGTTCTCGGCGTTGATGCGCACTTCGATACCGTGACCGCGCCGCGCCGCGTTCACCTGCTTCTGCGTCATCGGCAACTTCTCTCCCGCGGCGACACGGATCTGCCACTCGACGAGGTCGATGCCGGTGATCACTTCGGTGACCGGGTGTTCGACCTGGAGGCGTGTGTTCATCTCGAGGAAGAAGAACTCGCCGTCCTGGTAGATGAACTCGACGGTGCCGGCGTTGTAGTAACCGACCGCCTTCGCAGCCTTCACCGCGGCTTCGCCCATCGCTTCCTCGACACCGTCGGGCAGCGCCGGTGCGGGCGCTTCCTCGATGAGTTTCTGGTGACGACGCTGCGCGGAGCAGTCGCGCAGCGACACCCACACGACATTGCCGTGCGTGTCGCCGACGAGCTGCACCTCGATGTGCCTCGGCCACGTGAGGTACTTCTCGACGTAGATCTCGTCTCGTCCGAAGAACGCCTTCGACTCGCGCTGTGCCGATTCCATCGCCTCGACGACCGATGCGGCGTCCTTCACGACCTTCATGCCGCGACCGCCACCGCCGAACGCGGCTTTGATCGCGACGGGCCAGCCGAATTCCTTGCCGAACGCGACGATCTCGTCGGCACTCGTGACGAACTCGGTCGTGCCGGGCACGATCGGTGCACCGCCGCGCAACGCGGCCTTGCGCGACGACACCTTGTCGCCCATCTCGACGATGGCCGCGGGCGGCGGTCCGATGAATGCGACGCCCATGTCGGTGATGGTGCGCGCAAAGTCGGCGTTCTCGCTGAAGAAGCCGTAGCCGGGGTGCACGGCGTCGGCGCCGCTCTTGCGGATCGCGTCGACGATGGCGTCGGTATTCAGGTAACTTTCCGCCGCGGTCTGACCGCCGAGTGCGTACGCTTCGTCGGCGAGGCGAACGTGGAGCGAATTGCGGTCCAATTCCGAGTACACGGCGACAGTGGCGATGCCCATTTCGCGGGCGGTGCGAATGACACGGACGGCGATCTCGCCACGGTTGGCGATGAGGATCTTGCGGATCATGTGGTCCTGTTCTCTCGTCGTCGCGGGATGCTCGGAGCAGCCCGGACGCTGTGCTTAGGGTGAAGTTGTGTCGCAGGGGAATCATAGTTCGCGGTGGATTTCGGGGTCCGAGTCGGGGCTCGACGCCTGGACGATCGAGCACGTCGTCGAAACCGGCAGCACCAACGACGACCTCATGGAGCGTGCTCGCAGCGGAGCCCCCGATCGTCTGGTCCTCGTTGCGGACCACCAGACCGCCGGTCGCGGTCGGCTCGATCGTCGCTGGGAGTCGCCGCGCGGTGCGAACGTGCTCATGTCGATGCTCTTCCGCAGGGAGCGCACCGGCGACCTGGCGCGCATGACGCGGGTCGTCGCGCTTGCCGCTGCGCGCGCCGCTCGTGCGATCTCGGGTGTCGACGTGCGATTGAAGTGGCCGAACGATCTCGTCGTCGGCGGCGCGAAGGTTGCGGGGGTGCTCGCGCAGGCATCACCGGCCGACGGATGCGTCGTCGTCGGGATGGGGATGAACGTCGGTTGGGCGCCGCCCGAAGGTGCGGCACTCAACGCCCTCGCCGGTGACGCGATCGACCGTGCGCAACTCGTCGCCGAGATCTGCCGTCATGTCGACGTCGTCGCCCGGTTGTCGCCTCACGAACTCGCCGACGAGCACCGTCGCGCCCTCGACACGATCGGTGAACTCGTGCGCGTCACCTTCGCGGATGCGAGCGAATGCGTCGGCACGGCCCGCGACGTCGACGAACACGGACATCTCATCGTCGACGACGGAACCGCGATGCGGGTGATCGACGTCGGTGACGTCGTGCACCTGCGCCGTGTCACGTGAAGGGGAGCGCGTTCACGATGCCCCGCGGGTATCTCCGTACCGCGCCGCGGTGAGTTGTACCGTCAATCGGCGATGGGTGCGGTGACGACCAAAGTGGCGTCGTTTGCCGAGGTCGTCGCACGTCGGCGGCAGCGGCGCAACGTCAGACGTCTCGTGGCCGCGGGCCTCGCACTCGTCGTCTGCGTCACGGGCGCGCTCGGCGTGCGACGGTCGCTCGCCGCCCGACTCGATGCCGTGCGCAGGGACGATTCGCTCGCCGCTGTCCTGTCGCCGCCCGACGATCGCTTCGTGAACGTCCTCCTCGTCGGCTCCGACTCGCGCGAGGGTGCGGATCCGAACGATCCCGACTTCGGCAACGTCGGCGGCACCGGCGACGTGCAGGGTCGGCGCAGCGACACGCTCATCGTGATGAACATCGAGCGATCGTCGGGGATCATCTCACTGCTGTCGATTCCGCGCGACTTGTGGGTGGAGATCGGCGACTCGGGAGGCTCCGACAGGATCAACACGGCATACCGCGACGGCTCGGCGGTCGTCGTGCGCACGGTGCAACGTGCGCTCGGTATACCCGTGCACCATTACCTCGAGATCAATTTCCAGGGCTTCAAGTCGCTCGTCGACGCGGTCGGCGGCGTGACGGTGTGCGTCGAACACCCGACGCGCGACCGCAACACGGGTCTGTTCATTCCCGTCGGCTGCAAGAACCTCGACGGCGTCGGTGCGCTGGCGTGGGCGCGCAGCCGCTACTTCGAGGAAAAGATCGACGGCTCGTGGCGCATGGACGGCACCTCCGACATCGGTCGCGGCAAGCGCCAACGGCACTTCGTCGCACTCCTCATGAAGACGGCGATCGAACGCACGCTGTCGAATCCGTTCCGCGCGGGAACCGTGCTCTCCGGTGCCACTGACGCGTTGCTCGTCGATCCGACGCTCGACGTCGTCGAGTTCGCTTCGCTCATGCGCCCCGCGGCGACGGGGAAGTTGCGCCGGTTCGCGCTCGGAACGTACGGCGACACCGTCGGTGATGCGTCGGTGTTG
>CAZIME010000001.1:5893-35251 GCA_964540395.1 uncultured Bifidobacterium sp.
CTCGTCGAATTCGACCGCGCCGCACAGGAAGTTGCCCTGCACGACGTCGCATCCGAGGGCGCGGAGACGGCGCAACTGATCGGCCGACGACACCCATTCGGCGACGACGGTCATTCCGATCGAGTGAGCGAGTTGGACGAGCGACCGCACCAGCGGATCGTCGTCGCCGTCGCGTCCGATGTTGCGCACGAAGGTGCCGTCGAGTTTCAGCTGCTGCGCCGGTGACTCGCGCAGGTGCGCGAGTGACGAGTAGCCCGTGCCGAAGTCGTCGATCGCGAGCCGCACGTCGTGGCGACGCAACGCATTGAGCGTGCGCACGACACCGGGGACTTCGTCGAGCAGGGTCGTCTCGTCGATTTCGAGGACGAGGCGGTGCGGCTCGATGCCGGTCGTCTGCAGAGCCGCCATCGTGCGCTCGACGAAACCGGCGTCTCCGAGTTGGCGGGCGGCGACATTGACGTGCAGTGCGCAACCACGCTCGACGGCACCGAGCGCATCGAGTGACGCAAGTGCGTCAAGCGACGTACGCAGCACCCAGTCGCCGATGGGGCCGATCGAACCGGACTCGACGGCGACGGAAAGGAAGCTCGCCGGGGTGAGTACACCGCGACTCGGGTGGCGCCACCGCACGTACGACTCGATGCCGACGACGCGCTCGGAGTGCGCGGAGTAGAGCGGTTGGTAAACGACGAACAATTCCTCGGCGGCGAGCGCCCGCTCGAGTTGCGCGGCGAGCTGCACCCGCTCCCGCGCGTTCGTGCGCATCTCCTCCGTGTACAGCTCGCAGCGGCCCTTGCCGCGCTGTTTCGCGCGGTACATCGCGGTATCGGCGTTCGACAGGAGAGCCGCGGCTGCGTCGCTCGGTGACGAGTCGGCGACGAGCGACGGAGTGGACAGTGCAACGCCGACGCTCGCACCCGTGATGACGTCGACACCCTGCAGAACGACCTCGCCGGTGATCCCGAGCCGCACGCGCTCGGCGACCTCCATCGCCACCTCTGCGTCTCCGAGCCCCTCGGCGACGACGACAAATTCGTCGCCGCTGATGCGCGCGACGACGTCCGACGGTCGCGTCGCCGTGACGAGACGGCGGGCGATGTGCACGATCAGTTGGTCGCCGACGTGGTGGCCGATCGTGTCGTTCACTTCCTTCAGCCGGTCGACGTCGATGAACAACACGGTGACGCCACGCTTCGACGTGCGGTCGCGCTCGAGCGCCTCGGCGAGGCGCCGCAGGACGAGCACCCGATTCGGCAAACCCGTGAGTGCATCGTGCGTCGCCTGGCGCTGCAGTTCCTGCTGCAGTTGCTTGCTCTCGGTGACGTCACGGGCAACGACCGCATGGTGCTGCACCGTTCCCGTCGCGTCGCGTACGACCTGCAACGTGACCGCGAGCGTGCGCAGGAAGCCGTCGGGAGTGCGGTATCCGATCTCACCCTCCCAGCGTCGCTGGCGCGGATCCTCGAGAACTTCGCGAGGCACCTGGTGGCGCACTGCGTCGATGAAGTCCGCCGCTGCCGTGTGCCCGGCCGCCGACTCGTCGACGATGCCGAGCACGTCACGCGCCGCCTCGTTTGCGTAGGTGAGACGGAACCGTGCGTCGAAAACGACGACGGCATCGGCGGTCGTATCGAGCAGACCGATGAGCTGATCGGACACCGTGCGCTGACGCACTGCGTCGGTGACGTCGTGCGCGGTGCCGACGTAGCGGCGCACGACACCGTCGGCATCGGCAACGGGTTGAGCGTCGAAGGCGATCCATGTTTCGTCCTGCGTCGGATCGCCGCCGAGCGGCACGATGCGCACCTCGACGTGGCACGTTGCTTCGCGGCGCTGAGCATCGACCCACAGCGCCTCCGCTCGCGCACGTTCCGCCGGTCGTGCCTGCACCCACGGAGCAACGCCGACGGTGAACGGGGCGCCACCGAGAGCGAGCCTGCGGAACGCGGCGTTCGCCGCAGTCAACCGACCGTCGCGGTCGGTTTCGAAACAGGCGATGGGCAGGGAGTCGGCGAAACGGTCGATGTGATCAAGTGTGACAGGCAAACGGTGGCCGGGCGTGTGACCACCGTCGGTGGCGAGCGACCACGTGACGGCGGGTCGTTACGGGCTCACTCACCGGTGAACGTGAAGACGCTTTCGGCAATGTCATACGCGCGTTCCTCGATCGCACCGAGGACGACGTCGGGATCGTTGCTCGTCGCTGCATCGGCGGGAATCGCGGCATCGAGCGCATACACGCTGAGCAGGTACTCACGGCGTTCGCCGGGCGGTGGACACGGCGCGGCGTACGTCCGTACGCCGGAGGCGTCGGTCACCGGCGTGCCGTCGGCGGTAGTGACGGCGACCGCAATCGCACCGGCGGGTACGACACCGTCGGCGAGCACGCGCGAGTCCGGTGCGAGATTCGCGAGCAACCACAGCGGGCGTTCGGGAGACGTCAACTCGACGAGGTGGACGGCGAGAGCCGCGGCGCCGGAGGGGATGCCGAGGATCTCGAGAGGAGGCGGCGTTCCCTCGCCGGCACAGGTGTGTGCCACGGCGATGTCCTCGCTCTCGCGCCACGGCCCGGCGACGGAGAAACCGAGTGTCTCGGTCGGCGGGTCGATCGGAGCGGTCGTCGTCACTGCGATCGACGCGTTCTGGTCGGGAGATGCGGGGCGCAGCTCGCGGCCATCGCGAGAACACCCGACGAGCACGACGGCGATGAGCGCAGCACTCGCGAACGTCGGTCGCAGGCGCCGTCGTGCGTCGGCACGTTTTTCGGTGCGTCGGCCCGGGTGCATCGTCGCGATACGGAATGCGGTGCTGCGCATGAGCGTTGAGAGTACGACAAGTAGCCTCACCAGCCGATGGACGCCACGCTGTGCCTGCTCACCGTGCACGCGCATCCCGACGACGAAGCATCGAAAGGCGCTCCGACGCTCGCGAAGTATGCGGGAGAGGGAGTGCGCACCGTCCTCGTCTGTTGCACCGGCGGTGAGGAAGGCGACGTGAACAATCCGGCACTTCTCGAGCCCGGCGCGCCGTTTCACGATCTCGATGCCGATGCGACGAAGCGACTGCTCGCCGAGATGCGTCCGCGTGAGCTCGCCGAGTCGGCCCGGATCATCGGTTTCAGCGCCGTCGAAATGCTCGGCTACCGCGACTCGGGGATGGCCGGTTCACCGACCAACGACCATCCCGACTGCTTTCATCGCGCCGATCTCGACGAGGCGGCGGGTCGTCTCGTCAAGGTCATCCGCCGCGAGCGCCCTCAGGTGATCATCACGTACGGCGACGATCAGCGCGGGTATCCGCATCCCGATCACCTGAAGGTGCACGACGTCAGCGTCGCCGCCTTCGACCGCGCCGGCGATGCCGCGTGGTATCCCGATGCCGGTGCCCCGTGGCAGCCGTCGAAGCTGTATTACTCCGTGTGGTCGAGGGCGCGGCTGCTCGCCGTGCACGAGGCGCTCATGCGTCTGCGGGGTTCCTCGCCGTACGACGAAGGTTGGTTCGAGCGTCCCGACCTCGACCACCGCGTCACGACGAAGTTGCACGTCGCCGACTGGTTGTGGGCACGTTCCGGGTCGTTGCGTGCACACGCGACGCAGGTCGACGTTGCCGCACCGTTCTGGTTCGGATTGAGCGACGAGGAGCTCGCCGAGGCGTATCCGTGGGAGGACTGGGTGCTCGCGCGGAGTCTCGTCGACCTGCCGCAACGTGCGCACGGCGAACTTGAGGACGATCTCTTTGCCGGGCTTCGTTCACCCGCGACGCAAACGTCGATGCGGGGCGCGTGATGACCGCGGCACCGCGCGAAACCGTTCGCTACGTCGTGGCCGTGTCGAAGAAGGAAGAGCTGACCGAGGGGCCGCCCGACGCGACGGTGACGATCACGGTGTCGCTCGAGGACGCGTTGGCTCTCGATCCGACGACCGCGTTCATGCTCGGGCGACTGAAGACGCAGGGCAGTACCGGGGCGTTGTTCCGCGCCTTGCGCAGCGGTGACGTGACTACGACGTTGCGCCGGATCGCGCAAGGTCACGCAGCTGCCGGTACCCGATGAGCACCGCGCCGCTGCGCTCGAGTCGCTCCCGCACGTCGCGATCGCGCGTCGCGAGGCGATGGTCGTCGATCCACCCCTCGCTCTGCGGGCCGATGGCGCGGATCTCGGGCGTATCGATGCACGGCTGCAGGTGGATCTCGGTGACACCGGGTTCGAGGCGGTCGATCGAACGCAGTACGCGCTCGCGACTGCCGGTCGACCAGTCGTGGTCGAAGTGGTCGGGAAAGACCACACCTTCTTCGCGCGCGAGCTGACGGAACTCGAAGCCAACCTCGCGCTCACTGATCGACGACGGCAGTCGGATCGGCAGTCGGTACGTCGCCGCGAGTTCGAGGTACACGTCGAAGAACTCGGGTCGCAGCGTGATCGCGGTGAGGTGCGGTGCGAGATGCGTGACGTCGACGCCCCACTCGATCGCCCGGTCGATCTGTGCGCGGCATTCCCGCAGCACCTCCTGCGGGTCGGCGTGCTCCCAGAGATCGTCGAGTGACGCCGGGAATCCGCCAGTACCCGACTGCAGGGATGGGGCGTAAGTGAGCGGGCCCCAGCGGTAGTCGGGGTGCTCGGAATTCAGGGTGAGATGCACACCGACGTCGTCGTTCGGGCGGAGATTGTGCACGGCGTGACGCGCCCACGGGGCGGGCACCATGAGCGAAGCACACGTCGCGATGCCGTCGTGCATCGCCTCGAGCACGCCGACGTTGCCCGCGTGGAACGCACCGAGGTCGTCGCAACTGATGATGACGAGTCGTGCATCGGGCGCGTGGCCGAGCCGTTCCGCGAGCGACGTCACGACGGTGACGCTAGCGATGTCCGTCGACGCACAGTGCCCACCAGCCCCGACGGTGTCGGTGCGCATCGAATGCGGCTTCGACGAAGTCGTCGTGGTATGCGCCGTTCGGTGCGATCGTCAGCAGCCCGGCGGCGCCCCGCCGCACGAGTTCGCGGTTGACGAACGTGCCGTCGCGTCGCCACACGTAGAGGAGTAGTCGCCCGAAATGATCGCGGGCGACGACGTCGCGGCGCACGTGGACGCGGGTGCCGGAGGGGAGCAGCGTGCGCAGCAGGTCGTACGACTGCGGACCATGACACTCGACCGGTCGCCGCGGATGCTTCGTCTCCGGCGCGTCAATACCGAGGAGGCGTACCGTCTCGTGCGTGCCGGAGATGTCGATGACAATCGTGTCGCCGTCGATGACCTCGATGATGTCGACGACGGATAGTGCAGTGTCGTCGGAGCTGACGCTCGAGTCACCGGGATGTGCGGGTGACGCGCAGCCTGTCGCAATCGTGCCGACCAGGCAGAGGGCCGTGCCGACGCGCAGAAAAGATCCCACGCGCAGACCGGTGCGGAGCGGGATGATGCCAGATTCATCGCAGGGGCGCCACGCGTTCACGACCCGGTGTGTGTGCGCAGTACGGTGATCGACGATGGTTGCGCAGCATCACGGCTTCGGTCGCATCGGTGTCTGGACGTTCGCGCTCGACTTGCAGCCAATGGCACGCGCCCAGCAGGCGGCCCGCGAACTCGAGGACATGGGATACGGCTGCATTTGGCTGCCCGAGGCGGTCGGTCGCGAGCCGTTCGTGTCGTCGGCGCTGTTGTTGTCGGCGACGCGCACGATCCGCGTCGCGACGGGAATCGCATCGATGTACGCGCGCAGTGCGATCACGATGTCGGCTTCGTGGCGCACGCTCACCGAGGCATTCGGTGAGCGCTTCCTTCTCGGCATCGGTGCCAGTCACGAACACATGGCGACGAAGCTGCACAAGGGCAGCTACGACAAGCCGTACTCGGCAATGGTCGCCTACCTCGATCAGTTGGACAAGCCGTTGTTCATGGCGGCTGCACCGCAGGTCGAGCCACGGCGGGTGCTCGCCGCGCTCGGGCCGAAAATGCTCCAACTCGCCGCATCCCGTGCGTTCGGTGCGCATCCGTACTTCGTCACCCCGGCGCACACGAGGATCGCTCGCGAGGTGCTCGGCCCCGACCCCTTCCTTGCCCCGGAACAGGCGGTCGTTCTCGACACCGATCCCGCACGTGTACGCGCCATCGCCCGCGCGCACATGGCGACGTACATCCGTCTGCCCAATTACGCGAACAACCTGCGACGCTTGGGATGGAGCGATGCCGACATCGCCGATGCATCCGGATCCCCGAGTGATGCGATGGTCGATGCGATCGTCGCCTGGGGAACCGTCGACGACGTGGTCTCGCGGCTGCGCGAGCATCTCGACGCCGGGGCGTCGCACGTGAGCGTTCAGGTGCTCACCGAATCGGCCGCGGAGCTCCCGATGGCGCAGTGGCGCGACATCGCCGCGGCAACGGCAGATCTACGCGCCGGATCGTGAAAATCTTCACCCGGATCGGTGCAGTGTTGCTGCACACCGCGCAACTATCCTGCCTAGCGAGGGCCAGGAAGGACCGGAAACCGACATGACGACCGACACCACGACCACCTCGCGCACTGATCTCGCCGTGATCGCCGAGGCGATCGTCGTCATCGACAAGGCGCTCGGTGAGATGGGGCATCGCCAGTTGGTGTCGTCCTCCGAAATCGCCGACGTCCTGCTCGACGTTCGTCAGTTGCTCACCGAGTCAACCGCCTCGTCCGCGCAGTAAGCGCGTCGCTCACGTCGCGGCTCGCGCCGCCGTCACCTCGCTATCGGCGTCGTTGACTTTGTTCACGCTCCGACGGTGCGGGTGAAGTTCACAGCGATCGCCCCGAGTATCGACCCGACTGCGGCGCCGGCGACGACATCGCTCACGTGGTGAATGCGCACCGCGACCCGGCTCGTGGCGATGATGACGGCAAGGGCGAAGGTGGCGACGATGTACGGCGCGGTGAGCCAGCCGGAGAGAATGACGGCGGCGAAGAACGCCGATGAGGAGTGACCGCTGGGGAAACTCGACGTCAGTGGACGCCGCACGGTGAAGCGGTCGTCCCCGGCGACGGTCGGTCGCGAGCGGCGGAAGATGCGCTTCACACCCTGATTGAGGGCGAGGCTCTCGGCCCCCATGAGCAGTGCCAGAGTGAGTGCTTGCGACCAGTCGAGCACGCCGCTGACCGCACCGACGATGCCGAGCACGTGCCAGATCGAGCCGAAGTCACCGACCGCACTCGCGGTGTTGAACACGTACACCGCGGGTCGGAAGTTGCGCAACGGTTCGATGAATTCGTCGCACGCGTTGTCGATCGACTCGACGCGGCGCATGAACTTACCCACGTGCCACCGCCTCGCGGCGTCGCGACACGACGGGTGCCTCGTGCGCCGCGCGCGCCGGGTCACCGCCCCATGCGGGGCACCACCGTTTGTAGTCGCACCAGTCGCACAGCGGCGACGTCTGCGTGGCGAACTCGCCCGTCGTGCAACTGGCAGCGATCCGGCCGTGCGTTTCGACGGCCTCGTCGCGCACACTGCGTCGAGACTCGAGCGTCGACGACCAGCGCAACACTCGTTGTGCCGGCGGGATCTGCTGCAGTGATCCGCCGAGGAAGAATAGCCGGACCTCGTCGGGTGCGATTCCCAGCGATTGCTCGCACATCACGGCGTACAGCTGCAACTGTCGGGCGTAGTCGGCGCTGAATCGCTCGGGTTTCGGTTTGCCCGTCTTGTAGTCGGTGACGATGAGGCGGCCGGCATCGTCACGTTCGATGCGATCGACGATGCCGTGCACAGACAGCTCGCCGAGGTCGGCTTCGACGTGGCGCTCGAGTCCCTCGATGCGTGCCGTGCGCGGATTCTCGATGCGGTAGTACGCGCGGACATGGTCGCGGGAGTCTTCCCAGAAGACGTCGAGTTCCTCGGCGGTGAGCGCCAATGCGGCGAAGTCATCCCGTTCGACGAACTCGGCCTGGGCTCGCGCGAAGGACGCCTTTGCGGCATCGGGCGTGCGCTCGTCGGGCTCGTGGGTGAGCAGGTACTCGAGCACGAGATGCACGAAGTTGCCGCGCAACATGTGCACCTGCGGCACCTGTGGCACCTCGTCGACGTACTGGAATCGATACTGCATCGGACACTTGATGAACGTGTTGATGCGCGAGGGCGAGAGGCGGGAGGGAACGGGATGCACCGTCAGGAGATCGTAGGCGCGAGGTGTTCGATCTCCCGGCGCACGAGGTCGGCGAACCGCTCCGGACGCTCGAGCGGGGCAAAGTGACCCGAGTCTTCCCATCGTTCGAAGCGAGCACCGTCGATACGCGACGCGATGTCGGCCGACACCGCACTGGGTTGGTGGGGATGACTCGCGCCGGCGACGACGAGTGTCGGCGTGGTGAGGCGATCGAGACGGGTCCAGGTGTCGTGGGCGACTCCCATCTCGTAGGTGCGCGCCTCGTACTCGGGGCGACACCGCAGCACGACCTCTCCGTGCATCTCCGCAAATCCATGACGTACGTACTCCCCGAGCACGCGCGGATCCAGGGAATTGAGCGGCGGCTTCGCAGAGAAGTTCTCGAGTGCAGCGTCGAAGGAGGGAAAGCGATCGCGCCGGCGCCGGGCACCGGCGGCGAGCGGGGAGTCGACGGCGCCCGGGCGGGGCGGAAAGACGATCGGTTCGACGACGATGAGAAGATCGAACAGTTTCGGTTCGGAAAGTGCCGCCATGATGAGCGCAGTTGCCCCCATCGAGTGCCCGACGCCGACGACCGGTCGCGACGGCGGAACTGCCCTCGATCGGGCCCATCGGGCGACGACGCGTGCGTCCTCCCCGTACATGTCCCAGCGGGGTGAGTCGGGTCCGGGAGACGAACTGCCGTGGCCGCGGGCGTCGTACGCGACGATGTAGTGATCGGCGAGCAGCTGGGCCAACGGCGAATAGACGTGTGCATGCAATCCGGTGGCATGCGCGAACACGATGAGCGCACCCGAGTCGCTCGCCTGGGTGTACGTCGTAAGGTGCGGATCGGGTGCGCCGCCGTCGACCGGCACGCGATGCGACATCCAGGACACCACACCGTCACGTTAGGTGATCGAGCGGTTAATTAATCGTTCGGTGCAATCGACGACGAGATTGCTGCATACGACGGCGACAACTACGGTGGCGTTCATGGCACGTAGCACACGACGCACGAAGAGGAAGACACGGACGACGAAGGCGAAGAAGCGGGTGACGTCATCCGTAAAGAAGAAGGCGACAAAGAAGAAGGCGAAGAAAGCGGCGAAGAAGAAGCCGCCGAAGAAGGCGGTGAAGAAAGCCGGAAAGAAGAAGCCGCCAACGAAGGCGGCACCAAGAAAGACGAAGAAGAAAGCCGTACAGAAGCGCGCGAAGAAGAAGACAACGGCAAAGAAAGCGTCAGCGAAGAAAGCGTCAGCAAGGAAGGCGCCGGTGTCTCGCCCCGCCGCAGCGCGTGCATCGGCGGCCGGACGCGGTGCTGGCGCAGCCTCGCCGAAAATCACGAGCATCGCCGGAATCGTGCGCAACCACGCCGTCGAGTTGTCCGGCAAGGTCGCCCTCGTGCAGGGTGAGCGTGTTCTCACGTGGCGTGAGTTGTATGCGCGGTCCTGTCAGATGGCACAAGCCTTGCGTGCGTCGGGCATCGGCGCCGAGGACCGCGTTGCATTCCTCGACAAGAACTCGATCGAGCACTTCGAGGTGTTCTACGGATCCGGTCTGCTCAATGCCGTGAGTTGCGACATCAACTGGCGTCTCGCGCCGCCCGAGGTTGCCTACATCGTCAACGATGCGCGAGCGAAGGTGCTCATCGTCGGTCAGGACTTCGTGCCGGTGCTCGATGCCATTGCTGCCGACCTTCCGCACACGAAGAAGATCGTCGTCATCGGCGGACACCCGACGAACCCGAAGTACGAGTCCTACGAGTCGTTCATCGGCGGCCACAAGGCGGTTGATCCGGGTGTGCAGTCGCGTCCCAACGACGTGGCATTCCAGCTCTACTCGAGCGGAACGACGGGGCGTCCGAAGGGCGTCATGATCACCAACCAGAACTTCCTCGGTCTGTTGCCGACCGCGATCGATCTGTGGCAGTTCGACAGCAATGCGAACAACCTCGTTGCGATGCCGCTGTTCCACATCGGTGGAGCGGGCTGGGCGACGGCCGGACAGTACGTCGGCTGTAAGTCGATCATTCAGCGCGAGATCGATCCGACGGGCATCGTTGCGCTCATCGGCGCACAACGGGTGACGCACGCATTCTTCGTGCCCGTGCTTCTGCAGTTCATGCTCCTCGTTCCGGGCGTCGATAAGGCCGACTTCTCGAGCTTGAAACTCATCGCGTACGGCGCGTCACCGATCTCCGAGCAGGTGCTCGAGGCGTCGCTGCGCACCTTCAAGTGCGAGTTCTGCCAGGTATACGGCCTCACCGAGACGACCGGTGTCGTCACCATGCTCATGCACGAGGACCACGATCTCACCGGACCGAAGAAGCACCTTCTCCGTTCGTGCGGCAAGCCGGCGAAGGGTGTCGAGTTGCGGATCATCGACAACGACACGGGTCGCGCCGTCGGTGTCGGCGAAGTCGGCGAGATCCAGGTGCGCTCGCAGCAGGTGATGAAGGGTTACTGGAACATGCCCGAGGAGACGGCGAAGTCGATCGTCAACGGCTGGTTCCGCACCGGTGACGCCGGCTACCGCGATGCCGACGGGTACGTGTACATCTTCGATCGCGTCAAGGACATGATCGTGTCCGGTGGCGAAAACGTGTACCCGGCCGAAGTGGAGAACGCCCTGATGAAGCACCCGGCCATTGCCGACGTCGCAGTCATCGGTGTTCCCGACGAGAAGTGGGGAGAGGTCCCGATGGCCATCGTCGTGCGCAGGCCCGACGTCGCCGTCACCGAGCAGGAGATCATCGATTTCTCGCGCGAGCATCTCGCCGGCTTCAAGACGCCGAAGCGTGTGACCTGGGCCGATGCGCTGCCGCGCAACCCGAGCGGCAAGATCCTGAAGAAGGATCTCCGGGCGCCGTACTGGGAAGGTCGCACGCGTCAGGTCAACTGAGCGCGCAGGCGCCGGGTGCTGAGTACGTAAACCGACGAAGCAACGGCCGCGGCGAGGGCGAAGATGCCGATCGTTGAGCGTGCACCGACGCGCTCGGACACGAGTCCGGCGACGACGCTCGACGTCGCGAGGGCGAGCGTGATGAGTGCGAAGTCGCCGGCCAGCACGCGACCGCGCAACTCGTCGGGCGTGCGCACCTGCAGACCGTAGGTCGACAGCGTCCATTGCGCACCGCCGCCCAGGTGTGCGACGGCGACCGCGGCGCACGCGACGAGCAGGGATGGTGCCGCGTACGCGACGCCGTAGCCGAACGAGAATCCGAGACCGGCGAGTCCGCACACGAGGAGAATGCGCGGCACGTTGCCGCGCGCAAATCGTGCACCGATGATCGGTCCGAGTCCGGAGCCGACACCACGTGCCGCGAGCATGAGGCCGCGGCCGCGATCGCCCGATTGGAAGGCATCGGCAGCGAACACCGCGAGCTGACTGACGACACCGGCACCGACGGCGAAGGTCACCTTCGAGGCCATGAGCGCGAGGATCGTCGAGTCGTTGCGCGCGAGCACCATCGCCTCGCGCATGTCGGCGAGCGGGCGTACCGGTGGGCGGGACGCACCCGTGCGTACGGCCTGCATCGGGCGTCGGATCGAGGCGACGAGCGCGGCGGCGACGAGGAAGGTGATCGCGTCGGCGACGAACGATGCGCTCCGGCCGAACGTGTCCGAAAAGACGCCACCGATGCCCGCACCGACCGCGAGCATGACGCCCCAGCTCGAGCCGAACATCGCGTTGGCGATGCGCAACTCATCGGGCGAGTCGACGACGTTCGGTACGGCGGCTTCGACCGCGGGCTTCACGAATGCGGCAAGTGCAGCGATCACCGATTGGGCGGCGAACGCGAGCCACACACGCGACTCGTTGACGAGCAGGAAACTCAGCGCACTCGACGCCTGGATCACCGACACGACGATGATGACGGTGCGTCTGTCGAAACGATCGACGATCGGTCCGGCGATCGGGGAGGCGAAGAACGACGGCAGGGAAAACGCGACGAGGAGCAACGACACGAGAAATCGCGAGTCGGTGACGTCCTGGATGAGGCCTGCAAGCGCGACGAAGGTGAACCAGTCACCGAGGTAGGAGAGATTCTGCGCGGCGAACAGCAGCCTGATGTCGCGGTTGTTGCGCAACAGTCTCCACATGGCCGACCCAGCGTACGGCTCAGGAATTCGTCGACGCCGTGCGCCATGCACCCGGGCGGGTGAGAAATCCGCGGTGCCAGCGTCGCGGTGTGAACGCCGCGGCACGCGGTTCGTCCTCGAACATCCAGCGTACGAAGTTGCGCCGCGTCCAGTCGTTCGTGTCAACGATCCGAAGTGCGGCGCGCGCCGTTCGTTCGCTGCGCAGCAGCGCACCGAGAATGCGCGACATGCGATCGTCGGCGAAGAATTCGCGACGCATGGCATTGCGGTACGCGCGCTCGGGGTGCGCGCGCGACAGGGCTGCACCGGCATGAATTCCCGACGCGAGTGCCTGACCGATGCCTTCACCGGTGAGTACGTCGGTGACGCGTGCTGCGTCTCCGACGAACATCACCCGCTCGTGAGTGAGAGTCGTGCGGGTGACGCGCGCCGGTATCGGCCAGGCGAGGAAGCGATCTTCGAGTTCGACGTGGTCGCCGAGTGCGGCGCGTACGTGGGGTCGTTGCAGGATGTTCTCCCACAGCGAGCGCATCTCGCCCGGACGGCGCTCCGATCCGCGCAGGATTCCGTAACCGAGGTTGACGCGACCGTCGGGAAGCGGGAACGACCATGCGTAGCCGGGGAGAAGATCGGGCTCGAACCACACGTACAGCCGTTGCGCCGCCGGTCCCGTGACGTGACGCGCGTACTGCCGAATGGCGTGCCATTCGCCGCGGTACTCACCGTCACCCGCGCCGACCGACTTGCGCACCGGCGACCACATTCCGTCGGCGGCGATGACGTGACGACAGCGCAACGTCAGTCGGGAGTCGGTGACGTCGCCCGTCGGGTTCGCTTGGTTCGTGTCGTCGGTACCGACGTTCGCGCCGTCCGCTTTCGCAACGACGGTGACGGTGTCGCCGGTCATCGCCAGCGACTCGTACGTCAATCCTTCACGAACCTCGATGCCCTTGCGACGGGCGAGCGCGACGAGTGCGTTGTCGAGATCGATGCGTGTGGCGATGGCGGCAAAGGTGCCGTCGCCGGGGAGTTGCATCGACACCGTGCGACCCGATGGTGAGCGAACGTCGACGTCGCGGCACTCGCGCCATGATCCGACGTCACGGGGATCGAGTCCCAACCGCTCGAGCAGGCGCAGCGCACCGGTCGTCAGCCCGTCGCCGCAGCACTTGTCGCGCGGGAACCGTGCCTTGTCGATGACGAGCACTTTCTTGCCGAGATCGTGCGCGGTGATCGCTGCCGCAATCCCCGCGGGTCCGGCACCGACGATGAGTGCGTCCCATTGCGCAGTCGCTTCGGTGCTCACTCTCGGCAAGGCTAGATTGCCCCGTCGACGGACGGTCAGCCGAGGAGGCGCAAACGATGGCGAAGTTGTGTGAGGGTCGCGTGGTGATTGTCACCGGTGCGGGTCGCGGAATCGGTCGGGAACACGCGCTGAGCCTGGCGCGACATGGTGCGGCGGTCGTCGTCAACGATCTCGGTGCATCGGTCGACGGTTCGGGCGGAGATACGACTCCCGCGCAACAGGTCGTCGACGAGATCGTCGCTGCGGGCGGACGGGCCGTGGTCAACGGCGAGGACATCAGCACGTTCGACGGCGCAAGTCGGCTCGTCGACGCTGCAGTCGCCGCGTTCGGCGATCTCCATGCCGTCGTGAACAACGCCGGAATCCTGCGCGACCGCATGATGGCGAACATGTCCGAAGAGGAGTGGGACGCCGTCATCAAGGTGCACCTGAAGGGCACGTTTGCTCCCGCGCATTTCGCTGCCGCCTATTGGCGCGACCGCGTGAAGGCCGGACACGAAGTCGACGGTCGGATCATCAATACGACGTCGGTATCGGGACTGTACGGCAACGTCGGTCAGGCGAACTACGGCGCGGCGAAGGCGGGAATCGCGGCATTCACCGTCATCACCGCACTCGAGCTGGCGCGGTACGGCGTCACCGTCAACGCCGTCGCCCCGATCGCACTCACGCGCATGACGGAGAACCTCCAGCCGTCTCCTCCGACGCAGGAGGAGCGCAACGCTCAGTCGCCGCGCTGGATCGCCCCGATCGTCACGTGGCTCGCATCCGCCGAATCGAAGGGCGTCACCGGACGCGTCTTCGAGGCGAGTGGTCGCACGTTCGCGATCGCCGAGGGCTGGGTGCGCGGTCCGCAGCATGCACCGGTCGACGATCCGACGAAGCTCGGACCAATCGTCGAGCAGTTGCTCTCGTCCGCACGACCCAACTCGGGAATGGACGGCGTGCCGGGAAGTTGGCCGCAGCCGCAGCGCGACGGTTCGTCGGCCGGCGGCATCTTCGGCTGAGGATCAGCCGGCCGGCAATCGTCGGCTGTGCGAATGACCGATTGCGGCAAGTGACGTCGCGATCAACAACACCGTCAATGACGCAATCTGACGCTCCGGTGTGTCCATGATTCCGAAGGGGAACGTCGAAACGACGTAGGCCAGTGGAGAGGCGAGGAGCAACAGCGCGGTGGTGGACTTTGTCCGTTGGCGGAGGATGACGACGACCGCGGACAGCCACAGTACCACGGCGACCCGCGATGCGAACACGCCGGAATCGTCCAACGCGCCTCGCAGGTGCAAGAGGAGTTCGATCTTCGACCATGCGATACTGCGCAATTCGTCGTCGAACGGCACCTTCCAGATGTCGCCGGGTGGAAAGTCGCTCTGGCGCGGATCGGCACGCATGGTGAACACGATCGCCTGTTGTCCGTACCACAGGTTGTGGAGAAGTCCGAGGGAGCCGAAGCCGAGGAAGGCGACGATCACCGATCCCGCATCGGCGCTGCGCGAACGATCGGCGCTCGGCTGCGACACCCTCGCCAGGACGAGTGCGGCGGCAATCACGGTGAGTGCGACGGAGAGATTGGGGCGCAACAATCCCGCCGCAGCGAGGCCGATCGGTGCGGCGAGCCATGCCGGACCGTCGGGTGTGCGGCGCAAGAAGACCACGCAACAAAGAAAGATGAGACTCCAGGCCACGATCTCGGATGCCCCGGCGGCGGCCAATTCTCTGCTTATCGGACGTCCCACACCGGCGATGACCGCAGTTGCGCCGAGCAGCGTCCACCAACCCATGGCGCCGTCGACGCGCGCCACCGAGCGCAGGGTCAGCCACAGCCCGCTTGCAACAACGGCGACGCCCGTCACGACCCCGATGAGGACGTCGTTCTCGCCGAATATGAGGTGCATCACGAAGGTCACGTAGCGCATCCCCGGCATGAAATAGAAGACGTTCTCACCCGCGCGCAGCGACGACTCGAGAAAGATCGACCGTGCATACCCTTGGAACACGAGCCAGTCGGCGACACGATCGCGGAAGATCTGCATGCCCCACCACGGATGCGATGAGAGGTTCGTGTACCGCCGGTACGCGTCGATAACGGGGCCGAACATCAGCGCCGTACCGAGAGCAGTGGCGAGCAGCCCCCGAGAGGCGACGAAGCGTCGCGCGGCGACGGCGAGGACCACACCGCCAGCAAGGGCGCGTGATGCCGCCGGATCGAGGAACGTCAACCGCGACACGACCGGGGCCGCAAGGAGTGTCGACGCAATGATGAGCATCGACGTCGCCGCACTGCGGCGACGTCGCCAGACGCCACCGAGTGCGATGATGCCGAGTCCGGCGACGCCTGCGAATTGTCCGATGTTGACGGCGGCAACAACAGCGGACCAAGTCCGATCGGGTTGTTCGAAGGCGACGGCGGACAGCGGATCGCCTGGCTGCTCGAACTGGTACCTCGCGCGGATATCGGTGCGCATCGTCGGGTTCGGTGCGGGCGTCACGAGTGGGCCTTCCCATGGTGCGTCGGAGCGGGTCTGCGCCGTCATCGTCGCAACGGCAACGACTCGTCCGTCTGCGAGCCGTGCCTCGAGGTGGTACGTCGGATGGCGGTGTGCGAGCGGGGGTAGGTCGATTGCGATGTTGAAACCCGAGCGACGCCATTGACCGATGCGGAATGCGCGTGCAACGTCCGGGCGATCGATCACCTCGCTCGTCGTCGCGACCCGACGACCGGACGAATCCCGGAACCACGCGGTCCACTCGATGACCGGGCTGTGAGCCAGGCGATCCGCCGCCCATCCGCGCATCACCAATTGCATCCGGCCGGTCGAGCGCGCGATCGGTTCTCCCACGTGCAGGCGCGCATACGGGCCGCGCGGTGCGGGCTCGACGTCGGGTACCTCGGTCGTGTCGACGTCGTCGCGGAATGTGAGCGACGTCTGAAGAGAGTGCCGTCCGGCGGGGAGCGGCACGAAGATGACCGAGCGCAGCTCCGTCGATGATGCAGAGAATGTGTACGGGGCAGCCATCGTGAATTCGCCCAGATACTCGACCGGCACGACACTGCGACGGTCCAACTCGACGACACCGGCGTGTCGAACGGTGAATGGCAACCTGTCCAGCCACGTGGCCTGGTAGCGCGGGTACTCGTTGGCAAACGGCAGGTTCCAGTTCGAGGCATACCCGCCCTCGAATGCATCGAGTCGGTCCGGCGGTCCACCGAAGTCGATCACTTCGTCGATTCGAGTCAATGCACCGATGCCGAGTTGCTCTTCGATGTTTCGTCGCCACGGGTGGTTCCACGACGCCTCGCACACTTCGCCGGGTCGTGCCGCCCAAATGCCGCGGTAGCACGACTCGAAGCCGCCATTGAACGGCACGGCGGCGAAAGAGAGGAGTTTTGCCGCGACGAGCGCGACGAGCGCGGCATTGACGACCCGCGTCCGACCTGCGAGCCGATTCCGCAGGGCATCCCGGGTGTCGCGGTGCGACAAGACGGCGACGAGCACTGCGAGGACGACGACCTCGCCGACTCGCGTAAAGGGCAGGCCGTCCCACCACAACCGTGCAGATCCCGGTGCGGCGAGCAAGACGACGAATCCGGCCGCGCTCCAACGCAGGCGAGATGTTCGCGGTTCACGCATCAGAACAACCGCAATTCGTCGGCCTTGCGACCGCGCAGCTCGTCGTAGTCGACCTCGCACCATGCAAAGCCACGACTCTCGGCGAGCACGCGGGCCTGCGGCTTGATCTGTTGGGCGACGAAGATCCCGCGGATCGCACCGAGTGACGTGTCGGCGTGTAGGCAGTCGATGTACCGGGTGAGTTGTTCGACGCCGTCGATCTCGCCGCGCCGCTTGATCTCGACGGCGACGGTGCCTCCGCTCGCATCGCGACACAGCAAGTCGACCGGACCGACGGCGGTGGGGTACTCGCGCCGTACGAGCGTGAGGCCCTTCTCGATCGCATCGGGGACCGCGGCGAGCAGTTCCTGCAGGTGGGCCTCGACACCGTCCTTCGACAAGCCGGGATCCTCGCCGAGTTCGTGGGAGTTGTCGCTCAGTACTTCGTGCAGGTGGATCGTCAGCGTCTCGCCCTTCGGGTTCGTCACCACCCAGTGGTCGTCGAATTCGGTGATGCTGTTCGGTGCGTTCATCCAGTTCAACGGTTTGTACGCTCCACCGTCGGCGTGTATCGCCACGCATCCGTCGCTTTTCACCATGATCAGGCGGTTCGCTTCGGGAAGCGACGCTTCGAGGCGTCCTGCGTACGTCACCGAGCACCGGGCCACGACGAGTCGCATCTTCGTAGTCTGCCCGCGAGGAGGCGTCGTCGCGAGGCCGGTGACGGGCTCGCAGTTGCAGAGCCGGCGACGCCGGAGTCAGCGGCCGATGTGGGTGCGCATCCGCTTCTGGATGACCTCGCGACGCTTCTGCAGGTCGCGGTACGTCATGCGGTTCACCGACGAGTCGACACCGAGCCCCGCCTTCACGCTGTCGAGATTGATCTCGACAGCGGTGTGATCGATGCCGAGTTCGCGACCGAGGCGCTCACCGTGGCGTTGTGCAAAGAGCATCGAGATGTGGGCGATCTCGCCGAGCAGGTCAAGGTCGGGTGCGAGGCGGGCGATCGCACCGTCGAGGAACACCATGTTCTTCACGTACAGCATGAGTTCCTTCGGTAGCCGTGCTCCGTATCCGAGCAGGGCCTTGACGACGCGCTGTACTTCGGCGACGAGCTCCTCGCCGGTGAGCGTCGTCGGATCGACAGTCGGCTGGTCGAGCCGCAGGTCGCGGATGACGGCATCGAGGTCGGTATCCATCGGCAGCGCGCCGAGGTCGCGCAGCGCGACGATCTGGCCCTTCACGTCGTTCGTCGTCGCACCGAGCATGAGACGCAGGAAGGCGAGGCGTCGTGCGCCGGTGAGTCGTCCGACGATGCCGAAGTCGAGCAATGCGGTGCGACCGTCGGGGAGCACGAAGAGGTTGCCGCCGTGCAAGTCGCCGTGGAACACACCGTGCAACAGGGCACCCTCCATGAAGGCGATCATCCCGGTGCGGATGACACTCTGCGTGTCGATTCCCGCACCGCGCATGCCGTCGACGTCGTCGAACTTGAATCCCGACAGGCGCTCCATCACGAGCAGACGACGCGTCACAAGCGAGGGGTGCGGGCGCGGCACGACGTATCCGTCCTGGCCGAGGTCGCGCAGGATTGCGGCGATGTCGAGCATGTTCGCCGCCTCGAGACGGAACTCGAGTTCCTCGACGATCGTCTCGCCAAACAGCTCGACGAGCGCCGGCGGGTTCGCGAGTGCCGACACCTTGATCCGCCCGACGAGGTGCGGAGCGAGCCATGCCATCACCCGCAGGTCCTTGCGCACGAGCGACCGCACGGACGGGCGCTGGACCTTGACGACGACACGTTCGCCCGTACGCAGCGTCGCGGCGTGCACCTGGGCGATCGACGCGGCGGCGAGCGGGGTGCGATCGAACTCCGTGAAGACGTCCTCGATGCGCTTGCCGAGTTCCTCCTCGACGACGCGGCGCACGACGTCGAATCCCTCCGCCGGAACCTGGTCGCGACACAATTTGAATTCGTCGACGAGCTCGCGCGGGAAGAGACCCTCGCCGCTCGAGATGATCTGTGCGAGCTTGATGTACGTCGAGCCGAGTCGCTCGATGGCCCTGCGCATCCGGCGCGAGAGATCCGCGCGGCTCGCTTCGGGCGTCGCGTAGCGACGCAACTTGCGGCGCACGAACCACGGAACGAGCGCACGCCCGAGTACGGCGACGACGACGAAAAGTCGGGCGAGCGGGGGAACGCGCGGTGGAGTGATGAGCCCCGGAAGTTCGTTCGCGGCACGTACGCGCAGGCGCTCGACGTCACCGAGCCAGGTCAGCGATGCACGATCGACGTTCCACGGAGCTGCCTCGGTAAACGCCGCCCACGAGCGGTCGGACGTTCCTTGCGCGGTCGGAGTCGGGGTGTCCACCGCGTCAGTCTGCCTGCGGTGCCGGAGTATCGACGTGCGCTGCTCAGCGAAGCGATGTGAAGTTCTGCACTGCCGCAAGGATCGGCGCGGCGAGCTCGGGTCGGCAGACGAGCAGGTCGGGCAGCCACGTGTCGCGCTCGTTGTACGTGAGGGGGGAGCCGTCGATGCGCGACGTATGCAGACCCGCCGCACGCGCAACGGCAACGGGGGCGGCCGAATCCCACTGGTGTTGACCGCCGTCGTGGAGGTACACGTCGGCAACACCCGACACGACGGCCATCGTCTTTGCTCCCGCCGATCCGAGCCGCGCGCCGTCGAATCCGAGTTCGCGTGCGACGGCTGCGGTGACGGCGGGTGTGCGCGTGCGGGAGACGACCATGATCGGTGTGCGCGCCTGTGGCGGGGGAGTCGCGGGTGCGGGATGCGTGCAGTACGTCGTTGCCAGTGCGGGAAGTGCGACGGCGCCCGCCGTGAGCTCGCCACCGGAGTTCGCGTCACGCGTCCACAACGCAACGTGGACGGCCCAGTCGCTGCGTCCCGGCTCGCTGAACTCGCTCGTGCCGTCGAGCGGATCGATGATCCACACGCGTTGCGCGGTGAGACGAACGGGATCGTCGGCACCCTCCTCGGAGAGAACCGCATCGTGCGGCCGCCACCGGCGCAGGCTGTCAATGAGGAACCGGTGGGCAATCGCGTCGCCGGCATCCTTCACGTCCCACGGATCGACGTCGCGCGCCTCGAGTTGAGTGCGCAATGCGATCAAGTGGCGTCCGGTCTCCGTCGCGAGGTACTCGGCGAAGCGATGGTCGTCGGCGACGATGTCGGCGGTCGGCTCTGCGTGACCCTCCCGGTGCAGCGATCCGAAGTCGAACGTCACGGCAGCCGGCGACCGAGATCGATCGCCCGCCGCACGAGCGACCGCAAACGTGCCTCGTCGACGCCGCTGCGCACGAGCTCGGCGATGTCGTACTGCAGTTCCTCCGCCTGTGCATTCATCGAGTCATCGGGGACGGTGCGCTGTGTCACCGCAGTGACTGCGACGAGAACGACTGCCGCACCGGCCGCGATGAGTCCCGCGGTCATCACCGCACCGATCGTGTTGTCGCGAATCGAGAACACGATCATGCCGGCGATGCCGCCGACGAAGCACGCTGCACATGCGACACGGATCGCTCGCAGTGCTGGGTGGGCGGGAATGGACACGTGAACCTGCGCCGTCATCCGCGGGTGAGGGGCTTGTACTTGATTCGCCTCGGTTGGTCGGCTGCGACGCCGAGTTCCTTGCGTCGCCACGCTTCGTAATCCTCGAAGTTCCCCTCGAACCAGCGCACCTGGCTGTCGCCCTCGAACGCGAGTACGTGGGTAGCGATCCGGTCGAGGAACCATCGGTCGTGGCTGATGACGACGGCGCATCCGGGGAACGATTCGAGGGCTGCTTCGAGTGCGCGCAGCGTGTCGACGTCGAGGTCGTTCGTCGGTTCGTCGAGAAGCAACACGTTGCCTCCGCGACGCAGCAACTTTGCGAGATGGACACGGTTGCGCTCACCGCCCGAGAGCTCGCCGACCTTCTTCTGCTGGTCGCTGCCCTTGAAATTGAAGCTTGCGACGTACGCGCGGCCGTTGATCTCGCGCCCGCCGACCTTCAGTACGTCGGAACCGTCGGTGATCTCCTCGTACACGGTGCGGTTCGGGTCGAGCGTGTCGCGGTTCTGGTCGACGTAGCTGAGTTCGACGGTGTCACCGACGGTGATCGAGCCCGAGTCCGGCGCTTCCTGCCCGGTGAGCATGCGGAACAGTGTCGTCTTGCCGGCGCCGTTCGGGCCGATGATGCCGACGATCCCCGCCGGGGGCAGCGCAAAGGTGAGGTCCTCGATGAGGAGCCGGTCCCCGAATCCTTTGCGCAGGTTGTCGACACGAATGACGGTGTCGCCGAGACGTTTCCCGGCCGGAATCGTGATCTCGAGTTTGTCCGGGCCCGACTCCGCAGCCGACGCCTCGGCATGCAACTTCTCGTAGGCGGCGAGACGCGCCTTGCCTTTCGCTTGGCGGGCCTTCGGTGCCATGCGCACCCACTCCAACTCCCGTTGCAGCGTGCGCTTGCGGGCTTCGTTCGCCTTCTCCTCGCGGCCGAGGCGTTCCTGCTTCTGCTCCAACCAGCTCGAGTAGTTGCCCTCGAACGGGATGCCGCGTCCGCGATCGAGCTCGAGGATCCATTTCGCGACGTTGTCGAGGAAGTAGCGATCGTGGGTGATCGCGATGACGGTGCCGGGGTACTCCTGCAGGAACCGCTCGAGCCAATGCACGCTCTCGGCGTCGAGGTGGTTCGTCGGTTCGTCGAGAAGCAGTAGATCGGGACGGGAAAGTAGGAGTCGGCACAATGCGACGCGGCGTCGTTCACCACCGGACAACTTGGCGACGTCCGCATCGTTGGCCGGGCAACGCAGAGCATCCATGGCGATCTCGACGTTGCGTTCGAGGCTCCATGCGTCGGTCGCCGTTATCCGTGCCTCGAGTTCGGCCTGGCGTGCGCCGACCTTGTCGAAGTCGGCGTCGGGGTCGCCCCACATCGCGGTGACCTTCTCGTATTCGGCGAGTAGGTCACGAATCGGCGCGACGCCGTCCATGACGTTGCCAAGCACGTCCTTGGCGGGATCGAGTTGCGGTTCCTGCTCGAGCAGGCCGACGCTGAAGCCGGGTGTCAGTCGTGCCTCACCGCTATACCCGTCGTCTAGGCCCGCCATGATGCGCAGCAAACTCGACTTGCCGCTGCCGTTCGAACCGAGAACGCCGATCTTGGCCCCCGGATAAAAGGAGAGCGAGATGTCCGCGAGCACCTGACGATCGGGCGGATAAAAACGTCCGAGTTTGTAACACGTGTAGATGAACTCGGCAGTCATTCCCGTACAACCTACTTTCCTGTACGGTCGTAGGGCGAGCGAGATTCCTTGCCCGCGACATCACTCACTCCCCAACAACCGACTACCCGAACACCCAATACACGGAGGCCACACGGTGGAACTGTTTTCCGGCGATTATTTCCTCAACTTCTTCATGCGTTACCTGCACGTACTCGTCGGTATCGCCTGGATCGGGTTGCTCTACTACTTCAACCTCGTCCAGGTTCCCGCTCTCGCGGCCTACGGTGACGAGGCGAAGGCGCGCAGCATTACCCTCGACAAGCTCGCCCGCCGTGCCCTGTGGTGGTTCCGCTGGGCGGCCATCGCCACGCTCGGAACGGGAATTCTCATCACGGGTCAGCCGACGTACTACGACAACTTCCTCAATTGGGAGGGCGCGAACTCGCTGAATGCGAAGAACGCTGCGATCACCGTCGGCATGCTCTACGGCATCACGATGGCGGCGAACGTGTGGATGGTCATCTGGAAGAACCAGAAGGTCGTGCTCGCCAACGCGGTGAACGTCCTCGGTGGCGGTGCGGCCGACCCGGCGGCGGCAAGTGCGGGTCGCAAGGCACTGCTCGCGTCGCGCCAGAACCTCATCTTCTCCGTGTCCATGCTCTGGTTCATGGTGGGAACGGCACACTTCTACGGCGAGAGCTTCGGCAACGCCACCAGCTCGAGCGCGCTCACGTACGTGCTCATTGCGGTCGTCATCGGCGCTCTCCTGCAGTTGAACGCGCTCGGCAAGTTGGGTGGCACGGCGGCGACGAACAAGTTGCTGTGGCCGTACGAGTCGCACAAGAACGCGATGATTACGTCCGCCGTGCTGTGGGCGGTCCTCTGGATCCTCTCCGAGGTGATGTTCGGCTGATCGCCGGAGCTCGTCATCCCTGACTGAATTCGGGCCTAGTGCCCGCTGCCGAATGGGTGGGTTGTGCGACGCATGACCCACCCATTCGCGCCGTATCGCGAAGGTGCAAAAGAGTACGATGACTGCCGTGACAGTCACCTCGAACCCCCAGTCGGGGGAGGATTTCGGCGCCAACTCCTGGCTCGTTGAGGAAATGTACGAGCGGTTCCGCGACAACCCGGCCGCCGTCTCCGACCAGTGGCGCGAGTTCTTCAGCGATTTCACACCGGCTGGCACCGCCCCGGTCACCCCTGCTCACACCGCATCGGGCGAGACACCCTCGTCGAACGGCGCAGCGAAGCCGAAGAAGTCCGCGCCGTCGATCGTTCCGCACCAGGCCGTCGAGCCGATCCGTCGCGCTGAGGTCGTTGCGCCCGGCGAGCCCGAGCCGATGCGCGGTGTCGCCGCGGCGATCGCGACGAACATGGACAAGAGCCTCGTCGTGCCGACCGCGACGAGCGTGCGCCAGGTTCCGGCGAAGTTGCTCGAGGTGAACCGTCGCGTCATCAACGGGTACCGCCAGCGCACGGGTCAGAGCAAGGTGTCGTTCACGCACCTCATCGGTTACGCGGTCGTGCGCGCCATCGTCGACGGTGTGCCGAACATGAAGAACGTCTTCGTTCCTGATGCCGAGGGTAAGCCCCGTTTGCAGCGGCACACGAACGTGAACATGGGACTTGCCGTCGACGTCGACAAGGGTGATGGTCAGCGCACGCTCGTCGTGCCCGTGCTGAAGGCCGCCGACACGCTCGATTTCAACGGATTCCTCCTCGCCTACGAGGAGATCCTTCGCAAGGTGAAGAACAACAAGTTGACGCTCGAGGATTACCAGGGCGCCAACGTCAGCCTCACGAACCCCGGAACGATCGGCACATTGCAGTCGGTACCGCGACTCATGATCGGCCAGGGTGTCATCGTCGGCGTCGGATCCATCGACTACCCGGCCGAGTTCGCCGGCAGCGACGAGCGCACGCTCACCCGACTTGGCGTGTCGAAAGTCGTCACCGTGACGAGTACGTACGACCACCGCATCATCCAGGGCGCCGAGAGCGGTCTCTTCCTCAAGCGCGTCGCCGAGTTGCTACTCGGCGAGCACGGCTTTTACGAGGAAGTGTTCCGCAGCCTGGGAGTGCCGTACGAGTCGGTGCGCTGGCGCAACGACGACAACAACCTCGACGATTCCGATCTCCTCGCGCACAAGCAGATGCAGGTCGCCACGCTCATCCGTGTGCACCGCGTGCGCGGGCACCTCATCGCTGACCTCGATCCGTTGCGGTGGAAGGAACCGCGGATGCCGAAGGAACTCGACCCGGCGACATACGGACTCACCATCTGGGATCTCGACCGCGAGTTCGCGACCGGCGGTGTCGGGGGAGTGAAGAAGTCGACGCTCGGCGACCTGTTGCACGTGCTGCGCGACGCGTACTGCCGCACGATCGGCATCGAGTACATGCACATCCAGAACACCGAGGAACAGCGCTGGATCCAGGAGCGCGTCGAGGGTCACGGTGTCGATGAGTTCGAACCGGACCGTCGCCGCATCATGGAGCGTCTCAATGCCGCCGAGGCATTCGAGCGGTTCCTCGCGACGAAGTATGTCGGCACCAAGCGCTTCGGTCTCGAAGGTGCGGAATCGACGATTCCCGTGCTCGACAAGGTGCTGTCACTCGCCGCCGACGCCGGCATGGACGGTGCAATCCTCGGCATGGCGCACCGCGGTCGACTCAACGTGCTCGCCAACGTCATGGGCAAGAGCCTCGATCAGATCTTCTCCGAGTTCGAGGGGCACATCGACCCCGCGTCGGTGCAGGGATCGGGTGACGTCAAGTACCACCTCGGCAGCGTCGGCACGTTCACGTCGCCGGCCGGACGCTCGATGCACATCGAGCTCGCGTCGAACCCCAGCCATCTCGAAACCGTCGATCCGATCGTGCTCGGCATGGTGCGTGCGATGCAGGACCGCATCGACCCGCCGCTGGCGTACAGCGTGCTGCCCCTTCTCATTCACGGTGACGCAGCGTTCGCAGGTCAGGGTCTCGTCGCCGAGTGTCTCGCGATGAGCGACACGAGCGGCTACCGCGTCGGTGGCACAGTGCACGTCATCATCAACAACCAGATCGGATTCACGACGTCGCCCGAGTACGCACGATCGTCGCAGTACTGCAGCGACGTCGCAAAGACCGTCGGCGCGCCGATCTTCCACGTGAACGGCGACGATCCCGAGGCGTGCGTGCGGGTGGCGAAGATGGCCTTCGACTACCGCCAGCGCTTCCACAAGGACGTCGTCATCGACCTCATCTGCTACCGACGTCATGGCCACAACGAGGGCGACGATCCGAGTTACACGCAGCCGCTCATGTACAAGGCCATCGCCGAGCGTCGCAGCGTGCGCAAGTTGTACCTCGAGACGCTGGTGAAGCGCGGCGACATCACCGTCGACGAAGCCGAGGCGGCACTCACCGATTACCAGAACAAGCTCCAGGGTTCGCTCGACACCGCGCGTGCCAAGGGCAAGTCGACGATGAAGGTGCCCAAGCCGCCGGCACCGGTCGGCGTGCTCCCACACGTGAACACCGGCGTCGATCGTGCATTGCTCACGCAGATTTACGACGGCCTCGGTGCGTATCCCGCCGGTTTCACCGTGCATCCGAAGTTGCTCAAACAATTCGAGCAGCGCGATGAGATGTTCCGCGGAGCGGGCGAGGTCGACTGGGCACTGGGCGAGGCGTTCGCCTTCGGCTCGCTCGTCATGGAGGGCACGCCGGTGCGACTCGCCGGCGAGGACTCGCGGCGCGGCACGTTCAGCCACCGTCACGCGATGCTCGTCGACTACATGAACGAGCGCAAGTTCGCCCCGGTGCGCGCGCTTCCCGGCGCACGCGCACCGTTCTGGGTGTACGACTCGCTGCTCTCCGAGTACGCCGCGCTCGGTTTCGAGTACGGCTACTCGCACACGAACCGCGATGCACTCGTCCTGTGGGAAGCGCAGTTCGGCGACTTCGTCAACGGTGCGCAGATCATCATCGACCAGTACCTCGTCGCTGCCGAGGACAAGTGGGGTCAGACGAACGGTCTCGTCCTCCTCCTGCCGCACGGCTTCGAGGGTCAGGGCCCCGAGCACTCCTCGGCGCGCCTCGAGCGATTCCTCCAGTTGTGTGCCGACGACAACATCCAGGTTGCCTATCCGACGACTGCGGCGCAGTACTTCCACTTGCTGCGCCGCCAGGTGCGCCGTGACGTACGCAAGCCGCTCGTCGTTATGGCGCCGAAGCAGCCGCTGCGCATGAAAGAGAGTCGCTCGTCGGTCGAGGAATTCACGGCCGGTTCGTTCCGAGAGACTCTCGACGATCCGTTCGTCAAGGATCCGGCCGCGGTGCAGCGCGTCGTGTTGTGCAGCGGAAAGGTGGCGTGGGACGCCATGGCCGAGCGCGACAAGCGCGGCGCGGCGGCGGCGATCGTGCGTGTCGAGCAGCTGTACCCGTTCCCCGAGGCCCAGCTGCGCGACATCCTTCGCCGTTATCCGAACGCACGCCAGGTCGTGTGGGTGCAAGAGGAGCCGGAAAACATGGGTGCCTGGCACTTCGTCGAACACCTCATCTGGCGCCTGAAGAGCGAGGGTTACGACTTGCGCCACTCGGCACGCGTTGCCTCGGGTAGTCCGGCGACCGGTTCGAAGGTCATCCATGACCAGGAACTCGTCGACCTCATGGACGGCGCGTTCGGCGCGTGGTGACGGGCTCGCAGCGCAGGGGCGCGACGCAGTCGGGGCTCGCACACGTCGTCGTCGACGGCAGCAACATCGCCACCGAGGGTCGCAGCTCGCCGAGTCTCAAACAACTCAACGAGGCGGTTCTCGCCTTCCTCAAGGAGTTCCCGGGCGTCACGGTGACGGTCGTCGTCGACGCGACGTTCGGACATCGCATCGACAAGAAGGAAGTTGCCGAGTTCCAAGAAGCGATCGCCAATGCCGAACTCGTCACGCCGCCCGCGGGTGCGCTCGGTCGCGGTGACGGTTTCGTGCTCACGATTGCCGACAAGGTCGGTGCAGCAATCCTCTCGAACGACAGCTACCAGGAATTCCACGACGTGCACGGATGGTTGTTCGACGGCGGACGACTCATCGGCGGCAAGCCCGTTCCGAATGTCGGGTGGGTGTTCATCGAACGCAGTCCGGTGCGCGTGAAGTCCGAAAGGCCCGCATCCCGACGCGCGTCGAGTGCAACGAAATCGGCGACCGGTGCTCTTCTGCGACCCACCACGCGCAGTGCCACCGGTGCACTGCCGCGGCCGGTGCCCCGCGTGCCTCCGGCCCGACCCACCCGTGCCGCGGCAGCGCCGACGCGACCGGCACCAAAGGCAAAGTCGGCGGAGCGTTCGGTGGACAAGACGGCGGAGCGGTCGGGCAAGGTTCCGTCGGCGGTGAATGCCGCGGAAAGATATGAAACGTTCCGGGCGCGTCATGCGGTCGGCACGAAAGTGAAGGGGCTCGTCGAGTCGTACGCGTCGCACGGCGTCTACGTGCGCATCGGCGACGTTGCCGGCTATCTGCCGCTGCGACTGATGAAAGACCCTGCGCCGCGCACACCACGCGAACACGTGCGGATCGGTCAGGCGCTGTCACTCGCAGTGTCGGGATACAACGATGCGCGACGGAGCATCGAAGTGAGTCTCATGCCGGTCGATCGTGCGGTTGTGACGAAACCCGCTGCGAAATCCGTGCAGCGCGGTCCCGTCAAGCCGGCGACGAAGGCGCCGACGAAACCCGTTGCGAAACAGCCTCCGAAGCCGCCGACGAAACCGGTGTCGCGAACGGCGAAGGCGGTCGCCCGCACGAAGCGCACGTTGCGCCGCCGACCCGCGTAACCGTCGCGTCACCCCGAGGAGTCCTCGGGTCCGTCGACCCCCGGGGTTGCGACAGGGAGACGCCCGTCACCATCTGCTAGACATCGGGGGACGACTCCAGGGCGGCGTTGCCCGACGAGTCGTGACCGACCGTTCAGTCACCAGGGGGAATCGATGGATCGCTTCATCACACTGCTTGCATCCGGCTTGTCGCTCGGTGCCGTGTATGCCCTCGTGTCGCTCGGCTTCGTGCTCGTGTTCAAATCGACCCGCGTGCTCAACCTCGCGATGGGCGAGTTCCTCATGATCGGTACGTACATCGGCTTCTTTCTCATTAGTCACCTCGGTTTGCCTTTCATTCCCGCACTTCTCATCGTCGCGTTCGTCATGGGGCTGCTCGGTCTCTTCGTCCACTACGGCATCATGCGCAACCTCGTCGGTCGGCCGTTCTTCGCCATCGTTCTCGTGACGATCGGCATCGCGATCGTCATCCGCGGGTTCATCCTCGTCGTCGCCGGTCCGATCGAACGCGCCCGCATGACTGCGCTGCCACAATCGATCGTGAACATCAGCGGTGCGCAGGTCGAGGTGTACAACTTCATTATTCTCGGGGCTGCTCTGCTTCTCGTCGTCGGCTTTTATACCTTCTTCCGGGTCTCGCGTCTCGGACTGCACATGCGCGCCGTGGCGGAAAACCTCCAGGCCTCGTCGGCGATGGGCATCAGCCCCGATCGCATTTACGCGCTCGCCTGGTTCATCAGCTTGGCGATGGCCGGTGCGGGTGGTGTGTTCTTCGGTCACTACACCGCGGCGATCGACCTGAACATTGCGGCCATCGGCATCCGCGCCGCTCCGGCCGCAATCGTCGGCGGTCTCGACAGCGTCGAGGGTGCGATCGTCGGCGGACTCATCGTCGGCACGCTCGAGCAGATGGGCGCGGGGTACTTCGGCGCCGACTACCGCGACGTCATTCCGTTCCTCATCCTCACGGTCATGTTGTACGTGAAGCCGGCCGGCCTGTTCGGCTCACCCGAGCTCGTGCGCATCTGATCCGCAACATCCGCTAGACGACTACGACGACACACTCACCGAGGTAAAGAATGGCTCGCGAAAAGTTCATCACCGACTACCGCCAGGACATGCGCATCATCCGCACGCGTCCGCAGCGCGTGTGGGCGGTGCTCATCACCGTGCTCCTGCTCG
>CAZIME010000001.1:35261-104675 GCA_964540395.1 uncultured Bifidobacterium sp.
CAAACTTCCCGTGGGTTGCGGGGATGACTGTCATCAACCTGTCGCTCACCGCGATCATCGGAGCGGCTGCGTTCAACTTGCTCGTCGGCAACACCGGTCAGGTGTCGCTGGCGCATGCCGGTCTCCTCATTTTCGGAACGATCATTTCCGGGTGGTTCGGACCGTTGTTCGGCTGGAACTTCTGGTTCGTACTGCCGCTCACGCTCGTTGCCGGCGCGCTCGCGGGCGTGATCATCGCGTTGCCGGCGCTGCGCCTGAAAGGTTTGTATCTGCTGCTGGCCACCTTGGGCATCTACTACTTCGCCTACTTCGTGTACAAGTGGTTCCTCATCCGCTACTTCGGGTTTATCCCGATCATCTACGGGTTTCCGAGCATTCCCGACTGGTTCCCGTGGTTGCAGGAGAACGGTACCGGGCTGCAGATCAACAACAACTTCCGCTGGTACTGGGTGATGTTGCCCATCACGGCGCTGTCACTGTTGTTCATGTCGAACGTCATCCGCACGAGTGAAGGTCGGGCATTCGCGGCGGTGAAGGCACGCGACACCGCCTCGAGCCTCGTCGGTGTGTCGCCGGTGAAGTCGAAGTTGCTCGTGTTCATGGTCTCATCGGCGTTCGTCAGCATGTCGGGCGCTTTGCAGTCGTACTTCCTCACCGCGCGCGAAGAAGCGTCGTACCCCTTCCAAACCACTCTCGACTACGCGATCATGATCGTGCTCGGCGGCTTCTCGTCGATCCTCGGCGCGGTCTTCGGCGCGCTGTTTTTCTACGGCGCGCCGGTGTGGATCGACTGGATCCGCCAGGAAACACCAGTTCTGCGCGACATTACGTTCCTGTCCAGTTACAAGAGCGAGATCAACCTTGCGGTGTTCGGTCTGCTCATTGTCGTCGTTCTCGTCCGCTCGCCCGAGGGACTCTCGGGCGCGTGGAAGCGGGTCAAGTCCTACTTCGCGAAATGGCCGTACTCACTATGAGCACAACAGCAAGCAACACTCCTCTCGTCGAGGTGAACAACCTCGAGGTCGTGTACAACGGCGCCATCCTCGCGGTCAACGGCGTTTCGATCGTCGTGCCGCAGGGCGGTTTCGTCTCCGTGCTCGGCGCCAACGGTGCCGGCAAGACGTCGCTCGTGCGCGCGATCACGGGAAACCTCGGCATCGTCGGCGGTGCGATCACGTCGGGCGAGGTTCTCTACGCCGGTGAGCCGATCACCAAGGCGACGTCGCGCGACATCGTGAAGCTCGGTGTCGGTCAGGTGCCCGAAGGCCGTCTCGTCTTCGCCCGCCTCACGGTGGAGGAGAACCTCCTGTGCGGTGCGGCCACGCGCAAGGACAAGGACAAGATGGCCGAGGACATGGAGCGCGTGTGGCAGCTCTTCCCGCAGATTTCCAAGCGGCGCAAGGAAAATGCCGGCTGGTTGTCGGGCGGCGAGCAGCAAATGGTTGCGGTCGGTCGTGCACTGATGACCCGTCCGAAACTCATGGTTCTCGACGAAATGTCGCTCGGTCTCGGACCGCTCGTCGTGCGCGAGATCTTCGAACTGCTCAAGCGCCTCAACGCGGAGGAGGGTCTGTCGATCCTCATGATTGAGCAGAACGCCCGACTGGCGATGGAAGCATCGCAGCACTCGTACGTGCTCGAGACGGGGCGTATCGTCCTCGAAGGACCGACGGCCGAGCTGCGCAGCAACCCCCACGTCGAGGAGTTGTACCTCGGCGGCGCGGGTGACGCTCGCGAGGTGTACGAGGCGATCAAGCGATTCCGGAGGGCGAAGCACTAATGGCCGGCAATGTGGTACTCGACGTCAAGAACGTCACCGTGCAGTTCGGCGGCTTGCGCGCCAACGAAGACGTGTCGTTCGACGTTCGTCGCAACGAATTGTTCGCACTCATCGGTCCGAACGGTGCAGGCAAGACCACCATGGTCAATGCGATCACAGGTGTGTACCAACCGCTTCCCGGCGCGTCCGTGCAATTCACCGATGCGCAGGGCGTCACGCACGACCTGCTCGGTCAAAAGCCGCACCAGATCGTGCGTCTCGGTATCTCGCGCACGTTCCAGAACCTCGGCTTGTACCCCGAGCTTTCGGTGCTCGAGAACCTCATGCTCGGTCGCTACGTGCACCGCAAGACCGGGGTTCTCGCGGCCGGGTTCTTCACCAAGAACGTCGTGAAGGAAGAACTCGAGATGCGCGAGGTCGCAGAGGAGATCATCCACCTGCTCAAACTCGAACGAGTGCGCTGGGATGCGGCGGGGTCGTTGCCGTACGGCCTCCAGAAGCGCATCGAGTTCGGCCGCGTCCTCGCGATGCGTCCGCACCTGCTGATGCTCGACGAGCCCATGGCCGGCATGACCGTCGAGGAAAAGAAGGACATGGTGCGCTTCATCTACGAGGCGCTCAACCAACTCGACATCACGGTGTTCATCATCGAACACGACATGGGCGTTGTCATGAGCATCGCCGACCGCGTCGGCGTGCTCAACTTCGGCAGCCGTATCGCGCTCGGCACGCCCGACGAGGTGCAGCAAGATCCGGTCGTGCGAGCGGCCTACCTGGGGAGCCACTGATGACGACTCACGCAACGATTCTCGACGCGCTGCTCGCCCGGGCCAAGGCCCACGGCACCGACCGCGCATTACTCCAGAAACTGCGCGGCCGATGGGCCGAGACCTCGTGGTCGGGGTACGCCACGGCCGTCGCCGAAGTGGGTGAGGGCTTCGCTGCACTCGGCGTCGGCAAAGGAGACAAAGTTGCGATTCTCGTCGACAACCGCCCCGCGATGCTGTACGTCGACCTCGGCGCACAGGCGATCGGGGCAGTGAGCGTGCCGGTGCTCACTGCCGCCCTGCACGACGACGTCGTCGACGTGTTGCGCCGCATCGCACCCACCGTCGTCGTCATTCAGGACACTGCGTGGCTCGACGTCGTGCTCGCCTCGCTTCCTGACGTGCGTCGCATCGTCCATGTCGACACCGCGGGTGTGTCGTCGTACCAAGATCCGCGCCTCGTCGATTACGCGAGTCTGCGCGAGACCGGTCGCGGTGCCGGTGCCAGTCTCGAGTCTCTCGCGCGCCGCGCGGCCGCACTCTCCGCAGGGTCCGTCGTCACGATGGTCGCATCATCCGGTGCCACCGGTCCGATGCGGACGTACTCGTTCACCGCAGGCCAGGTTGCCGAGTCGGCGCACGTCGTTGCGGCCCGCTTCCCGCTGAAGCCCGGCGAGTTCGTCCTCGCGCAAGTGCCGCTGGCGGCGTCGGGGGAACGCGCGGTTACCGCATACTCGTCGATCATCACGGGTGCGGTCGTGGCGTTCCCTGAGAGCGTCGAGACCGCGGCGGCAGCGGCCACCGAAATCGAGCCGCATTTCGTGCACTCGCCGACGACGCTGCTCGACTCGCTGTCGTTCAACTCGCTGCAGCGTCTCGATCGCAACCGCCGACTGAAGAAACTCGTTGCGCGTGGCTGGCGCAAGTCGACGCTCGGCGGCAAGCCGGCGAGCGGATTCTGGCACGCGCTCGTCGGACAGTTCATCGCGCGACTGCTCGGTGCGCGTCGCACGCGTACCGTGCTCGTCAGCGGGTCGTCGGTCCAGGTGCGCACTGCACACTTCATGCGCGCGCTACGGATCGCGCTCACCGATGCCTACACCGTGTCGGCAGCATTCGTCCCCGCGCTGCTCGCCAACAACGTCGACGAGGGCTTCGACGAAGCCGTTGACGGCGTCGAGACCGAAGTGACGGCGAACGGACGGCTGCGCATCCGCGGCCGACTCGTGTCGAAAGACGCACTCGGCAGCGGCTGGCACGAGACGAACGACCGCGTCGAAAGCCGCAACGGGAACGTCATTGTGCTCGGACCGGCATCAGTCGACGTGTCGGCGGTGTCGGTGCGCGAACTCGAGCTCGCCGTCGCTGCGTCGTCGTACATCGGTCGGGCCATCGCCACCACGGGGAGCAGCGGTGTCGGTGTGCTCATCGAAGCCGAGCCGCTCGCCCTCAGCGAATGGGCCCAGGCGAACAAGGTTCCCTTCACCACCGTTGCCACGATCCTTGACAACCCGGTGGCCCAGCAGTTGTTCGTCGACGAAGTGCGTTCGGCGCTCGGTCGCCTCACGGATCAGCCGCGCGTCGGCGAGCTGCGACTCCTGCGTCGTCAGTTGGGTGTCGAGTCGGGCGATCTCACCGCGACGGGCAAGCTGCGCCGCGGCCGAATCACCGCCATCGCCGACGTCGTCGTCGTACGCCTGGGCTAAACCGCACGCCCGCCGTCACGGTGGCAAAGAGACCCGCCGCCGTGACTGCAACTGAAGGGATTGTGCACACAAGCACACCAGCGGTCGTCGGTCCCGGGCCCGTAAAGCCGTAGTGCCGCCCGGTAAACGCACGGCACCGGGGGCATCGACAAGCGAAGAATTCGGACGAAAATTTTGGGAATTTGTGCTGTGGCGGTTGACACTTCGTCTGACCGTTTGGTAAACAGAAGGGACCATTCGGCACCCGCCGGTGGCCAACCTACAAGGGGGAAACCAAGAATGACTCACAGTCACTCTGTGAAGCGCAAGTTCCTTGTCGGTGCAGTCTTGACGGTGTCCTTGTTGGCCACTGCAATGCCTGCGTCGGCACTGAAGCTGAGCGTGAGTGCCGGCCAAGCCTGCACGAAGCGCAACGTGGCAGATAAGAAGAGCGGTTTGATTTGCATGCCAACGAAGGGCGTGGAGACCAAACTGACGTGGCAGAAGAACAGCCCCGACTCCGATGGAGACGGTGTCACCAAGGACACCATCAAGATCGGCTGGATGGGTGACATCACCGGTCCGACCGCTTCGGCCCAGGCCTTCAACTACCACGGTCTGCAGTCGTACGTGAACTTCCGCAACAAGAACGGCGGAATTCTCGGTCGCAAGCTCGAGCTCATCGCGCTTGACGACAAGTACGTCGCCACGACGGCAGCGGTCAACTTCGACCGTCTCGCCAACACCGACCGCGTACTCACGATTGCCGGCATGGGAGGCTCGCACATCTCGGGTCTCGTCGACGGCAAGATGACGTCGCTCTCGAACCCGGTGAACATCGTCGGCGCACAGCAGACGACGATCGTCGAGCAGAACAGCGCAAACTTCTTCTCGTGGATGCAGTCGTACAGTGACATCGCTGACGTCGCCGTCTCGAAGTTCACCAAGTTGCAGGGTGGCGATGCGAAGAAGATCGTTGCGGCAACCTTCGCCCTCGCGGTTCCCTCGGGCACCGAGTACGGCGAGTGGATCAAGAAGAAGGTGACGGCCAAGGGTGGCAAGTACTGCGGTACGATCACCGAAGCCGGCACGTCGACCGATCACACCGCCGCAGTCGCGCGCTTCAAGGCCCTCCTTGAGTCGTGCGGTGCGAACTCGGTGGGTCTGCACGGCTCGCCCGGATTCGTCAAGTTGTACGCCGCTGCTGCCGAAAAGGCCGGCCTCGGCAAGTACCCGCACATGGGAATCCACGGCATCGCCAGCCCCGTCGTCTATGACGGAATCGGTCCGTCGATGGAAAAGGCGATCCAGGGCATTCACGCCTTTGCCGGAGCCGGCAAGGCGAATAGCACCGCCGGTGGCAAGCTCATCAACAAGTTCATGAAGGGTCAGCAGTACGAGAACGAGATCGACAACCCGAACTTCGTTCACGGCTGGGTCAACGGCATGATCGTGTCGCAGGCCATCGAGAATGCGTGGAACAAGACCGGTAAGGTCACGCGCGGTACGCTGCGCAATGGCTTCAAGGCCAAGTTCGACACGCTCGGACTGTCCTGCCCGGTTGACTTCACGAAGAGCCAGTACAGCCCGTGTGCAGCTCCGATGAGCTGGGTCCCGGGTAAGGGTCTCGTCCTCGACGGCACGTTCGCCGAATGGCGCAAGGGCCTCACCGGAGACAAGACGCTCTGATCAGCGTTTGAACTGAAGGCGACGGAGCCCGGGTGCGCAAGCACCCGGGCTCTCGTCTTTGTCGGCACATGTTCCCGTCGATCGCATCGGTGGACGTGGCGCCGGCCGGGTGGAAACAACGCTCAAGGCAGCACCAGCGGCTTCAATGAGTGAACACGGGCAGTGATCGGGGAGAATGTCGGAGTGACTTCCGGGCCCACACACAACGGCAGCTCCCGGCGCGCGGTTGCGATCACCCTTCCTGTCGAGGGCGGACTGTCCGCCCCGCAACTCGTTGACTTGGCGACCCGCGCCGAGGCGGAGGGATTCCACTATGCCGTGTGCGGCGAGGTGGCGAGCGTTGATGCCCTCGTATTGCTCGGAGCCATCCTCTCCCGCACCACACGGATCAAGGTGGCGACCGGCATCATCGCGACCACCTTGCGCACCCCGCAGATGGCGGCGATGGGTTTTGCGACACTGTCGTCGCTTGCACCGGGTCGTGTCGTCGCCGGGCTCGGTGCATCGAGCCCGATCATCGTGAACAAATGGAACGGTCGACCGTTCGACAAGCCGCTCGCGGCGACCCGCGAATTCATCGACGTGTTCCGTGCCGCGTTGACCCGCGAGAAAGTGTTCTATACCGGCAACCACGTGCGCAGCGACGGCTTCGCCCTCCAGATCGATCCCCAAGGCGACATTCCCATCTGGTTGGGGGCGATCAACGATCGCATGCTCGAGTTGGCGGGGGAGATCTCCGACGGTGTGTTCCTCACGTGGTGTCCGCCCGCCGAAATTGGTGAGCGTCTTGACAAGGTGCGCGTCGGGGCCGACGCCGCTGGTCGTGCACTCGGCGATGTCGAAGTGACGTGTTCGTTCTGGGCTTTCGCCGGAAAGGACACGAAGGCAGCGCTCGAGAGCGCCCGGCGCGTGGTGTTGCAGTACGCGATGGTACCGACGCACCAGCACGCATTCGTGGGCGCATTCCCCAGTCTCGCAACAGCTGCCGAAGCGTGGAACGCCGGCGACCGAAAGGCCGCACTCGCCCTTCTCGACGACGAGGTCGTGCACACGATGTGCGCGATCGGCACCCCCGAGCACGTCGCCGACCGGGTTGATGCGTATCACGACGCCGGTGTTGACGTCGCAATCATCCTTCCGATCTCACCCCAGCCGGGCAATCCGCAACCGGCGGCGCATACCTACTTCTCCGTCGCAGAGGTGCTGCGCGGGCGTGGCACACTCACCGACGGCTCGACCCCCGAAAGGAACAACTGATGGACATCGAAATCGGAGTACCCGGACAGATCATGCCGCCCGCCGACAAGGCGATCGAGATCGCAAAGAAGAACGAGGCGGCGGGCTTCGACGCGGTGTGGTGGCCGTGCCACCTCATGGGCTGGCACAGCGACTCCGTGTGGACCGAGGACATCACGCCGCTGGCGAAGTACCAGAAGAACCCGCACGTGTACTTCGATCCGCTCGTCATGATGGGTGCGGTCGGCTCGCATACCGAGCGCCTGAAGGTCGGCGTCGTCGTCACCGACCTCATCCGTCGTCACCCCGCGGTTGCCGCCGAGATGATGCTCACCGTCGACCACCTCAGCAAAGGCCGCGCCATCTTCGGTCTCGGCTCGGGTGAGGCGATGAACGTGACGCCGTACGGCATGGACTTCTCGTCGCCCGTCGGCAAGTTGGCCGAGGGTCTCGAGGTGCTGCGCATGTTGTGGCGTGCCGACGGCCCGATCAACTATGAGGGCAAATTCTTTCGGCTCGAAAACGCCGTACTCGGCCTCGAGCCGTACAACGGCGTCGAGCCGCAGGTGTGGACCGCCGCCCACGGTCCGAAGATGCTGCGCATCACGGGCGAGCAGGCCGACGGCTGGTTGCCGACGAAGCTCGACACCGGCGTGTACAAGTCGTCGCTCGAGACGATCCGTCAAGCGGGTGAGGCGAAGGGGCGTGACATGGATGCCTTCACTCCCGGCATCCTCGCCTACGTGTTGGCCGCGCCCGACGAAGCCACTCTGAAGCGCCTGCAGCAGCATCCGCTCATCCGCGCGCTCATGGTGATGCTGCCACCGGACATCTTCCGCCGACTCGGTGTCGAGCCACCCGTCGAGGGCTTCCACGGCATCATCCCCGCCGCAATTGAGCGCGCCGAGGCGATGCGGATCATCGACGCCATCCCGCCGAAGGTCGTCGACTACTACTGCTTCTGCGGCACGCCCGAGCAGATCGCCGACCAGATCGCCGAGTACCACGGCGTCGGTTTGCGCCACGTCATCATGTGGAACATCACCGCCTTCGGTGATCCGTCACTCGCCGGCTGGTCGTTCAAGGCCCTCGACGAGATCAAGAACAACCTGCGAAGCCGATAGGGGACACGCGAACATGGGCAACAACACCAAGGTCGTCGAGACGTACTTCCGTTGCGTCGATGGCGAGGACTACGCCACTCTCGAGACGCTGTTCCATCCGGACGCGGTGCTCATGGCCGCCGGTGGCGGCGAGCGTCGCGGCGAACGGATCATGAGCTTCTATCGCAACGTGTTCAAGAAGTTCCCCGTGCACAGCGATGCCCCGACGCGCATCCTCGAGATGGGCGATACCGTCCTCGCAGAGATCCACTTCACCGGTCGCAGTGCGACCGGTGTTGACGTCGAGTTCCCCGCAGTCGACGTGTTCGACCTGCGCGACGGCAAGATCGTTCGTCTCACCCAGTGGGTCGACACCGCGGCACTCGAGCGCAAGCTCAGCGCGGGCTGATCAGCCGCGTGCGGCGCGGAAGATCTGGTCGATGTCGTTGATACCGCCGTCGACGCCGATGCGCTGACCGGTGACGTATCCGAAGGCAGGGGAGAGCACGGCGACGACGACCGCCGCGACGTCCTCGGGCTGACAGGCCCGCTTGAACGGGAAGAGAGATTCGACGTCGAGGGCGTCGCTGCCCGACCCGGTCATCGCCTTCACGAGCTTGTCGCCCATGTCGGTGATAACGAGACCCGGGGCGACGATGTTCACGCGCACGCCGTTGGCCGCCTCTTCCTTCGCCAACGTGAGGGCGAGGGCCTCCATGGCGGTCTTGCCCATGTTGTAGGGGGCACCGTTGGCGTGCATCGCACCGACCTCGGCCGACGAGATGAACACGACGTCGGAGCGTGAGTGGCGACGCAGGGCGGGCAACAGGCGGGCGGTGAGGTCGTGCGGCGAAATGGCGTGCACCGCGAGGACTCGCTCGACTTCGTCGCGGGCCGTGTCGGCGACCGACAGGCCGCGGCTGGCGATGCCGGCGTTGTGCACGACGACGTCGAGGTCTCCGAGTCCGGCGAGCGTCTCGTCGGCCATGCGGGCGACGTCCTCACGCACCGACACGTCGGCCTGGACGGCGATCGCCGTGCGACCGAGTGCGGTGATCGCGGCGACGACCTCGTCGGCTTCCTGCTTGCCCTTGCGATAGTTCACCGCGACGTCGGCACCCGCCTGCGCGAGTGCGATGGCGATGCCGCGCCCGATCCCGCGGCTCGCACCCGTGACGAGAGCGCGGCGGCCGGCGAGGAGTTGTGTCACGGTGACGACCTTAGAGGCGAACTGCCGCGTCGAGGCGCACGACCTCGCCGTTCATCATCTCGTTCTCCGCGAGGAAGCGCACGAGATGGGCGAAGTCGGTCGGGGTGCCGAGACGCTTCGGGAACACGTTGAGGTTGATGATGCCCTCGCGGCGCTTCTCGTCGACGCCGGCGAGCATCGGAGTGTCCATGACGCCGGGGCAGATGTTGTTCACGCGCACACCGACGTCGGCGAGGTCGCGGGCGAGCATGAGCGTGAGGGCGAGCAAACCACCCTTCGACGCCGTATAGGCAGCCTGGCCCTTCTGGCCCTCGATGGCGGCAACCGACGACACGTTGATGACGACGCCACGTTCGCCCGAGTCGCCGGGTTCGTTCTTCGCCATGGCGCCGGCCGCCTGTCGGATGACATCGAAGGCGCCGATGAGGTTGATCTCGATCGTCTTGCGGAACAAATCGAGATCGAACAACTTGCCGTCGCGACCGACCATTCGCTGGGCCGGGCTGATGCCGGCGCAGTTGACGTTGAGGTTGATTCCCCCCATCGCCCGGACTGCGGTGGCGACGGCCTGCTCGACATCCTTCGTGTTCGTCACGTCGCACGGGGCAAACGTGACGTTCGCACCGAGTTCCTTGGCGAGCTCGGCGCCCTTCGACGATGCGAGGTCGATGATCGTCGCCTTTCCACCGGCGGCGGCGATCATGCGAACGGTGCCTTCACCGAGACCGGAGGCTCCGCCGGTGACGAGGGCGCGTGCTGAGCTGATTTTCATCGTGATTGACCTTTCGGGTGTGTTGTGGAAGTGATCGGGTTCGTGATCCGCTCGGGACGTCAGCGCAGGCCGAGCTCGGCGCACAGCATGTCGCGCAGCTTGAACTTCTGGATCTTCGTCGACGACATCGGCCATTCGGTGACGAAGCGCACGTAGCGGGGGATCTTGTAACGCGCGATCTGGCCCTGGCAGAACGCGATAATTTCTGCCTCGGTGGCCGTCGTGCCGGGGCGCAATTCGATGAATGCAGCCGCCACTTCGACGTATTTCTCGTCGGGAACCCCGACCACCTGGGCGATGTTCACTGCGGGGTGGGTGCTGAGGAAGCTCTCCACCTCGATCGCCGCGACGTTCTCGCCGCCGACCTTCAACATGTCCTTCAGGCGGCCGAGGAACGACAGCCCGCCGCTCTCCGTCATCGCGCCGAGGTCGCCGGTGCGGAACCAGCCGTTGTCGTCGAGGCCGGTGTCACCCGATTCCGGGCGGTCGTAGCCGTCGAACACGAACGGCCCGCGCACGATGATCTCGCCACGCCGGTTCGGTGGCATCGTCTCACCCGTTTCGGGATCGACGATGCGCACCTCGATACCGGGCAGGGGAGTTCCGGTGTGGGTGCAACGTTCCTCGAAGCTCTCGTCCGGGGAGTTCGCCGAAATGGATCCGGCTGTCTCCGTCATGCCGAATCCGCCGATCTGGACGCTGTACGGCATCTTCTCCTGCATCTGGCGCAGCATGTCGGGATTGGCGACGTTGAACACCGTGCGCAGCGAGCGGAAACTCTCGTCGGTGTAATCCGGGTGGTTGAGCATCTGCATCGTGATCGTCGGAAAGGCCGGGAACATCGTCGTCGCCTTCTCGGTCATCACCTGGCGCAGTGCCGCACCGGGTTCGAAGTGGGTCATCGACAACCACGTACCGCGGCACGTGAGCATGGAGAACAACGTCTGGGTCGCGCTCGAATGGAACATCGGCAGCGGCAGCCACATCTTCTCGTCTTCGCGGAACTTCAGGCGCTCGACGACGGCGACCCCTTGGCGCATGAAGGCCTCGTGGGAGAGCACGCATGCCTTGGGCATTGCCGTCGTGCCCGACGTGTAAAAGAGGACGGCGGGCGTGCGCACGGCGGTACCGGCAAGGCGGTCGGCGACGGCGCCGGTATCCACCGTGTCGGCGACACGGTCGAAGCTCGCACCGTCGATGTAGGCCGGGTGCCGTTTCGCACCGAGGAGCACGAAGCGTTTCAGCAGCGGGTGCGAATCGAGTTGCAGTGGCCGCGCCGAATCCGCCCCGGCTAGTCCGGGAATTGCCTCGTCGAGGAGTTCGGTGAAGTTCGTGTGCTCGTCGATGAGATCGCTCGTGATCATCACCTTGATGCGGGAATGGCGGCAGACGTAGTCGAGCTCACGGGCCTTGAATCGCGCGTTGATCGGTGCAATCGTGGCGCCCGCGTAGAAGATGCCGAAGTACAGCTCGGCGTATTCGATGCAGTTCGGCAGCAACACGCCCACCCGGTCGCGCGGCTCGACCCCGAGGGCGATGAGCGACTTGGCAATCTCGATCGCCCGCTCGTGTACCTGCCGGTACGAGCGCCGGGCATCGGGAAAGACGATGAAGTCCTTGTCCGGAACGGCCGCACAGGCATCGATGAGCGTGTCGCCGATGGTCTTGGTGCTTCGCGTCGTGAACGAAATTGCCGACATAGTGACCGCGCAAAAACTACCAAAGCACGTCCCAACGAGTCCCATCGGGTTACGCTTCGTGACGCCATGGACGTCGGTGTTTACTTCGACTTGCGCAATCCACCGGGATGGCGGCGCGATTGGGCCGACCACTACGCCGCCACGCTCGACCTGGCGGCCGGTGCCGATGCCATGGGTATCTCCCAGATCTGGTTGTCGGAGCACCACTTCTTCGAGGACGGGTACCTGCCCCAACCCCTGACGATGGCGGCCGCGGTCGCTGCGCGTACGAAGCGTGCCCGTATCGGTACCGCCGTGCTCCTCCTCGCGCTTCGTCATCCGCTCCTCGTTGCGGAGGAAACGGCGATCATCGACATCCTGTCGAACGGACGCTTCGATCTCGGTGTCGGTGCGGGATACCGCATCCCCGAGTTCGCCGCGTACGGTGTCGAACTCGCCGCCCGCTACAAGCTTGTCGAGCAGCGCATCACCGAGGTGCGCGACCACTGGACGGGCGGCACGATGACACCGCCGCCGGTACAGCGACCGATCCCGGTGTGGGGTGGTTTCTTCGGTCCGCGCGGCGCACGTATGGCGGGACGTCTGAACATCGGCCTGCTCGCGGCATCGCACGAGCTACTCGCCGACTATGTAGCGGGTCTCGTCGACGGTGGACACGATCCCTCTGCGGCTCGTATGCGTGTCAACGTCGAGATGGTTCTCTCCGATGATCCCGAGCGAACGTGGAACGACATCAAGCCGTTCGTCAGCTACCAGTGGACCTCGTACCGCCGGTACATGGCCGAGGGAACCGATCGTCCGACCCCGCGTGACGTCGACCCCGAGCCGTTGCGACTGCCAGGCAAGGACGGATCGGCGCCCCGCTTCCAGGTGCTCACCCCCGCCGACGCGGCGTCATTCATTCGCTCGACATACGCGGGTCTGCCGCTCGAGCAGGTGTACATCTGGGCGAGCATCGCCGGAATGCCCGACCACGTGACGCAGCGTCACGTCGAGTTGATGTGCACCGAGTTGCAGCCTCTGCTGCGCAACTCCTGACGCGCCGCGCCTGACGCCCGAGGCGCACATTCGGCGCCGTACCCGGCGCCGAGCGCACTCAGTGGATTCGCACCTCGTTGCCCGACTCGTCGGTGATGGAGATCGCCGCCATCGGGCACATGCGTGCGGCGTCGAGCAGTCTGTCGAGCGGAACGTTCTCCGCGCCGGGCAGTACGACGGCCGTGTGCTGCGGTCCGAGCGCGAACGCTTCGGGCACTGCGGCGACGCACAACTGGTGACTCATGCACTTCGAGTCATCGACAACGACCGTGATCTTGCCGCCGCTCATCTGCGTGCCTCGTGGGTGATGTGCAACTCCTTGAGGCCGCGCGCCGAGAGGATCGGGACCCACTCGAGTTCGTCCTTCACGAGCTTCATGTTCGGCAGTCGGGTGAAGACCTTTTCGAGCGCAATTCGCGCCTCGATGCGCGACAGCTGTGCACCGATGCACGTGTGGATGCCCTTTCCGAATGCCAGGTGCGGGTTGGGATGGCGCGTGATGTCGACTTCCTCCGGACGGTCGAACTTGCGCGGGTCACGGTTGGCGGACGAGAGACACAGAAGTACGCGGTCACCCTTCTTGATGTTGACGTCGTGCAGCGGGAAGTCGTCGAGCACCCAGCGATGGAGGATCTTGATCGAGCCGTCGTAACGCAACACTTCTTCGACAGCCGTTTTCATCAGTGACGGATCGGCGACGAGCTTGCGGTACTGGTCCTCGCGGGGGAGGATCGTGCCGACGAAGGTGGCGATGAGGTTCGTCGTCGTTTCGTGGCCGGCGAACAGAATGAGCGCACACATCGACTTGATCTCGGCATCGTTCAGGGGCTCGTCGAGCGTGTTTTCCGAGTGCACGAGGGTGCTGATGAGGTCTTCCTTCGGGTCGCGGCGACGCAACTCGATGAGGCCCTGGAAGTACTCCGACATGTCGTCGAGAGCGGCACGGGCCTTCTTGTACCGGTCGTCGCGGATGTCGGCCCCGGCGCCGAATGCGATGAGCGCGAGGTCATCCGACCAGGTCTTGAAGAGGTCGCGGTCGGAGTACGGAGCACCGAGGAGGTCGCTGATCACCGCAGCGGGCAACTGGAAGGCGACGTGCTTGATGAAGTCGGTCTCGCCCGAGGCGATGAACTTGTCGATGAGCGAGTCGGTGATCTCGTGGATTTGGGCTTCGAGCATTGCGATTCGTGCGGGACGGAAGGCGGGAGTGACGAGCTGTCGCAGACGCGTGTGGGCCGGGGGGTCGGTGACGACCATCCACTCACCGATCATCTTCAGCAATTCGTCGGACTCCGCGGTCGCCGACTTCGCCTTGCCGATGAGCGGTCGGACACGGTCGGAGGAGATCTCGGGGCGGAAGAACAACTCGGCGACGTCGTCGTAGCGGGTGACGATCCACGAATGGTGCCGGTCGCTCCAGTGAACGGGGTCGTTCTCGCGCAGCCAGGCGAAGATCGGATGCGGATCTTGGAGGGCCTCCCGCGTGAGCAGGTCGATCGGCTGGGTCACCATGTTGTCGTCCTCCGAATGATTCTCTCCGACAGCGAGCGGCATTGCTCCGCACCGCCCGGGTCACCTAACCTACTAGTCGTTCAGTAAGTCAAACCGATCGGGGGAGAGCCTGTGGCCGACTATGACGTCATCGTGATTGGTGCGGGAGCAGCAGGACTGTCCGCTGCCGGTTTGCTCGCCAAGGAGGGCAAGCGCGTCCTCGTACTCGAGCGTTCGAAGTATCTCGGAGGTCGTGCCCAGCAGGTGAATGACGAGGGATTCCGCGTCAGTCTCGGCGGGCACCTTATGGAGGACCCGGGTTCGGGTTTCGTACGCATCGCGAAGGAAATCGGTCATGTCATCGAGACCGGTCCGCTGTCGACGAACATGGCGGTGTGGGATCACGAGAGCCTGAAGTGGGGCAGCATCCGCGACCGTTACGCCGGCCAGAACCGTGCCGATCTGAAGAAGGTGATCAAGGTTCTCGAGGAGACGCCCTACGAAGAGTTTGACAAGTGGGACGACCGTCCGCTGCGTGATTGGTTGAACCAGTACACGACCGACCCGGGCGTGCACGATCTGTTCGAGTTCACGACGCTCCTGGAGTGCATGACCGAGCGTTGGCACGAGCACTCGGCGTCCGACAGCCTTTACGTGCGCAAGTTGCACTACGGCGAGGCACGTAAGGCGGGCTATTCGTTCTGGCCGAAGGGTGGATGGGACGGCATGTTCAACGGTGTCGCCGCGGCGTCGAAGAAGCGCGGCGCCGAGATCCGCCTCTCGAGCCCGGTGTCGCGCGTCGTCATCGAGAACGGCAAGGCCAAGGGTGTTCTCGTGCCGAAGGATGCCGTACTCACGAACACGATGTTCGAAGAGGATCTCATCACCGCCGACCATGTCATCTCGACGGTCGGAGTGTGGAACGTGCTCGACATCGTTCCCGCCGAGGAACTGCCGATGTGGTACGCGGAGCAGATCCGCTTCCTCGCCCAGGACAAGTTCCGACTCGCCCTGCTCGGTCTGCAGATCGCGACCGAGGAGCCCTGCCCCGTGCTCGACCGCCTCGAGTTGTCGACGTGGCTGCACACTCCGCGCGCCCGACTCTCGGGATTCCTCTTCGAGCAGACGGCGATGGACCCGGAGACCGCACCTGACGGCCTCTACTTGTACACCATGGGTGGCGTCATTCCCGGTTCGAAGGGCCGTGACGAAGCATGGTTGCGCAAGACGATGGACGACTACGAAGAGGACATGAAGGACATGTACCCCGGCTTCCGCAAAGCCGTCTGGCGACGTCGTTCGCTCATCTTCAACCCGCCGTTCGGCGTCGTCCAGATGCCCGGGCTCGTCGGTCAGTACCGCCCGCACTGGCGCTGCCCGAACATCGAGGGTCTGTGGTTCGCCTCGGAAACATTCCGCAGTCGCATGATCGGTACCGATCGCGCGGCGCGCGCGGCCCTCACGGTCGTCGAGGAGATTCTCGGCCGCCGTCTGTGGTCGATGGAAGAGACCTGGCGCTACTGAGCGAACCGACATGAGCGACGGCGCGACCAACGGAAAGACGCGTCACAAAGCGGAACGTCGTGCGGAGTTGTTGCGCGTCGCGGCACAGGTCTTCTACGAGAAGGGCTACACCGAGACGACGTTGCAGGACATCGCCGACCGGATGAACTTCACGAAGCCGGCGATCTACTACTACGCCAGCAGCAAGGAAGCGCTGTTCGTCGAGATCTACGAAGAAATCGTGGTCGGCGCGATCGATCATGCCCGCGAGCTCGCCCTCGGCGAGGGCAGCGGGCGTGAGCGGTTCGAGCGACTCATCGCCGCGCACATGGCGATCTTCCTCGAGAACGTGCGTGCGAACGCGATCCTCGAAGTGGCACGCGGTTCACTCACCGGCGAGACCCAGGCGCGGATGAAGTTCCTCGAGCGCGAGTACTCGTCGCTGCTGCGCCGCGTCTACTCCGAGGGCGTCGAGGACGGTTCGCTCAACGACCTCGATCCGGGCGTCGTCGTGAACACAGTGATGGGGGCGTGCAACTCGATCCACCGTTGGTACCACCCCAACGGTGAACTCACCCCGAAGAAGTTCTCCGAGGGGATCCTTCAGCTTCTCGGATCAGGATTCAATACGCGCAAGTAGCGTGCCGCGCTTCACTGCGGTGCCGGGAGCGACGAGGAGCTCGGTCACCTTGCCGGCCGCGCCGGCGAGTATCGCGGTTTCCATCTTCATCGACTCCATGAGTGCAATCGTCGTGTCGGCGGCGACCGTGGCACCGGGCTCGACGACGTAGCGCAGCAAGGTTCCCGCCATCGGTGCGATCGGCCCCTCGGACTGTGTGGCGCGTTCGCCGTCGCCGAGATCGAGCGACAGCGATTCGGCCGTCGTGGCGTCGGCATCGTCCTCGCGGTACGTCGGCACGACGACGGCGATGGGGCCGTTGGTGGTGTTGATGCGCAACACCTCGACGGTGGCACCGGGTGCTGCCGTGGCGGCCGCGCGGCGGCGCGCGGCACCGGGTACGTATCGGGGAACTGAGGTCATGTCGATGACTCCTTCGTCGACCATTGTCGTCCAGTGGTTGCCCTCGCCGAAGCGTGGGTGGTTCATGACGACCCGGGCAAAGCCGACGGTCGTCGGGATTCCCTCGACACGGAACTCGTCGAGCACGCGATTCATCGCCGCGATCGCGGCATCGCGCGAAGCCGCATGCACGATGAGCTTGCCGATCATCGAGTCGTAGAACGGGGTGATTTCCGAGCCGACTTCGACACCGAAGTCGTTGCGAATTCCGGGGCCCTCGGCAAGGACGAGATCGGTGATGTCGCCGGCGTACGGGCGGAATCCCTCGTGCGGGTCCTCGGCGTTGACGCGGAACTCGATGGCGTGACCGCGCACCTCGATGTCCCGCTGGGAGATGCCGATCGGCTCGCCCTGGGCGACGCGGACCTGCAGCGCGACGAGGTCGACCCCGCACACCGCCTCGGTGACGGGGTGCTCGACCTGCAGACGCGTGTTCATCTCGAGGAAGAAGAACTCGCCGCTCACCGGATCGACGAGGAACTCCGCCGTTCCGGCGTTGACGTAACCGACGTGCCCGGCGAGGCGTCTCGCTGCTTCGCGGATGCGCGCCGAGAGGTCGGCGGAGAGGAAGGGTGCCGGTGCCTCCTCGATGAGTTTCTGGTGACGGCGCTGCACGGTGCAGTCACGCGTACCGAAGTCGACGATGGTGCCGTGCGTGTCGCCGAGGATCTGCACCTCGACGTGTCGCGCGTGCTCGACGAGTCGCTCGACGAACACGTCGTCCTTGCCGAACGCAGCGGTGCTCTCGCGGCGTGACTGGGCGACAGCCTCGGCGAGTTGATCGAGTTCGCGCACGACGCGCATGCCGCGTCCACCGCCGCCGTGCGCCGCCTTGACGACGAGAGGGAGACCGAGTTTTTTCAATTCGGCCTTGCTCGGGAGAGTGTCGCCGTGGATGACGATGCCCGGCACGATCGGCAGTCCCGCCTCGGCGGCGAGGTCGCGTGCACGGCGCTTGTCGCCGAGTTCGCGCATGACGTGTGCGGACGGGCCGACGAACGTGATGCCCGCCGCGGCGACGGCATCGGCGAAGTCGGCATTCTCCGAAAGAAACCCGCACCCGGGGTGAAGCAACGTTGCTCCGGCGCTCTTTGCGCCGTTGACGACGTTGGCGATGTTGAGATACGACGCGGCGGCGGGAGAGTCGCCGATCAGTACGGAGTCGTCGGCGAGTCGGGTGGCCGGTGACGTGCGGTCGGCTTCGCTGACGGCGACGACGCAGCGCAGTCCGAGATCACGGCACGTGCGCGCGACGCGAACGGCAATCTCACCGCGGTTGGCGACAAACAGCGTGGTCATGGCAGCTCCTCGGAATCCCGTATGGTCCTTCTCGCAGCAGGGAAACGTGTCGCTCCCTGTGCGGTCAGTTCGTGTTCTCGACGATCTTCTACTTTACGTTTATTCAGTATAGTGTGTCGTTGTTCACGGCACCCGTTGCGGTACTCGCGCGGGTCACGCGAGCACCGATCACCAGCCGAGTCGAGAAGGTCGTACGAGACGGCCACACGAGAAAGCGAAGAGCCATGACGCAGAATCCGCATGACGCACTGCTCGAGGATCTGAAGAAGCGACGCGACGAGGGTCGCTCGATGGGCGGCGTCGAGGGCATCGCCAAGCATCACGCGTCGGGACGCCTCACGGTGCGCGAACGCATCGAGCGGCTCATCGACGCCGACTCGTTCCACGAGATCGGAATGCTCGCCAAGCCCGAGTTGCGACGCGAGAAGCCGATCCCCGGCGACGCCGTCGTCACCGGGTACGCGAAGTTGTACGGACGCAACGTCGGACTCATCGGCATCGACTCGAGCGTCGTTGCGGGCACCACTGCACCGGTGAGCATGCGCAAGCAGAGCCGCGTCATCGAGACTGCACAGCGCGTCGGGCTGCCGATCGTCATTCTCTGCGACGCCGACGGTGGTCGCATCCCGGACGTCATGGGCTGGCGCTTCTCCGGTTTGCCGCTCGACTTCCAGACGTTCTTGAAGACCCCCGACCAGTATCCGATGGTGCCCCGCGCCGCGGCGATTCTCGGTCCGAGTTACGGCGACTCGGCGCTGCACGCGTCGACGGCGCACTTCATCGTCATGGTGAAGTTCGGCTCGGTCGCATTGTCCGGACCGTCGGTCGTCGGCAACGCCATCGGCGAAAAGGTCTCCGACGACACACTCGGTGGACCGGAGATGGCCGGTGCCGTCGGCAACACGCACATGGTCGTCGAGACGGAAGATGACGCGTTCAAGGCGCTGAAGGCGTTCCTCTCGTACCTGCCGAGCAACGCCGCCGAACCAGCACCGGTCGCACCGGCCCGTCCGCCGGCAAAGTCGCCGAACGACATCGTGAAGCTCGTTCCCGCCGACTCGCGTCGCGGGTACGACATGTACGCGCTGCTCGGCCATATCTGCGACGAAGGGTCGATCTTCCCGTATGCCGATGCATGGGGACCGAGCCTCATCACCGCGCTCGCGCGAGTCGAAGGTCGTCCGGTCGGCATGATCGCCTCGCAGCCGATCTCGGGCGCCGGCGCACTCGATCCTGCGGCGCTGTCGAAAGAGCGTCAGTTCGTCGATCTGTGCGACACGTTCAACATTCCGCTCGTCTTCCTGCAGGACGTTCCGGGTCTGCTCATCGGCACGAACGCCGAACAGAACGGGATACTCCGCGCGTACGAGCAGGCGGTGTTGCGCATCTCCGAGGCACAAGTGCCGAAGGTCGTCGTCGTCTTGCGCAAGGCTTACGGCGGCGGACACTTCGCCCTCGGCGGTCGCCCGACGCACCCCGATTTCCTCTACGCCTGGCCGACGGCCGACATGTCGTTCATGGCGCCCGACACCGGTCTCATCACGATCAACCGCCGCAAGCTCGAAAAGGCGATGGCGGAGGGCGGTCAGGCGGCGTACGACGCGTTGCTGCACACCCTCGAACAGGAGTGGGCCGACGAGTGCGCACCGTGGGAATCGGCCGCCAACTTCCACCTCGACGACGTCATCGACCCGGCGGAAACCCGCAAGGTCATCGCACGTAGCATCGAAATTGCGTGGGGTGGACGCCCCTTCGTCGCGCGGAGGTACGCATGAGCGCAGTGGCCGGCAACGATCCCGATCTCTCCGTCGAGCACCGCGGTCGCGTCGCGATCGTCACGATGCTCGGTGAGAAGCGGTACAACGCCCAGCGGCGTACGTTCTGGAAGGCGTTGCGCGACGTGCTCGCGCAGGCCGAGGCCGACGCCAACGTCGCTGCAATCGTCATCACCGGCGAGGGTGCGAAGGCCTTCTCCGCCGGCGGCGACATCATCGGATACAAGCAGCTCACCACGACCGACACGCGCCGCGACTTCATCATCGATTGCATGCGCACGTTCGAGGCCGTCGAGACGTGCACGAAGCCGATCATCGCCGCAGTGAACGGCGTCGCCGCCGGTGGCGGGTGCGAGCTCGCCTCCGCGTGCGACATCGTGCTCGCTGCACCGAGCGCGAAGTTCGCCGTTCCCGAAGCCAACCTCGGTCTCGTCCCCGGATTCGGTGTCGGCCGTCTCGCCGACGTCGTCGGTGTCGGCTTTGCCCGCTACATGGTGCTCACAGGTGAGTTCGTCGACGCAGCGACCGCGCTGCGCGTCGGCCTCGTCCAGGAGATCGTCACCGAGGGATCGGTGCTCGACCGCGCGATAGCGCTGGCGGAAAAAATCGCCACGAAGGGTCCGCTCGCCGTGAGCGTCGGCAAGGCGATGGTCAACCGTGCGCTCGACTCGTCGTACCAGGCGGCCGTCGATGCGGTCGTCATGTTGCAGGGAACCAACGACGCCAACGAGGGCATCGTTGCGTTCGAAGAGCGCCGTCCGCCGCGCTTCACCCGGAGCTGACGATGGCTGCCACACCGGCCCCGTCGTCGTTCGTCGCGCTCATGCGCCGTTACTGCCTCGACTACACGAACCGCCACGACGTCACGCAGGTACCGGGCATCATGGAGCCCGACTACACGCTGCGCATGGGGCAACACGTCCTGTCGGGTCGCGACGACGTGTACGTTCCGGCGGCGAGCGCGCAGTTCCGCCAGTTCCCGGGCCTGTGCCTCACGGTGCACCAGATCGTGAGCAACGGCGAGCGACTCGCGATGCGATTCAGCGAGCACGGTCGCAGCGTGAAGCACGACAACCGGGCAGCTGCATGGTCGGGCATCGGTTTGTACAAGTGGAACGGCACGAAGTTGACGGCGAACGCCGTCGAGCAGGACTACTACAGCCGCAAGCTGCAGCTCGACGGTGCACCCGCCGATCCGGTCGAGCCTCCGGCCACCGCGCCGTGGGACGTCGTCGACGTACCCGCAAATCCCCGCGCCGAAGCCGCCGTGCGATCGTTGCTCGAATCGGGCAGGGCAACGGACGTTCTCAACACCGACGACGCATGGTTCCGCGCGAGCGCGCAGCCGCGGTTCGTGGATGCGACGTACCGCGTCGACGACCTCTTTTCCGCCGGTGACGACGTCGCCTTCCGTGTCGTCGTCGAGGGCACGTACGCCGGCGGCCTACCGGAGGCCGAGGCGCACGTCGGCAAGCGCACGCAGCATTACTACGTCGGCGTCGCCACGGTTGCCGACGGCACGGTGACCGCCGGTCGGGTCATCACCGATCGACTCGGCCTCGTGCGTCGCCTCGCCGGATAGCCGAACGATCGACGTCCGCGTAACGCGGAACCCCGATGAGCGTGAGCGTGCGGAGAATGTCCGCCTGCATGATCTCGAGCATCCGCTTCACGCCCGGCTGACCGTCGGCGGCGAGGGCGAAGAACCACGGGCGACCCGAGAGCGACGCCGTCGCGCCGAGCGCCTTCGCCTTCACGACGTCCTCGCCGCGGCGGACTCCGCCGTCGATGAGTACTTCGGCACGGCCGTTCACCGCGTCGACGATCTCGGGGAGCACCGCCGCGGTACCCGCGACCGAGTCGAGTTGTCGGCCACCGTGGTTCGACACGTAGACGGCATCGGCACCGCGGTTGACGCACTCGATCGCGTCGCGCGCGGAGAGAACGCCCTTCACCGCAAGGGGACCGTCCCACTTGCGGCGCAACCAATCGAGTCGTTCCCAGGTGACGGTCGGGTCGACGAGTTCGCGACTCGTGTACTCGCCGACGGTGCTCGCGTCGTCGCCTGCGGCGACACCGCGCAGGTTGCCGAAGGTGATCTCGTTGCCGGTGATGAAGTGCTGCAGCCAGCGGAATCGCCACATCGCGTCGATGACGTTGCTCGGGCGGATGCGCGGCGGCAGCGACATGCCGTTGACGAGGTCGCGTTCGCGCTTGCCGACGGCCGGCACGTCGATGGTGAGCACGAGCGCCCTGCACCCCGTCGCCTTTGCGCGGTCGATGAGCGAGAGCACGACCTCTTCGCTCTTCCACAGGTACAGCTGGAACCACAACTTGCACGACGGAGCGGCAGCGGCGATTTCCTCGAGTGAGTACGCGGATCCGGTGCTGATGCAGAAGATGGTGTCCATTTCCGCGGCGGCACGGGCGACGGCGAGTTCGCCTTCCTTGTGCACGACCGATGCGAGGCCGGCCGGCGCGAGCAGGTACGGCATCGACACCTTCTCGCCGAGGACGGTCGTGGCGATCTCTTTGCGCGAGACGTCGCTCATCCAGCGCGGGTCGAACGTGACGTCGGAGAACGAGTCGCGGTTGGCGCGGAGGCTGACTTCGCCGTCGGCGCCGCCGTCGACGAAGTCGAAGACCATCTTCGGCACTCGGCGTTTGGCCACCGTCCGGAAGTCCTCGAACGTGTTGTACTTCGGCATCGCCGTTCGGGTGAACAGCATTCGCAGGTTGCTCATCGTCGGATTTCCTCCCTGATGTCGACGTCGATGCTCTCGACGACGTTGGTGACGAACCGCAGGCGCGGCAGGTCGAGACCGTGGTGGTCGGCGATGTGCAGCAGGTCGCTGAACACTGCACCGACTTCGGTGGGGCGACGGCGATCGATCGATTGCAGGATCGACACGCGCACCTGCGTCTGACCGGTCGACACGAGCCGTGCGGCGAGATCGCGCAAAACGTTGAGCGCCTCGTTGCGCGGCAGGCCGACGAGGTAGCCCGCTTGCAGTGGTCCGGGCAGGTCGACGAGTGCGACACCCTCGGCGCGGGCGATCGACGCCGCCTCGTAAGCGAGGTCGAGAAACGCCTCGCGATTGCCCGGCAACTCGAAGATGCGGTGGTAAAACATCCGCGTCAGTGCCGACATGCCCATCGCGGCTGCGGCGAGCACGGCCTTCGACCAGATGACCGACATGATGTCGTCGCGCACGACGAAGTCGGGGCCGCCGAAGTTCTCCGCCAGCGATGCGGCCGCAGTGATTGCGGCGTCGCGATTGCTGCCGGTCGCGGGTCCGAGGTAGGTCGCTCCGTCGAACGTGTGCGACACGACTCCCGGTTCGAGCAGCGTGCCGCCGACCATCGACACGCAGGCGAGACCGACATCACCGAAGCGGCGGGCGAGTGGTTCGGCCTGGCGCGCACCGTTCTGGATGGAGAATGCCGCCGTGAGCGTTCGCGGCCGCTTGAGAAATCCGTCGAGCAGCTCGTCGGTGTCGGGTGCCTTGCTCGCCAGGCACAGGTAGTCGCACGCCTCGACCGTGGCGGGATCGCTCGTTGCGCGCATCTTCACCGTGCGTCGAGTGCCGTCGCGACCGACGACGACGAGTCCGTCACGATTCACCGCATCGGCGTGCGCCTGTCGGGCGACGATCGTGACGTCGTTGCCCGCTTCGGCGGCCCATGCGGCATATACCGAGCCGAGCGCGCCGGCACCGAGCACCGTGACGTGAGCACCGGCCATGTCGTTCCCCCCGAACGTGTCAGCGCGGGCGGGTGCGATCGAGAGTCGTCTCGTCGAGCCCGCCCAACTTGTACTTTTCTACACGGTTCGTCGAGGTGCGGGGAAGGTCGTCGACGAAGCGCAGGTAGCGCGGCACCGCGAAGCGGGGAAGATGATCGTCGCAGTGCCTCCACACCGCCGCGGGGTCGGGGGCCGCACCGGGCTCCATCTGCAACACGACGAGGATCTCCTCCTCGCCGATCTCCGACGGCACCCCGATCGCCGCCGATTCATGGACCCCGGGAATGTCGTTGATGACGAGTTCGACCTCGTAGGCCGACACGTTCTCGCCGCGGCGTCGGATCGAGTCCTTCAGGCGCCCGCGGAAGGTGAGGTAGCCGTCGGCATCGAGCGACCCTGCGTCGCCGGTGTGGAACCACAGGTTGCGCCATGCCTTCACCGTCGCTTCGGGCATGTCGAGGTACCCGCCGAAGAAGATGCCCGGGATGCGGTTGCGCACGACGATTTCGCCGGTGACTCCCGGCGGCAGCGAGTTGCCGAGCTCGTCGTGGATCTCGAGTTCCGTGTCGGCGACGACGCGACCGCACGTGCCGACGCGACGGTTGGCATCGTTCGTGAACGTCACGGCACCCTGCTCGGTGGATCCGTACAACTCGTACACGCGCAGACCGAAACGCTTCTCGTACCCCTCCCAGATCTCGGGAGGCATGCCCGCTCCGTACGCGAGGCGAACGGGAGTGTCGGCATCGTCGGGCTTCGGGGGTTGGTTCCAGATCATCATCGGCACCGTGCCGAGGTAGTGAATCGCGGTGATCTTCTCGGCACGGCAGATGTCCCAGTACTTCGAGGCGGAGAACTTGCGGTGCACGACGGCACGCCCGTTGAGGATCATCGCGACGAGCACCGACACGTAACGCGCGGCGATGTGGAACAGCGGAAACGTCGTGTACACGACCTCGCCGTCGCGCATCCCCGGGTTGTCGATCATCGCGTGGGCGAGACGGAAGTTGGCGCGGTGATTGAGCACGACGCCCTTCGATACGCCGCTCGTTCCCGAGGTGAAGAGCACCACCGAGGTGTCCTGCGGCTCGAGAACGGGTGCGACGTAGGTCCCGATCCCCGGGTGGTCGAGCGGCACGTCCTCGGCGTCGACGATCGGTGGCAGGCGATCGGCGACGGGATCGACGAGCGGTCGGAACTCGCGCGCGACGACGAGCAAACCGCAACCCGCCCGTTTCACGATGTCAACGAGCAAGTCGCTCTTCAATTCGACGTTGAGCGGGACCTCGAAGATGCCGGCCAGCGCACAGCCGAACCACAGGTCGATCGCCGACGGCGAGTTGGCGATCATCGTCGCGACACGCGAATCCTTCACGAGACCGCGTTCGGCGAGGTGCAGCGCCACCGACGTTGCCCGGCGCAGGCTCTCGCCGTACGTGAGCTCGGAGTCGTCGAAGCGCACGATGACGTGGTTGGGGTGGCTCGCCGCACGCGAGCGGAGGATGTCGCCGAGAGTCTGCGGTCCGTCGTAGCGCGCCCCGGTTGGCATCTACTTCACCTCGTCGGTGGCGCGAAGCTGCGCGGCCATCTCCTCGTGGGTGCGCCGTCCGGGATGGCCGTAGTACCACTCACGACGGATCTTGTCCCACTCCGGCACCGAGTCGAGGGCCGAGAGCACGCGCTTCTTCACGCGCCAGCCGTCCTTCGTGCGCACGAGTTCGTCGACGTGACGTGCCCAGAGGTGCCATGTGTCGTCGCTGCCCGCCATGCGGTGGAACGCGTAGATGTACGTGAGCGCGGATGCACGATCGCCGTCGATGACGGCGCGGTGGTTCGTGATGTGGTGGCTCGTATGCCGGTACTGCAGGAGGATGCGGCCGAGAGCTCGGGCGATCTTGCCCGGTCCGACGTAGATCTTGCCGGTCATGAAGTCGCCCTCGGCGTCGTCGGTGAAGATTTCGGCGGCACGGAACGGGTCGAGACGATCGACGTGGTCGAAGTAGTGGCACATGAGGCCGTGGATCTCGCGTGCGTCGACGAGTTCGCGCAACTGCCGCGGAGTCGGAGCGTTGTCGTTCATCGTGATGATCCCCCTGCCCGTGCGCGCGACACCGGTCACGTCGTCGGATCAGGCTAGGTTCTGTGCCGATGGTCGTTCCACTCGAGGAGATGCGCAGCATCATCGGCCATCGTTTTCCGGGCGGGACGTTCCACATTGAGCACTGGGAAAACTTCCTCATGCACGACGTCATGCTCGTCGAGCAGAGTCCCGACAAGATCGCCCACCCGCTGTACTTCTTCCATCTTCCGATTGCCGGACTCGGCGTGACGATCCAGGACATCTTCGTGTTGTGTCGCGCCGACTCACCCGATGCCGTGCGGGCGGGAGAGTACGTGTGGGAGATCGAACGCCCGTTGCGCGAGGACCGCACCTACCGCGTGAGCGGCGAGATCACCGACGTCGTACGCAAGGAGGGACGCCGCGGCGGCGTCATGGATCTCGTCACGTTCGTCACCGAGATCAGCGACGTCACCGAGGGCGAGCCGACGGGTCCCGATGCGCGAATCAGCAACATGTGGATCTTCCTGCGGAGTGCGGCATGACGACGGTGCCGCAACCCGGTGACGCACTTCCGACGTGGACGGTCGAATCGGTACCGCTCGAGAAGATGAAGATCCTTGCCGCGATCCTGCGCGACCCGAACTCGATCCACTGGGACCGTGAGGCCGTCGCCGCGAAGGGATACGGCGACAAGGTGATCAACCAGGGTCCGATCAACCTGTGTTACGTGACGAACATGCTCGAGGCATGGGCCGGCGTTGGTTCGTTGCGCCGACTCGTCGCCCGATTCACGGCGAACGTCGTCGAGGGCGACCACGTGACGGCGGGGGGAACGGTGACCGCCGTGCGCAACGAGAACGGCCGCACATTCGTCGACTGCGACGTATGGCTCGAGCGCCGCGGAGTCGGTAGGGCCGTCGAAGGCACCGCCACCGTCGAACTCGCACGCTGAAAAGGCGCGCGCTCAGCGTGAACGAATGTTGTTCGTTTCTTCGATGGCGCGGATCATCGTGCCGATGACGTCGTGATGCGGAGTCGGTACACCGTGCAGGCGGCCGCGACGGGCGATCTCGCCGCACATCGCGTCAATCTCCGTGCGGCGTCCCTTCGCGACGTCGACGGCCATCGAGGTCTGGTGCGCGCCGACGCTCGAGAACGTCGTCATTGCGTGTTGCCACGTGTAGTCGGCATCGATCGACACGCCCTCGGCGACGGCCACCGCGATGATCTCGTCGAACATCGCCCGCAGTAACTTTGTCGCCGAACCATCCCCGAGCAGATCGGCAACCGTGCAGCGCAGCGCCGCCGTGAGCGGAGCGGCCGTGGCGGCGAGGCACAGTTTCTTCCACACGACCCCGTCGATCGAGTCGCACACGTGGGTCGGCAGCCCCGCGCCGCTGAGCAGCGCAGCAGCCGCGTTCGCCCGGGTGACGAGTTCGACGTCGGTGTTCAATTCGGCGCGTACCGGTGCGCACTCGGTGAGCGACGCACCCGATGCGGTGATCGGTGACAAGGCGACGCGTCCCGGTGCAAGCAGTTCGGCCCCCGAGGTTGTCGTTCCGCCGAGTACGCGGCGTTCACCGAGTACATCGGCAAGGGCGCGGTCGTTGCCGAGACCGTTCTGCACGGTGACGACGACGGCGTCGTCGCGCAACGCGTGTCGAATCGCGGCGGCGGCATCGCGGGTGGCGAACGACTTCGTGAGCACGATGACGAGCGAAACATCCCGCAACGTCGACGGATCGGTCGTTGCATTGGGCCGGACGAGCTCTGTGCGGCCGTCGGGGAACTGCAGCGTGAGCCCGTCACTGACGACCGCCGTCATGTGCGCTGCATTGACGTCGACGAGCGTGACGTCGTGCCCGGCTCGCGACAGCAGGCCGCCGAACATCGATCCCATCGAGCCGGCCCCGCTGACGACGATCATGTCAGCACCTCACTTCGCCGGTCGGCCGGCGATGATGCCGATCGACGCCGGCAGCCACGCGGCGACTCCGGCGTGGGGGATGGCACACACGCACGCCTCGACGAGCTGCTCCTCGGTTGCACCCTTGGCGAACGCACCGCGGGCGTGCACCTCGACGAACATCGGCTGGTAGTCGGCGGCGTTGACGACGACGAGGACGATCTCCATGAAGTGAGCCGGCAGCACCGAATCGTCGAGGCCCGCCTGGCGCAACAAGTGGTATGCGCGCATACCCGGCGGGCACCTGTCGAGGAGAAGGGCGACGCGTTCGGGCACACTGCCGAACACGCCGGTGAAGTACTCGCGGATCGCGTCACTCGTCGGGTCGAGGGTGATCGACTCCTGCCCGGGAAGCACCGACGTGGGAACCGGGCGTCCGCTCGCCGACAGGGCGGTGAGCAGTTCGTCACCAATGTGGGCACCGCGCGAGAGCACGAGATCGACGGCAATCGCGGCGATCGATTCGGGTGACGCACCCGCATCGCATGCAGATGTGATCCACTTGCGCGCCTCATCGGGCCGACGCTTCACTAGACACGTGCACGCGACGAGAACGTGCTTGAACCACTTCGGCAGTGTCGCCGCATCGTCGTCGATGACGCCGAAGAGTGCATCGAGGGCCGCCCCCGTCGGAGGTGACACGCGTGCGAGAGCCGAATGGGGATGCGAGGTGTCCGGCGCCATGTCGCGACGATAGCGACCGCCGGGGTGACGGCGGGTATCGTTGCGGGAACCGACGACTCGTTGCATGGGGGAGCGATCACGGATGACCGCACAACTGGCCGCCACATTCGAAGAAGTGATGAAGGGCGGTCCGATGGACCTGCCCGCCTTCTACCGAGAGGCGCGGGAAACGACCCCGATCTTCCGCAGTGAAGCGTTCAACGGCTGGGTCGTCACCCGCTACCACGACGCCAAACGCGTGCTCACCGACGAGGAATGTTTCGGACCGCTCACATACGGTGCCGGTTCGTCGATCATCCACGGTCGCACGATCCTCCAGATGGAAGGCGACGAGCACCGCCGCAAGGGGGCGATTCTCGCGCGAACCTTGCGCAACACCCGCCTGCTCGACGGCGTGCAGCGCGAATACACGCGCTCACTCGCCGATTCCTTGTTCGAGAAGTTCCCGACGAGCGGCCCCGTTGATCTCAAGGCGGCGTTCACCACGCCGCTGCCGCTCGGAGTCACGTCGTGGGTCATGGACATCCAGGAGGCGCCGAACTTCCGGGCGAATTACGACGCCATCGTCGCGGCCGGTGCGTCGAACCTGCGCGGCGACCCGGCCGTCGTCGAACGCGCACTCGCGGCGAAGACCGAGCTCTTCAACTTCATCACGCCGCTCATCGAGGAGCGGCGTGCCAACCCGAAGGAAGACCTGCTCTCCACGTTGTGCAGCGTTGAATACGAGGGTGATCGTCTGTCCGACGACGAGATTCGTTCGTTCTGCTCGTTCCTCCTCGCCGCCGGCGTTGAGACGACGGACAGGTCGCTCTCGTCGCTCATCAAGTACCTGTTCGTGTTCCCCGAGTTGTGGCAGCGTCTGCGCGAGGATCGCTCGCTCATCCCCGCCGCGATCGCCGAAGGCTTGCGTTGGGCGCCACCGGTGCACGCAGTCAGCCGTGGCGTGCGTCGCGATACCGAGATCGGCGGACAGTTGGTGAAGGAGGGTGACCGCGTCGTCACGATGATGGCGAGCGGCAACCGCGATCCCGAGATCTTCGCGGATCCCGACACGTTCGACATCGAGCGCTTCGCGGGACACCCGGACAAGGAGTTCAGTGTGAAGGCGACGATCCTGTCGTTCGGCTACGGCCGTCACCTGTGCACGGGGTCGCTGCTCGCAAAGATGGAGATGATCGAGTGTCTCGAGATCCTGCTCGACGAGTTCGAATCGGCCGAGTTCACCGCGGGCGTGCCGAACGACATCGGGTACGTTCTCCGCTCGCCGGAACACCTCATCGTCACGCCGAAGCGCACGAAGAAGAAAGTCGTCGTCTAACGACCGCCGTGTTGCTCAGCTAACGCGGGCCGTCGCCAGGCGGTCCACGTCAGCGGGCTCGACGTCGACGGCAAACGCCGTTTGGGTGACCATCGCCGTGAGCGAGTCGACGAGTGTTTCGGAGGTGAGGTTCGACACGTTTGCCGTGCTCCAGCCGTGCGGGAGCACGACGCAGTCGGGATGCAGGGAGTCGTTCAACGAAGCAGTCATCCGCACCGAACCCGTGGGCGTGCGCACGATTACCTCGTCGCCGTCGGCGATACCGCGTGCGGCGGCTGCATTCGGGTGGATCTGGGCGCGGGCATCATCGCGCAGGTCGCCGATCGCCGACGGATGCTGCGAATTGAGGTGGCGCAGCTGACGCTGTGACGTGGCGAGCAGGCCGGCGGGTGGTACGAGCTCGCGCCAGCGGGAATGTTGCTCGAGCAGTTCGCCGGGAGCGAGCCGCCATCGACCTTCCGGCAGTACCCGCTCGCGGACCCAGCCGAACGTGCGCTGCGTCGTGGTGTACCGCACGCTGCGCACGTCGTCGAATGACGCGGCACTGCGGGCGGCGATGTAGGCGAGCACGTCGGCATCGCCGCTGTCGACGGAGAGCGACTCGGGCAGCACCGACGTTCCGAGATCGTCGGCGATGCGGGCGGTGATCCACCACATGCTGCGCACGTCACCGATCGGTGCAACGACTGCGTCGGTGTACTGCGTGGAGAAGTCGAGGTTGAACTGGTCGGTGAAAAACGGGATATCGGCGCGTTCGAGTTGGCCCTTGCACGGCAGCACGTGCGAGGCGAGGGCAGTGGTGTCGGTGTCGACGACGTCGAGAACGACGAGTGCGTCGAGCGATGCGAGCGCACGGCGCGTGCGCTCGGTGTTCGGGAACGCACTCACGGGGTTGCCGCCGAACACGATGAGTGCACGGAGATTTCCCGACTCGATCTCGTCGAGCATCGTCGAGCACGGAAACTCGTCGCTCCACAGCGACACCTCGGGTCGGCTGCGAGGTCCGGGTGACGGTGCGGGAGCGGCTGCGTTCGGACGCAGGCGGGTGTGGAGTTGGCGGATGAACCCGGGATGGAACCACATGCCGCCCTCGGTGTCGTACGAACCGGTGAGGATGTGCACGACCCACACGAGCCACTCGGTGAGGTTGGCAACGGGTGACATCGTCGTGCCGGTGCCGGTCTGGATCGACACTTTGCCGTGGCGCCGAATGGTGGCGACGAGTTCGTCCAGAGTCTGCGATGCACAGCCGGTGACCTCGGCGGCAAGATCGACGGTCCACGGGAAGAGTGCGTCGCGCAACGTGGCGAGATCATCGGCATGCGCGTGCGCCGCGACGTACGCGTCGTCGCATCCACCGCCGACGAGCAGCTCGCGCGCAACGTGGGCGAAAAGTGCAAAATCGGTGCCCGGTCGAGGTGCGAGATGTCGCGTGGCGAGTCGTGCGGTTTCCGTCGTGCGCGGATCGACGACCCACAGTTCGCGCGGTGCGGCGGCGAGCTCGCGCAGCCGTACGACCGGGTCGGGGAATGCATTGAGATGACCGTGGCTGACGACCGGATTGCTGCCGACGAGCATCGTCAAAGTGCACGCCTGATCGTCGAGCACCGGAACGAGACCGGGGAAGCCCGACATGAGCAGCGACACGAGCGGTTTGCATGGCGTGTCGATGCTCGTCGCGGTGTACTTCGAGCGTGATCCGATCGCGCGGGTGAAGCGATCGGCGGCCCACCGGCCCGCCGCATCGAACGACGATGCCGTCGCGAGGTACGTGCCGACGGCATCAGGTCCGGACTCGGCAATGATGCCGCGGAGTCTCGAGGCCACGTCGGCAAAGGCGTCGTCCCACGACGTGTCGCGCCGCGCGCCGGCGACGTTCATCCGGGGCTGCGAAATGCGCCGCTCGTCGTGATGCCAGCGCCCGAGACTGCGACCCTTCGGGCACGTGTAGCCGCGCGATCCGGGATTGTCGTCGTCGCCCTTCACGTTGACGATGCGGTCGCCGTCGACCGTGATGCGCACGCCGCACTGGGCGACGCAGAATCGGCAGTAGCTGCGCGCTTCGTGCGTCACTGCGAGGTGGCGCCGCCGTCGATGGCGATGAACTGCCCCGTGATCCACGACGATTCGTCACTGGCAAGGAACAGTGCAAGTGCGGCGATCTCGTCGACGGTGCCGAGACGGCCCATCGGTACGCGCGCCTTGGAGCGGTCGAGGATCTCGTTGAAATCCTGTGCACCCTGCGAGCGCTTGTCGGCGGCGAATCCACCGCGCTCCTTGTACGTCTGCTCGACGAGGGGGGTGGGCACGGTGCCGGGGCAGATCGCGTTGACGCGGATGTTGTGCGGGCCGTACTCGACGGCCATCTGCTTCGTGAGACCGATGACCCCGCCCTTTGCCGCCGCGTACGAGGCGATGCCCGGAACTCCGATGAGTGCGCCGATGCTCGACTGGTTGACGATCGAACCGCCGCCCGCCTCGATCATCATCGGCAGCAAGTAACGACTCGAGAGCCACACGCCGGTGAGATTGATGGCAACGACACGCGTCCAGCTGTCCATCGTGACGTCGGCGGCACTGCCCGAGCCGGCGACTCCGGCGTTCGCATACACGATCGTGGGGTTGCCGAAAGCCTTGGCCGTCTCGCGGACCATGTTCTCGGCGTCGGCTTCCGACGAGACGTCGGCACGCACCGCGATCGCCTTGCCGCCGGCGTCCCGGATCGCTTTCAGTGTGGCGTTCGCGCCGTCGAGGTTGTAGTCGACGCAGGCGACGCTCGCGCCCTCGGCAGCGAAGCGCTTCGCCGCAGCTGCACCGATGCCCGAGCCTGCGCCCGTCACGATCGCGATCTTGCCGTTGAGTAATCCGCTCATGTCATATCTCCTGTGGTGATCGTGTTGTTGCGTTCAGATGCCGAGGTTGCGCTCGATGTCGGCTTCGCGCGCCTCCGACTTCGGCCAGTGGGTGCGCTTGCGCTCGGCCATTCTCGACGGCAGCTCGCGCAGCGGGAGCACGTACAGGAAGTTCACCTTGCGCTCCTGGAACTTCCAGCCGTCGGTCGTGCGCACGTACTTGTCGTGGTAGCGCTGCGCGATCCAGACCGCGTCTCCGTCGATGGCCAACTCGGCGTGTGACGTGACGATTCCGCGCGCGGCATCGTCACCGTCGAAGAAGACCTCCCACGTGTGGGGATAGTGGAATGTGGGGCCGAACTGACTCGTGCGGCTCTCGTAGTACTCGCGCACCGCCTTGCGGCCGGTGATGCGGCCACCGACGGTGTCGAACACCGAGTCGAGTGCGTACAACGCCTCGACGGCATCCCAATTGCGATCGTCGACGAGTCGGCCGTAGGCGGCGACGAGATCGGCGAGTTCCTGTCGATCCTCGAGTCGGCGGATGCGACGTTCCAATGAGTCACCCATGACACTTCCCCCCGTTCGTGATGACGCCCGGGCGTCATCGCTTCACAATGTACCCCGCTTTGTCGCGGTCCCAGGTATCGGCGGTGACGCCCTCGTCGCGCAACTTGTACTTCTGGATGCGCTGTGACGGCGTCTTCGGTAGTTCGGGCACCCAGCGAATGAAGCGGGGAACGGCGAAGTGGGCCATGCGCGTGACGCAATGGTCGAGCAACTCGACCTCGGTCAGGCTGAAGCCCGGCTTCAGCACGACCGCAGCCATCACTTCCTCCTCGCCCAACTCCGACGGCGCGCCGTACACGGCGGATTCGAGCACCGCCTCGTGGGTGTTGATGACGGCCTCGACCTCGAAGCTCGACACGTTCTCCCCGCGGCGGCGCACGCAGTCCTTCATGCGATCGACGAAATAGAGGTACCCCTCGGTGTCGAGTTTGCCGCGGTCGCCGGTGTGGAACCACAAGTTGCGGAATGCGTTCACTGTTGCATCCGGCATCTTGTAGTACTCGTCGATCATGATCGATGGTTTTTTCGGACGCACGACGATTTCGCCCGCGGTGCCCGCGGGTACCGGGTTGTCCTCGTCGTCGACGATCTGCAGGTCGTAGTACGAGCAGACCTTGCCGCACGATCCGATCTTGCGGTCGGTCTTCGTGTTCTGGGTGGCGATGGCAATCTCGGTCATTCCGTACACCTCGGTGAGATGAAGACCGAATCGCTTCTCGAAGGGTTCCCAAATGTCGACCGGGCACGGCGCACCGAATGCATTGCGCACGGGATTGTCGAGGTCGTCGGGTTTCTCCGGCTGCTTCCACAGCATCATGAGCAACGCACCTTGGTAGTTGAACGCCGTGATGCCCTTGCGCCGGCAGATGTCCCAGAAGCCGCTCGCCGTGAAGCGTTGATCCATCACCAACTTCGCATCGGATTCCATCGCACACATGACGCTCGTGTACTTCGCATTGATGTGGAAGAGGGGGAACGCCGTATACAGCACGTCGTGCGACTCGTAACCGACGAGCCAGCGCAGGTGACGGGCGAGGTTGAGGTTCGCCTCGTGCGAGAGCACGACACCCTTCGACGGCCCGGTCGTTCCCGAGGTGTACAAGATGACCGACGGTGACGCGAACGTGAGCGACGGTCGGGGCGGTGTTCCGTCGAGGTAGAGGTCGGACAGCCGGTGCACGGTGACGTGCTTCGGAAACGACGGCACGCCGAGACCGCGGCCCTCGTCGTGGATGACGACGTGCTCGAGGTCGGGGAGATCGACCGCCACCTCGGCGATGCGCTCGGCGAATTCCTCGTCGCACACGACGGCACGCGAACCCGACTGCATGACGAGGTAGTGGAGAAGGTGACCGCGGTTCGCGGTGTTGATCGGCACCTCGAGCACGTTCAACTTGCACATCGCAAACCAGACGTCGACGTTCTCGAGGCTGTTCTTCATCATCAGCGCCGCACGGTCACCCTGTTTCAGGCCGAGCGAGGTGAGGCCCACGGCGACGCGGTCGCTGTCGACGTCGATTCCGCGGTACGTCTTCGGTCTGTCGACGATCTCGAGGGCGACCTTGTCCTCGTTGCGCGCGGCCTTGTGGCGGATCCACTCACCGATCGTGCGCGGGTCGTCGGGGTTCGGAACCCATGTGTCGCCGATTGTCATCGTTTCACCTCGTATCCGATGGAGTCGCGATCCCAGGTGTCGGCGGTGACACCCTCGGAGCGCAGTTTGTACTTCTCGACGCGCTGACTCGGCGTGCGCGGCAGCGTGGCGACGATGCGCACGTAGCGCGGCACGGCGAAGTGCGCCATGCGACCCTGGCAGAAATCGAGCAGTGCGACCGGATCGACGGCGAACCCCTCCTTCGCGACGACGACGGCGAGCACCTCCTCCTCGGTGAGTGCCGACGGCACGCCGACGACCGCCGACTCGAGCACTGCTTCGTGGGTGTTGAGGACTTTCTCCACCTCCCACGACGAGATGTTCTCGCCGCGGCGCCGGATTGCATCCTTCATACGGTCGACGAAGTAGAAGTAGCCGTCCTCGTCCATGCGACCGCGGTCGCCCGTGTGGAACCACAGGTTGCGAAAAGCTCGCACCGTGGCTTCGGGCATCTTGTAGTACTCGTCGAACATGACGCCGGGGAACTTCGGACGCACGACGATCTCGCCCTCGACGCCCGGCGGGCAGACGTTGTCGTCCCCGTCGTGGATTTCGACGTCGAGGTACGGCACCGCCCGGCCGCACGAACCGATGCGGAACGACTCGACGGTGTTCATCGTCGCGGTGCCGAGTTCGGTGGAACCGTATACCTCGACGAGTTGCACGGCGAAACGCTCCTCGAAGTCGCGGTAGATCTCGATCGGAGCCGGGGCACCGTAGGCGCGACGCACGGGGTTGTCGGCGTCGTCGGGGCGCGCCGGCTGTTTCATGAGCATCATCAGCAACGCACCCATGTAGTTGAACGCCGTGACGTTCTCGCGACGGCAGAAGTCGAAGAAGTTGCTCGCCGAGAAGCGGTCGTGCATGACGCAGTCGCCGTCGACGAGCCATGCCGGCAGGACGGTGGTGTAGCGCGCGTTGACGTGGAAAAGGGGGAACACTGTGAAGAGCCGTTCACCCCGTCCGTACCCCATGAGTTCGGAGACGTTGCGGGCGAGCACGAAGTTCGCGCGGTGCGAGAGCACAACACCCTTCGAGGGGCCGGTCGTCCCCGACGTGAAGAGGATGACCGAGGGATCGGTGTCGCGGATCCGCACGTTCGGTTCGGTCGCGCGGCCGGAAGCGGCGAGCTCGGCGAAACGGTGCACCGCTGCCGTCGTCGTCGCCGTGCCCAGCGAGCCGGGGCTCGACGTGTCGGCATCGACGACGATCACGTGTCGCACGTGGGTGAGGTCTGCGGCAATGGGGAAAAGGTGCTCGAGGAACCGGCGATCGATGACGATCGCGGCACACTCGGCCTGGTTGAGCAGGTACGTGAACAGATCGCCGCGGTAGGCGACGTTGATCGGCACCTCAACGACGCCGATGCGGGTGAGTGCGAGCCACGTGACGAGGTAATCGGCGCCGTTCGGCAGCATCACGGCGCACGTCTCGCCGGTCTTCAGGCCGAGTCCGTCGAGGGCGTCGGCGAGCCGGTTGGCCCCGATGTCGAGCTGGGCGAAGGTGAGTTCGTCGCGCTCGAATTTGATGGCGACGGAGTCCGGGTGCTCGTTCGCGCGAGCGGCAACCAGCGCTCCGAACGTCTGCTCCCCGCTGTACATGTCGTTGTCCCCCGAGTGTCGTGCGTGTCGCCGCCACCTTCTAATGGCGATCGCGCCGGGCGCGCTGTCTAACCTTAGGCAACGACGGCTGCGCGACTCCAGTTCGGACCGCCGCGGCGAGGGGGAGCGACATGACGACAGGTGCACGTGCATCGCTCACCGGTTTGTTGCGGGGTGCGGGGGAGCCCGAGGGCGACTACGCGCTGCGCTATGCGCGCGACGAGCGATCGATGTTGCGCGTTCTTCGCGACCGGGCTCGCGACCGCGCCGACCACACGTGGCTCGTGTGCGACGGTCGTGACAGTCTCACCTTCGCACAGGCATGGACGCTCGTGCGACGCATCGGTGCTGCGGTGCGTCGCGATGCCGGTGCGGGTGCACACGTCGCTCTGCTGATGCGCAACCAGATCGAATTCATGCCGTGCTTCTACGGAGCGCAGGTGAATCGCGGTGTCGCGGTGCCGCTCAATGCCGAGAGCCGCGGCAAGCACCTCGAGTATCTCCTCGACAAGGGCGATGCGAGCGTGCTCGTCGTGCGCGACGAGTTGTTCCCGCGACTTCACGACGTCGAGTCGCTCGGTCGGGTGAAGGTCGTCGTCGTCACCGGCAACGCCCCGACCGAGTCGACGCTGCACGGCGTACCCGTCGTGTCGTTCGACCGCTGGCTCGACGGATGCAACCCCGACGGCGACGAAGAGTTGCCGGCATGGACGGATTCCGCCGTCATCCAGTTCACGTCGGGCACCACGGGTCGTGCCAAGGGTGTGCTCTTTTCCCACCACTACCTGTACATGGCGGCAGCGGTCGTCGCCGATTCGCTGCGGCGCCGCGCGGACGACGTGCTCTTCACGCCGCTGCCCGTGTTCCACGTCGGTGCACTCCACTTCATTGCGAACTCCTCTCTGCACGCGGGGTGCACCGCGCACCTCGTGTCGGCGTTCAGTCCGTCGAAGTGCTGGCAGCAGGTCGCCGACTCGGGAGCGAACTTCGCGATGATCCTCGGGCCGATGGTCGCGCTCGTCCACAAGGTGACCGAGACCGTTCCGTCGCACAAGGTGAAGCAGGTGTTCTGCGTGCCGCGGCCGCCGGCGTGCGACGACTTCGAGCGGCGCTTCGGGGTCGAGGTACTGTGGCAGGCCTACGGTATGACCGAGGTGCACCTCCTCCCGGCACGACTCGAGTTGCTCCCCGACAAGCCCATGGGAACGCTCGGCAAGCCCGTGCAGTGGTGCGACTTCGGCATCGTGGACGAGAACGACAACCTGCTGCCGCCCGGCGAGGTCGGGGAGTTGGTGTTCCGTTCGCTGCTGCCCTACGGGATGATCTCGGAGTACTACAAGGATCCGCAGGCCACGGTCGATGCGTTCCGCAACTTCATGTTCCACACCGGCGACCTCGCGACGTACGACGCCGACGGAGTCGTCTACTTCAAGGGGCGCAAACAGGACCGCATCCGTCGCCGCGGCGAGATGGTCGGGGCCATGGAAATCGAGCTGCTCGTGCTGCAACACCCGCAGATTCTCGAGGCGGCCGTCTATGCAGTACCGTCCGAGATCGGGGAGGACGACATCAAGCTCGATTTCGTATCACGCGAGACCGTTGATCCGGTGGAGTTGCGCGCCTGGTGCGAGAAGCAGCTGCCGAAGTACATGGTGCCGCGGTATTTCGAGCAGCGTGAGTCGTTCCCGAAGACGCCGAGCGAGCGGATCGAGAAGTATCGGTTCTCCCGCGACGCACTCGATCGACCGGAAGTACACGACGCAGAAAGGAATCGACGATGATCACGCGATTGGGCATGGCTCCCCGGCTGGAGGGACACACGTACGAACAGTTCCAGCACCACTGGCGCACCTCGCATGCCGACGCCGCGGGCAAGATCCCGAACCTGCGCCGCTACGTGCAGAACCACGCGGTTCTGCGTGACGGCGTTCCCGTGCTCGGGTTCCCCGGCTTCGACGCCTGTTCCGAGCTCGACTTCGACTCGGTCGAGTTGATGACCGAGGGTTTTGCATCCGAGGAGTACCAGGTTCGCGTTCGTGCCGATGAGCGTGCGTTCGTCGAGAAGTCGCGGTTCTCGTCGATCCTTGCCGAGCGTCCCGTGCTCATCGACGGTGCACGGCCGAAAAACGGTGTGAAGTTGCTGCAGTTCTACCGACTGCACCCCCGCTCGACGGCTGCAACTCTCGCGCAGGTACTCCACTCGTTCGATGCATCGGCCCTTCGCAACGAGGGTGTGCGCCGTCGCGAGCTGCTCGTGCCGCTCGCCAGCCCGCCGGCCGAGCTCGGTGCGCCGGCTGCCGAAGCGGTCGACATGCAGTGGTTCGACGACGTCGATGCGGCGCTGTCGTTCCTGCACTCGTCGTTCGCCGATGCCTGCGCGTGGAAACTCGGTGGAGTCGCCTTCGGCGGCGCCCGTCACCTCGCGACGGAAGTCGACGTCGTCTGACCGAAGTGACCGAGCAAGTCGGTCATCCGCGACCGTCGCGCAGCGACATCGCACAAGAGAACGTCGCGTACCGCCGAGTCCTTCGCAATGCGCGGTGCGTTCCCGCGCAACGCGTCGAGTAGCTCCTTGTGTTCGCGAACCGTCACGCCGAGCGACGTCGTGGTGATTCGGGTGAGGGTCGCATCGTCACGAACGTCGGCACCGGCCGCGTAGGCCGCATGTACGACCTCTGCGATGCGTCGTCGTGCGGCGCTGCGCGGATCGTCGGCGCCCGCGAGGCGATCGATCACCTCCGTCGTGCGACGAATCAGTGATTCGCTTCGCCGTTGCGGCGCGGCAACACCTTCGGGTTTCGGTGCGAGCGGTGTTCCCCATGCGCGATGCGCTGCGCGCAGGAGGTTCGCCGTGACGAGACCGAGACCCATCGCCGGGAGGGTCGTTTCGTCGGTATCGCCGCGGGCAAAGGCGATCGTGCCGTCGAGAGCCTGCCCCGCACGCACGAGGTGGGCGAGCACCTCGAACCATGCGCATTCGTCGGCGGGAATCGCGTCGGTGATCTCGGCGTAGCCGACATCGATCGCTGCCGGATCGGCGAAGCCGAGCACCGACCAGCGCGCGGCACCGAGGTCTTCACCCGGGTGACCCCGCGACGTCATCTCCCAGTCGAGCAGCGCGGTGATCGTGCCGCCGTCGACGAGCATGTTGTGCGGACCCGGATCGCCCCACAGTCGCACCGACGCCGTGGTGCGCGCCGGCACGTTGTGCTCGAGCCAGCCGAGCAGCGCCGCGGCGAGCGGTTCGTCGGAGAACAACGACTCGGAGTAGCGCTGCACGGTCGTCGCAAGGTGATTGCGCAGTTGTAGTGCGTCGATCGTCGCGTGCGCATCACGGGTGGCGGCGTGCAGGCGAGCGAGCATTCGCCCGAGATCGCGGGCCATTGCATCGTCGAAGGACCGCCCGGGAGGTTTGCCGGGGAGTCGCTCCATGACGAGGTATGCGCGCGCGAGGGTTCCGCCGTCGGGTTCGTGCCACAACACGCGCGGCACCGGCAGACCGGTCGAACGCAGTTCGTCGAGTGCAGCGAACTCCGTCGCCCGCGACGTCCACGTCAGCGGACCTCCGATTGCACTGCGGCGCACGACGAACGGTCCGGCGCTCGTATCGACGAACCAGGTCTCCTGGCCGTTGCCGAGTGCGCTGCGCCGCACCGACGTGATCGTCGTCGGCGAGCCGAGATGCCGCGAGAAGAGGTCGGCGAGTACATGTGCATCGACGAGCGCATCACCGTGTGCGGACGTGTCGGCGCCGTTCATCGCGTCGGACCGCCGCGGGCTTCTGTGTCGCTGCGCTCGCCCGGGTTGCCGCGGGCGGAGATACGTGCGAGCACGGCGCTGCGGTGATCTTTGTCCTCGAGGTTGCGCACACCGAGCGGGTCGATGGCATCGATCGCGGCGAGAACCTCCGAGGGAACGGGCTCGCGCAGTTCGCTCGTCGTCGTATCGACGGCGAAACCGAACTCGGCCGTGACCTGATCGATGGTGCCGGCGTAGTCGACGAGTTGCGGCCGCTCACCGAGTCGCACCGTTGCGATTTCGGTAACGGCAACGGTGACACCGGCGCCCGTGCCGTGCACGGTCGCGTTGCGGCGTGCGCGTTCGACCGCCGACGCCCCGCTGACGAAGGCGACGCGCTCCGGGAAGAAACGTCGCTGGTGGCCGACGCGGTACGCAACGAGCCGGCCGACGAGGGCGGCGGTGTCGGCGATTGCGAGGCTTCCGGGAAAGCGTCGCCAGCCCCCGTCGGCGCGGCGCACGCGGCTCGCATTGACGTTGCCAAGCGCGTCCACCTCGATCGGGCTCACGTATTGCAGGGTGACGCCGCCACGGGCGACGAGATCGAGCACCTCGACCTGCGTGTAGTTGCCGATCGCCGCGCGGGGAGCAGCCGTCGAGTCGAGGATCGACGCGGCGAGGTCGATGCGCCTCGGGGCGACGGCGGTGCCGAAGAGCACGGTGAGCGACGGGTGTAGTACCTCGCGGGCGAGCAGCGCCGCCGTTGCCGCGAGCGGAGTGCCGACGCCGACGATGAGCACGTCGTCGGGTCGCGTCTGGCGGGCGAGTTCCCAGCACAGGCGAGTCGCCGGAGTGATTGCATCACCGACGGAAGTGTTGCCACCACTCATCGCGAGTGCACCGCCGGGAATGCGTCGCGCAATGCGGCGGCCGGATCGTCACCGCGAGCGACGGCTCGTTGGTACGCCGCCAAGCCTCCGAAGTCGGCGCCGTACATGCCGGGCACTTCGCTCGGTGCGGCACCGTTCGGCACCTCGAGGACGTGGGTCACCTCGTGGGCGAACAGCGTCGGCTGGCGCAACTCCGCCGTCGGTACGATCCGCTCCACGCTGACGACGACGCGCTTCGACGCACGCGCGAGCGTCGCATCGGCATCCCACAGGAAGTCGCGTTCGCTCGGCGCATCGACGTTGCCGTTCGCATCGGCACGTTCGGCGTGGAGGAAGGTGACGTCGGGGCGCAGGGCGGGCATCGCCCACAACGTCTCGCCGGTGTACGGACATGGCACGGTGCGCAGCCCGGCGTCGGCGGCAAGATCGCTCCCGGCGGCGCCGCGACTCGGGAGAAAGGGCAGTCCGATGGCGGCGGCGCGCAAGCCCGAGATGAACATCAGCTCGCTGTATTCGCGCACCGCCACCTCGCCCGCCTCGACGAGTGCATTCCATGCAGGGGTCGTGCCGAGCGTTTCGAGCCCGACGTAACCCGTTGTGAGTTCGCGGATCCGACGGTGTGCGGCCAGCCACTCGATGTCGAGCGAGGCGAGGAACGACGCGACGCGCATCGGTGCGACGCCGTCGCGACACAGTCGGGCAATCACCGCCATCGGCTTGCGGCGCAGCACGACACCGCCGATGCCGACAAGAGGACCGTTCTTAACACCGGGACCGTTATCGACACCGGGACCGGCATTAATGCCGTGATCCTCGCCGGTGGACCGCAGATTGTCGATGATGCGGCTGACGTGATCGAGAGTGATCACCGTGTCGTCGGCATCCCGATATGTCACTGTTTGGCTCCCGTGACTGTGTTGTCAGATGTGTTGCCGGCCTTCTTGTCGCCGGCTGCCTTGGCAGCGGTGGGAGCACTGAACATGCCGCTGCGCGTGCGGGAGAGTTCGTCGTCGACGTGTGCGCGCAGCCGTGCGAGCAGATCACCCGATGTGTCATCCGACCTGTTGCCCGACGCGTTGTCCAGTGGCGCACCGGCTGCCGTGAGCGCATCGACGAGACGTTGCGCCTCGAGTCGCGCCGCGTCGTCGCCCCATTGCGCTCGCGACGCGAGATTGCGCAGCAACTCGATCGCCGCAAGCGTCTGACCGCGGGAAAAGGAGTCGGTGACGTTCGGCAGCACCGCATCGTGCAGCGACTGGGCGATGCCGTCGAGCAGACGGGGAAGCGAGTTCTGGATCATCTGACCCCCTCGAGAGCCTGGACGAGGTGCTTGTAGATGTGGACGGCCTGGTGGCCCATCGCGGCAAGGCGCAAGTCGTTGCTGCCACCGTCCTCGAAGGCGCGCGCGGCGCGAATGTGGGGCACCGCGGCCTTCACGAGGTTGAAGATCGTCCAATAGGTGAACGAGTCGGCACCGATCGGCGCACCGCCGTGGCGCTCGTAGACCGTGAGGAAGTCGTCGTGCGTGAGTAAGTGTGAATACAACGGCGAGCGACCGCGGAACAACGGCAGCGCCGCCCACGCAACGTCGGCGGCGACGTCGCCGACGTGGGCGAGTTCCCAATCGAGGATGGTGACGATGCGGCCCGCGTCGACGATGAAGTTCCCGATGCGATAGTCGCCGTGGCACAAACCGGTGCGCACCGGTGCGGGAACGTTGTCAGCGAGCCAGGCGAAGGCGTAGCGCAACAACGGTTCATCGACGAGCACGGACGACTCGTACATGTCGCGCCAGCGCGTCAACTGCGTGAAGGTTGCGAGCTGCGGGTCGCCCGCACCCGGCAGGAATCCGAGCGGTGTCGTGTCGGTGGCGTGGATCGCGGCGAGGATGGCAACGAACTGTTCACCGATCGAGCGCCGCGCGTCGTCGGTGGGGAAGACGTCGGGATCCTTCGGCTTCCACTGCACGGGCACCCTTCCGGTGATGCGTTCCATCGCATAGAACGGCATGCCGAGCACGCTCGTGTCGTGTTCGAGGGCGATGAGCGCGGGAATCGGCACCGACGTTTGCTTCTCGAGTGTCTCGTGCAGGCGGTACTGCGCGTCGATGTCGTACGGCGCGAGCAGGCCGTCCTCGGGTTGACGGCGGATGGCGATGCCGCGCGAAGCCGAGCCGTCGCGCAGGGTGAACGTGTACGTGTGCCACGACCAGCCCTCGGCGTGGCGCACGAGGTCGTCGATGCGCGAGTCGGACGATTCACCGAGTCGCGCAATGCACCAACGATGCAGACGGGCAGCCAGGTCGTCGGAGGTGTCCGCCATCGTCGTCACCGGCGGCGCGTCAGTTCGACCGCATCGGGACGTTCGAGGATCTTGCCCACCTCGAGGATCCCGGCACCAATTTCGCCGGTGCGTTCGTCGCGGTACTCGCAGAACATCTGGCAGTCCTCGTACACCGCGCTGCCATCCTCCTTGCGCGCGTTGAGGAAGTTGCGTGCCACCGACTTGTCGAGCAGAGCGGTGACGACGTGTTCCTCGCCGCGGGCGTCACGCAGTCGGTACGTGACGGGACGATCGAGCGGAGGGAGCGGCTCGTTCGCCGGAGACTCCCAGTAGGCATTCGACGTGTCGACGTGCATGACGGCGACGTTGCCGCCGCGCGTGCCGATGAACCCGCCGTGCTTCAGGCCGTCGTAGCTGCGTTCGTGCATCGCCGATCCCTGCACGAAACGATCGGTGAAGTTGGCGCACACCCAGTGGTGCAGCCGGAACCCGAAATCGTCGCGCCATCCCCACGAGTGGTCGCGGTTGCCGACGCCATTCAGCGTGATTGCACGTCCGGCATGTGCGCCTGTCGCCGGCACGAGCGTCGCGGTGAAGGTGAGTCCCTGCTCGTAGTGGTGGAACGGAAAGACATGGCGGCCGATGTCGCCGAGTGTCGAGGCTCCCGGAGCCATCGCGCCGTCGGCGAAATCGAACGGCGCGAAGCGGCCCTCGTAGTCGACGACGAGCGAACCGGCATCACCCACGTACGACAGGCGGAACCGTCGGTGCGGCTCGAGGATCTCGACGCGCATCGCCGTGCTCGCAATTGCCGTCATCTCGGCGGGATTGCGCCCGATCGGATGACGTTCGACCGATTTGATCCGCACTCGTTCACCGCCAAGCACGCCATCGAGCTTCGCGGAGAAGATGCCCTCTCCGAACTGGGGTCGCAGCGACACGTGGAAGACGAAACCGACCCCCGTGGCGACGTCGACGCCGGTGAAGCACCAGTTTTCCTTCCACGTCATGAGCGCCCACTGGTGGGGAACGTGCGGAAGATCGTCGCGCTGGGAAATCATGGGGCCTCGTCGTCTAACTTACCCTCAGGTCAATTCGTCGTCCGATTCGCAATCGCGAGCCAACGGCGACGCACCAGGGGGTGACAGGGAGATGACGTTTGCGTCGGGGTTGTCGAGATGGGACGATCTGCCGTTCCACCAGACGATCGAGTCGTTCGGCGTTCCCGAGACGTCCGACTCGCATTTCAACGACGGTTACTACTTCGCGGCGTATGCACCGGGTGTGCATGTATTCACCGGGTTGCGACTGCATCCGAATAACAACGTCATGGACGGCTACGCCGGCGTCGTCACGAAGGGTGAGCAGCGCAACCAGCGCGTGAGCCGTGCGCTCCTGCCGCGCCGCGACGTGCTCGAGGTCGGGGGTCTGAGCGTCGAGATTCTCGAGCCGATGCGCCGACAGAAGATCGTGCTCACATCGAGCGACGTCGACTTCGGTTTCGAGCTCGAGTTCGAGTCGGTGGGCGAGCCGTTCGTCGAGTCCCGCCACCGTCAGATCCGTTTCGGTCGCGTCATCAACGACGTGTTCCGTTACACCCAGCCGTGTCGTGCGAGCGGCACACTCGTCATCGATGGCGAGACGATGCGACTCGAGCGCTGGTACGGCACGCGCGACCATTCGTGGGGAATCCGCTCGACGATGGGTCCGCACGTACCGCACGGAGGCATCGACACCGGCGACGACCGCGATCCGCGCGCGCTGCGCCTGTGGGTGCCGTTCGAGGTCGGCGACCACTCCGGTTTCTTCCACCTCCACGAGAACGCCGCCGGCGACGTGCTGGACTGCGAGGGTCGCATCGACATGCGCGACGGCGGGTCGCTCGGCATCGTCGCCGTCAGACACGCGTTGCGCTACCACCCCGGAACTCGGCGACTGTCGGGAGGGGAATTCGAACTGCGTACGCACGACGGTGGTTCGCGCACGTACGACTTCGAGGTCGTGTGCGACCCGGCGCATCCGCAGGGCTTCGGCTACACGCGCGGCTGGTCGGATCTCGGTCAGCCCGGGGTGTACCGCGGTGCCGACGTGCGCGAATCGGATCGCTTTCCGGTGAACGATCCGGCGCGGGCGCTCGGTCCGGTGCACGTTCCGGACAAACGGCGTCTCGGCGGCACGGAGTTCGCGTGCACCATGACGGGTGCCGGGGGTACCGGCATGGCCCACGTCGAGCACATGCTGTACGGCGCCTACCGCCCGTACGGGTTCACGGCAACGAGCAAGGGGGAGTAACCCATGGGGTGGAGGACAGATCCGAAGAAGGGTGCGCCGTCGCACCTGCCACCGAATCCGATCATCGAGCCGAAGATCCACCACTGGGATCACGTCGGTATTGCCGTGCGCGACCCGCGGCGTGCCATCGAGTTGTTTCGCGACGTCTTCGGCGCGCAGTTCGTCATCGGCGGCGACAACATGCAGATCGGTATCCGTTCGATGGTGTTCAAGCTGCCGACGAAGGTGAAGGTCGAGTTCCTGTCGCCGCTGTATCCCGACTCGTACCTAGCGAAGTACCTCGACGAGCACGGCGAGGGTTTTCATCACGCCACGTTGTTCGTCGACGACATTCAGGCGACGATTGCCGACCTGCAGGCGAAGGGATTCGAAACCGTCGACACGAAGCTCGACGATTCGCACTGGCTCGAGACGTTCCTGCGACCGAAGTCCGCCTTCGGCTGTCTCATCCAGGTGGTGCAGAGCGACCTCGACTGGTACGAGCCGCACCCGGTGTGCACGCCCGAAGCGGTCCTCGCCGGTGAGTGGCGCTGGTGGGGTACGCAGGTGTGGCACATCTCCGACCTGCCCGACGATTACACCGACGCGCGCGTCACCCGTTTCCAGCGGAACTGACTCACTAAACGTGAAAGCCGCAGGATGACCGCAATGCGCGACTCGCGTCACGTGCCGCCGGAGCAGTACGCCGGGGAGTGGGTGGTGTCGAGCATGCTGCTCGACCGCGCCGAGAAGTTCCCCGAAGTCGTCGCCATTCGCGCCGAGGGCGACGACATCACGTACGCGGCCCTCGCCAATCGCGCAGCACGGTTCGCCGATGGATTGCGCCGTCTCGGCGTGCAGCCCGGTGATCGCATCGCGACGATGCTTCCTCCCGTTCCCGAGTACCTCACCGCGTGGTTCGGCATCGTGTGGGCAGGTGCGATCGACGTGCCGATCAACAACGATTTTGTCGGCGAGTATCTGCGTCACGTTCTCACTGAATCGGGTGCGGTCGTGGCGGTCGTCGATGCGCGATTCGTCGATCGGATCCGCACGCTGCAGGTGCCGACGCTGCGCCACGTCATCGTTGTCGGTGATTCGGCGTCCCCGGAGTCACCGGAGCTGCACCGATTCGTCGATGTCGCAGCAGGTGATGCTCTCGGTCCGACGCGCCGCGAGGAACGCGACGTCGCCTACGTCATGTACACCTCGGGAACGACGGGGCCGTCGAAAGGCGCGATCCTCCCGCACCGCACCGCATTGTGGAATGCGTACGCATGGATCGACATCCTCGATCTCACCGCGCGCGACGTCGCATACTCGATGTTCCCGCTCTTCCACGTCACGGCGCGATCCGCCGTCGTCACATCGTCGTTGTGGGCCGGCGCGAGTGTCGTGCTGCGCAACGGATTCTCGCTGAGCAAGTTCTGGGACGAGGTCCGCTCGTCGGGGGCGACGTTCTTTGCCTACATGGGTTCCGTCATCCACCTGCTGCACGCCGAACCGCCGTCCGAGCTCGACGCACGCAACGACGTGCGCGTCGCCTTCGGGGCAGCGGCGCCGCCGGGCATCATCGACGATTTCGAGAAGCGGTTCGGTCTGCAGTTGCTCGAGGTGTACGGCTCGACCGAACTCGGCCCCGCGAGCGCTCCGTCGCCGGGCAAGGTGAAGCGCGGAACGATGGGCCGCATCTGCCCGCACCTCGAGATCCAGATCCAGGATCCCGACACCGCAGCGGCACAGCCGGCGGGATCACCCGGCGAGATTTGCGCCCGCCCCGCGACACCAATGGGGTTGTTTGCCGGCTACTGGAATCGCCCCGATGCGACGATCGAGGCGTTCCGCGACCTGTGGTTCCACACCGGTGACCGCGGCTACCTCGACGACGAGGGATATCTCGTGTTCGTCGACCGAATCAAGGACTGCATCCGGCGCCGCGGCGAGAACATCTCGAGCTTCGAAGTCGAGCGGTCGGTGAACGCACACCCGTCGGTGCGCGAGTCGGCGGCCTACGCCGTGCCGTCCGACATCGGCGAGGAGGAAGTGATGGTCGCGGTCGTCGTCGAGACGGGAAGGAGCTTTGACGCCGTCGAGTTCCGTGCATTCTGCGATGCGACGATGCCCCGCTTCGCGGTGCCCGCCTACGTGCGGGTGGTCGACGAACTTCCGAAGACGCCCTCGCAGCGGATCCAAAAGTTCAAGTTGCGCGCCGATGGCATCACCGCGGACACGGTCGACATCCGCCCGGCACGCGCCCCGAAGATGAAAAGTTGACGGGTCGTCGACGCAGTCGTGACTGATTCACGCTCGCAGCCGCGCTCGACATGGTGGGTGCACGCCGCGATGACCGTCACCGTCGGGTTGTGGGGTCTTGTATTCGTCGGTGTGGCGCGGATGTTGCGCGAGGTCGACGTCGTTCAACTCGTCGTCATTCGTTTCGGATTGATGGCCCTGTGCTTCATCGCGATCTCGATGTCTCGCCCCGCGATGCGGCCGCGCTTTGCACGCCGTGAGTGGGGTTGGTTGCTCGCGGCGGGCATCCTCTGCGTTCCCATGTCGCAGTTGCCGATCGTCAACGGTCAGCGGTTCCTCTCGCCGGCACTCGCGTCGACGATCGCGTCCACGTCACCGGCGTGGGCTGCACTCCTTGCCGTCGTCGTGCTCGGCGAGCGGTTTCGGCGCGTCCAGGTGGCAGGGTTCCTCCTCGCACTCACCGGGGCGTGCGTCGTCATCTTCACCGGTTCCGGTGACGGCGAGTTCGTCGTACGCAACCCGTGGATGGCGGCGTTGTCGCTGCTCAGCCCGTTGTCATGGGCCGGTTTCACGATCATCTCGAAGCGCTTCTCGTCGACTGCACATCCGCTCGCGACGCTCGCCATCTCGACGACGATGGGCATGCTCGTCATGGCGCCCCTGTTTCCCCACGCCGCCGAGGGCATCGCGAAGATCACGCCGTCGGGATGGGCGTGGCTCATCATGCTCGTTCTCGGCGGCACCGTGCTGCCGTACATCGTGTGGCTGTACGCACTGCAGGTGCTACCGGCGAGCAAGACCGTCGTCTACATGTACGGAATTCCGCTTGCCGCCCTCGTGTGGTCGTGGATCATCCTGTCAACGGTGCCGAGCCCGGTGTCGATCTTCGGTGGGGTGCTCATCATCGTCGGTGTCGTCGCCATCCAGCGCTCGTCACCGAGTGCACGTGACATCGAGCCACAGCAGGGATAACGCACTGCCGGGTGCGGCGCGACGTTACGAACGCTTGCGGTCGAGGAACGCCTTCACCCGCGACTGCGTGTCGGGCATGCCGAAGAGCAGCGCGGTCGCCTCGACGGCGATGGCGAGGTCGCGCGACGAATCGCGGTTGAGCACGTTCTTCAGCGTGTGCAACGCCGTTGCCGGGTTGGCGGCGAGGCTCTCGGCAAGCGCTATCGCCCGCGGCATGAGTTCGTCGGGGGCAACGACTTCCTGCACGACGTCCCACTCGAGCGCTGTCTGCGCATCGATGATCTCTGCGGATCCGACGAGGCGCATCGTGCGCGCGTGGCCGATGATCTCCTGGAATTTCACCACACCGTAAGAAGGGATGAGCCCGTGCACCGCCTCGCGGAAGGCGAGGTTCGCGGCGGTCGAAGCGATGCGGTAGTCGACGCCACCGAGGATCTCGAGACCACCACCGTGGGCGATGCCGTTCACCGCGGCGATGACCGGCACGCGGCACCGCTCGATCGCGTTGAACGAGTCGAACACGGTGCGCAGGTGCATGCGCGCCTTTTCGAGGTTCTCGGTGAGCACCGGAAAAGTGGCGATGTCACCGCCGGCGGAAAATGCGCGACCGGCACCCGTGAGGATCGCGACGCTGACGTCGGGGGTGTCGGAGATGAGGCCCATGACGTCGATGAGTTCGCGGAAGAACGTCGGATCCATCGCGTTCAACTTCTCGGGACGGTTCATCGTGACGACCGCGATGTTCGGTCGCACGCGCTCGACGAGGAAGCGCTCAAAGGTGCCGATGGTCGATCCTGCGGTGGTCATGTGTGCATCCTCTCAGACGTTGTGTCAGTTGTTGAGTCAGTTCTTGTGATCGCCGCCCGCCGTGCGCAGCGGGGTGATGACTTCGTGTCCAAAGCGACCGATCGCCTCGAGCGTCGCTGCATGACCGGGCCCGCCGGGGTGGCGCATGCGCAGGGCCATGTATTCGCAGCCGGTGAGCGACTGCCATTCGTCGACGGTCGAGAGGATCTCGGAACCGCTGCCGTAGAGGAAGCGACCGGGTGCGAGGCGGTCAAAGGTGAATGCGGCACGGTCGCGCACCTCGTCGACCCACGGCTCGAACACCTTGCGGTACACGCCGACGTTGTAATAGAGCCGGTGGATCGCCAGTGCGTGTTGGCCCCACGAACGGCGACATGCGTCGGCGTCGTCGTCGATCCACGCTTCACGGAACAATCCGACGGCCGTCGGTCGACCGAGTCGCGCCGCATGTTCGCGGTAGTGGTCGGCGAGTCGTCCGCACGTCGCGGCGTCGCGTTGCGGATCCGACAACCACAGGTCGCTCCAGCGCGCCGCACGTTCGAGCCCCGCCCGTGAGTGCGCCCCCATCCAAATCGGCGGTCGTGGTTGTGAGTACGGCCGTGGTGTGATAGTCGCGGCGACGTCGAAATGTTTGCCGGCGTGTTCGAACGCTTCGCCGGAGAAACACTTCGTCATGATGTCGAGTAGTTCCTCGGTAATCGCGCCGCGTGCGTCGCGGTCGACTCCGTAGGCACGGAAGTCCGGCACCTGGTGGCCGATACCGAGGCCGGCGATGACGCGTCCCTTGCTCATCCAGTCGAGCATGATGAGCTCTTCGGCGAGTCGCACGGGGTGGTGCAACGGTGCGGCGAGCACCGCGGCGCCGAAGCGCAGGGCGGTCGTCGCGCGCAGGATCGCCGCGCCGATGAGATGCGGCGACACGATGGCGCCGCCGTGCGCCTGATGGAACTCGGGAAGGAAGCAGGCATCGAAGCCCGCTGCCTCGGCGGCGACGGCTTCCTCGATGATCTCGTCGATGAGGACGTCGAGGGGTTCGTGTTGCGACTGGATCGGCAGGATGAGGCCGAACTTCACGCGAACTCTCGTCGTCGTGCGCCGTGCGGATCGATGACCGTGCGCAGGAGGTGCAACTCGGCTGCGGTCGGTGCGGCAGTGACGGGGATGTCACCCGTCGGGGCGGGGAGCGGAAAGCCGGTGGCGGCCTGCACCTCGCCGAGCGTGACTCCGGGGTGCAGCGAGTCGACGCGTATGTGCTTGGTGACGGGATCGAAGCCGAACACGCACATGTTCGTGATGCACGTGACGGGTCCGCCGGCAATGCCGCGTCGGGCGCGGTCGTCGCCGCCGTCGCCGTAGCCGAGACCGGAACGGAAGTCGACGGTGTCGACGAACGTGCGCGGCGTGTGCGTCGTCGACCAGAGCATGATCCGCGGGATCATGATGCTGAGGTCGGCCATTCCGCCGCCGCCGGCGAGACGCACCTTGGGCTTGGCGTAGTCACCGATGACGGTGTTGTTCACGTTGCCGTACTTGTCGATCTGTGCACCACGGAAGGAGAACGTGTTGTACCGCGCGCCCTGTGCGTGCGCCCAGAAGTCGAACGGCGAGTTCGACAGCATCGTCGAGCCCTCCCAGATGCCGTCGCTCAACGTCGATTCGGGAATCTCCGTCGGTGACGCGTCGATGCCGATCGATCCCGCCGCCCACACGAGGTCGGGGGCATGCGTGGCCCGGGCGAGCATGAACGCACATGCGGGGATGAACGAGACGGCTCCGTTGAACGCGCGCGTATCGGCGGGTAGGGCACGAGAAAACGCGACGACCATCAGTTCATCGACGGTGCAGTCGTAGCCGGGAACGGGTGTCGTCACGACGCGCTCCGCGAACGTGCGGTGAGGTCGTTCTTCGCGAGGAAGTCCTGCCACGTCTCGGGCTCGACGACGTTCGTGCGGAAGAACTCGGCGAACGTCGCCGGGTCGGCGCTGGCGCGCGCGTAACGGTCGTAGAAGGTCTCGTCGTGTACGTACGACGGAAACATCGACGTCGGCAGTGCACCGTGCGGTGTGTGCACGACGTCGTTCACCATGTACCGCGGATAGGTGGTACGCCAAGGCTCGGCACGGAACGAGTCGGTGCCGACGATTTCCTCGCACGACACGATCGTGCGGTCGGCGGCGTTGACGACCTCGTTGTCCATCCAGATGAGCTTCGGATTGACGCGAGCATTGCCGAGGTCGTCGGATTCGTGGACGTGAACGAGGGCGATGTCGACGGGCAGGCGGCTGCACGCGACGTAGTGCTCACCGGTGCGGGGGTCGACCTCCTCGCGCACCGTGCCGGTCGCGGCGTGCAAGCCGAGCACGTCGGTGCCGATGCCGGCGCGCGTCGGCACGAACGGCAGTGCGTGGGCCTGGGCCTGCAGCCTGCAGATGAGGAGGTGTTCGCTGTATTCCTCGATGGCGACGTCACCTGACTGCACGGCGCGGCGGAAACTCTGGGCGAGTCCGAAACCCTCGAGGCTGATGAGGCCCGTGATCACACGCTTCACGTTGCCGCCGGCGGCGAGCCAGTCGATCGGCATGCCGGCGACGAGGGCGACAACGGTGAGGTCCTTTTTTCCCTGGCGGACGATCTCGCGCACGACGGCCATCGGGGCGGAGTTCATGGACAATCCGCCGAGACCGATGACTGCGCCGTCCGGGATCGATGCGACGACGTCGCGCAGTGACCGCACCTTCGTCGTCGGTGCGGGGGACGTTCGGGCGTTCATTGCGCCTATGGTAATGATCGGGTCACGACGGCAACGAGCGAGACCGGCGCGCGGGACTCCGACGCGGGCGAGATCGTTGCGACTTTTCGAGGGGGAACGACATGGCACAGCAGCTGCAAATCGACGAGGGTGACGCGCAAGAGGAGATGTACGCGCGCAACTGGACCGACGGTTTGCCCGTTGTGCCACCGACGCCGGCCCGCGTCGACGCGATGCTCGCAGGTGCCGGCCTCGCGCCCGACGAGGCGATCGGCGAGATCAAGGAGCGCGCCCGCGTACTCACCGCGGAAAAGGCGGCGATCAACGCGGTGATGGCCGGCTGTCGCCCCGAGTACTTCCCGGTCGTCGTCGCCGCTCTGCGTGCACTTCTCACACCCGTATTCAATGCGCACACCGCACTGACGAGCACGGGTGGTGCGGCATCGTGCCTCGTCGTGTCCGGACCGTACGCCGAGGAAATCGGCATGCGCAGCCGCCTCAATGTGCTCGGACCGGGAAACCGGGCGAACATGACGATCGGTCGTGCCGTGCGACTCGTCGCGGCGAACGTCTTCGGCGCGCGCACCGGTGAGATGGACGGCTCGTCGATCGGTCACCCCGGCAAGTTGTCGATGTGTCTCGCTGAATACGACCCGCCGGCACCGTGGGAACCGCTGCGCGTCGAGCTCGGCTTCGATCGATCGGAGACGACGGTGACGATCCTCGCCGCGGAGGGTCCGCGCCAGGTGGCGAACCATCTCAATCCCGATCCGGCGGGAGTGTTGCTCACCTTTGCAGCGGCGATGCGCAACCCCGCGACGTACTGCGTCGGCAAGGGCGCCCAGGGTCTCGTCATCCTCGGTTACGAGCACTCGCTCATCTTGCGTGAGGCGGGATGGAGCAAGCAGCAGATTCGGGAGTTCCTCATGGAGCACAGCCGAATTTCCGCCGACGAACTCGAGCAATGGGGCATCCTCAAGGAGAAGGGATCGCAGCACGACCTCGGCGAAACGTACGACGGGAAGCTTCCCGCCATCGCCACGATCGACGATCTCTTCGTCGTCACCGCCGGCGGTGCGGGCGCGGGGTGGTCGGCGTACATTCCGACGTGGGCGCCGACGAAGCACAACCGGGGCGTCACCGTCGCGGTCGAGTTACCGGGCGGCTCGGCGCCGGTCGTCGACGACGCGAAGATTGCCGCGGTCGTCGCGGCTCTCGCGCCCGGGCTGCGTTCCGATGGCGCGGATCTCACCGCGAAAGTGGTCGGGCGGCGCACGATCGAGTTCACCCTCGACATCCCCAGCCAGGCCTGTGCCGACTGCGTCATGCCCGTGCGGATGCTCGAGCCGATCTTCGCCCGCGAGGTCGAACGCATCCTGGGCTCGGGATGGACGCTGAAGATCAACGATCCCCGCGACGATGCCAGTCATCCCCTCAACTCGGGGTCGTCGGGCAAGCACTGACCCTCTCGCAATGATCCGCACGATGGAGTAACGTCAGAACCATGGCCCTGCAGGTGCTCTCGCCCATGTACGAAGGCGGCGCGTCCGAGGCAGTGACGATGGCGCCCCGCCGCACGTACGGCAAGGACGAGGCGTTGCACCTCGTCGTCATCGAGAACGGCAAGCCGAAGGCGAAGCAGTTCCTGCAGTTCGTCGCGGAGGAAGTTCAGAAGCGTTTGCCCGTGGCCACGATCGAGATGTTCTCGAAGCCCGGTGGCGCCGGTCGCCCGATCGATGGCGACACCGCGAAGATGTTTGCTGCGCGTGCACACCTCATCATTTCCGGCATCGGGGATTGAGGCGCCTGCACCGCGTGCAGTTTGCACGACGCCATCCAACTCGAAGCTCTCGGAGTGCCTTCCGCTCTCGTCATCACCGAGCCGTTCCGTCCGATCGTTGCCGGGTTCGCGCCGACGATCGGTGCCGCCGGTTACCTCGGCTGCGAGGTGCCGCACCCCGTCTCGCCGCTCGGTGAGGACAAGTTGCGCGAGTACGCGGCAAGCGTCGCCGACGAAGTCGTCGCCCGCCTCACGGCGTAGTCAACGGCGCGCAGTGCGCGCTATTTCGCGGTGGCGTTCGCGTCGATCGCGCGACGGATGATGGCGACGACGTCTTCGGGGGTCGCGCCGGGGGTGAGTACTTCGCTGACACCGGCCGTCTTCAACTTCTCGACGTCCTTCGCGGGGATGATGCCACCGACGACGACGGGAATGTCGACGCCGCGTTCGCGCAACTTCGCGACGACCTTCGGTGCGAGCGCCATGTGCGCACCGGAGAGCATCGACAGGCCGACGACGTCGACGTCCTCGTCGACGGCCGCCGCCGCGACGGTATCGGGGGTCTGGAACAGCCCCGTGTAGACGACTTCGAAACCGGCGTCGCGCAGGATGCGGGCGACGACCTTGATGCCGCGGTCGTGACCGTCAAGTCCGACTTTTGCGACGAGGACGCGATGTGACATGGGGGTTCCTTTTCGTGGACGCCGGGATCAGATGCTCGGGACTTCGACGTGGCGACCGAAGACACCGAGCATCGACGACATGATCTCGCCGAGGGTGGCGTATTCGCGCGCCGCCTCGATGAGCGTGGGCATGAGGTTCACCGACTCGTCGGCTGCCTGTTCGGCGAGCTTGGCGAGCACGGCGGCGACCTTCTTCTCGTCGCGCTGGGCGCGGATGAGATCGAGGCGCTTCAGCTGGCGTTCTTCGTCGGCCGAGGTGATCTCGAGGATCTCGAGTTCGTCTTCTTCGTTGCCCTCGGTGAAGCGGTTGACACCGACCATCGTGCGACGCTTCGAGCCCATCTTCTTCTCGAGCTCGTACGCCGAGTCGGCGATGCGCTTCTGGAACCAGTTCTCCTCGATGCCGCGGATGACGCCCTCGAGGATCGAGCCTTCGCCCATCTCGTCGAGCAGCGCGAAGATTTCCTCGGCGCGCTTCTCCATCTCGTCGGTGAGCGCCTCGACGTACCACGAACCACCGAGCGGGTCGGCGACGTGGGCGACGTTCGTCTCGTAGGCGATGATCTGCTGCGTGCGCAGCGCGATGCGGGCGGCCTTCTCGGTGGGCAGGGCGAGGGCCTCGTCCATCGAGTTGGTGTGCAGGCTCTGCGTTCCGCCGAGCACACCGGCGAGTGCCTCGATGGCGGTACGCACGATGTTGATCTCGGGCTGCTGTGCGGTGAGCGACACACCCGCCGTCTGGGTGTGGAAGCGCAGCATCATCGACTTCTCCGACTTCGCGCCGTAGCGCTCCTTCATCCAGCGCGCCCAGATGCGCCGTGCGGCGCGGTACTTGGCGATCTCCTCGAAGAAGTCGATGTGTGCGTTGAAGAAGAACGACAACCTCGGCGCGAAGTCGTCGACGGGGAGTCCGGCCTGCTTGCCCAACTCGACGTAGGCAAAACCGTTGGCGATGGTGAACGCAAGTTCCTCGGCTGCCGTCGCTCCCGCTTCACGGATGTGGTAACCGGAGATGCTGATCGAGTTCCACTTCGGCATCTCGCGGGTGGAGAACGCGATCGTGTCGCGCACGAGACGCATCGCCTGACGCGGGGGGAAGATGAATTCCTTCTGCGCCTGGTACTCCTTCAGGATGTCGTTCTGCAGCGTGCCGCCGAGCGCCGCGCGGGAGATGCCGCGCTTCTCCGCCTGTGCGACGAACATCGCGAAGATGACCGCGGCGGGGGAGTTGATCGTCATCGACGTGGTGATCTGCGAGAGATCGAGGTCGGCGTAGAGGTCCTCCATGTCGGCGAGCGTGTCGACGGCGACACCGCATCGACCGACCTCGCCTTCCGACATCGGGTCGTCGGAGTCGAGACCGAGGAGGGTCGGCATGTCGAAGGCGGTCGACAATCCGTCACCGCCGGCGCGGATGATTTCCTTGAAGCGGTGGTTCGTGTCCTCGGCGGTGCCGAAGCCGGCGAACATGCGCATCGTCCACAACTTCGAGCGGTACATCGAGGCGTGGGGTCCGCGGGTGAAGGGGTACTGACCGGGGTATTCGGCGTCGTCGGGGCCGTACACGGGGTCGAGCGGGATGCCCGACATCGTCGTGTAGTCGGCGTCGCGCTTCTTTGATGCGTCGAAGGCGCGCTGCCATTTCTGGCGGGGAGTCTCGCCGGCGTTGCCGGCGGGCGTCTTGCCGTTCTTGTCAGCCTTGTCCCTGTCAGCCATGTGGTGGACCTCCGTCGAGCACGCACCGTCTCGGCCGTGCGATACCGCGAACACTCTAACAGTGGACTATTTTTCGGGTCATGTTCAACATCGGTTTACTCGCGGCCAAGTGGGCCCGCCTCACCCCGAACGAGACCGCAGTCATCGATGCCACGAACGACACCCGGGTGAACTTCGCCGATTTCGACCGACGCATTCGTCAACTTGCCAACGCCCTCGTCGGGCTCGGGCTGTCGAAGGGTGATCGTGTCGCGGTACTCAGTCAGAACAGCACCGAGTACCTCACCGTGTACCTCGCCTGCGCCCGCGTCGGCTTCGTCACCCAGCCGATGAACTGGCGCCTCGCGGCCCCCGAGTTGCGCAAGATCGTCGACAACGGCGAACCGACCGTGTTCGTCACGCAGGCGCAGTTCGCCGGCGTCGCCGCCGAGTTGCAGCGCGACGTCACGTGCGTGAAGCACTGGCTGCAGTACGGCTCGGGTGGCGACGGTTCCTTCGAGAAGCTGGTCGATGCGGCGAGCGATGCAGAGCCGGCACTGTCGTCGGTCGTCGGTGGCGAGGATCCGTGTTTCATCCTCTACACGGGCGGTACGACGGGCGAGTCGAAGGGTGCACTCCACTCGCACCGCAGCGCGTTCTACGGGATGCTCAATCAGGCCGTCGCCGAGCGCATCGTGCCGAGCGACGTGTACATGCTCACCGGTCAGATGTTCCACATCCCGGTCGTGCTCGCTCTGAACTACCTGTCGTACGGGCGTCCGCTCGTGCTCATGAACTTCGACGCCACGCTCGCGTTGCAGCTCATCGAAAAGCACCGCGTGTCGGCGTTTCTCGCCGTGACGACGATGCTCAACTGGATGCTCGCGGCGCCCGACTTCGAGAAGTACGACCTCAGCAGTCTGCGCAACATCCAGTACGGCGGCGGTCCGATGCCGACGCGCGTCATCAAGGAAGCGATGGACAAGTTGTCGTGCACCTTCATGCACGCCTACGGACAGACCGAGGGCACGACGATGACGACGCTGTCGCAGGAGGATCACGTGCTCGCGGTCCGTGATGGCGTGAACACGCACCGACTCATGTCGTGCGGTCGCGAGGTGTACGCCACCCAGTTGCGCGTCGTCGACGCCGACGGGAAGGACGTTCCCCACGATGGCAACACCCCGGGCGAGATCATCGTGAAGTCGCCGGCGAACATGCTCGGTTACTTCCGTCGCCCCGATCTCACGGCCAAGACGATCCGTGACGGCTGGATGTTCACGGGCGACGTCGCCACCATCGACTCCGAGGGATTCGTGTACATCGTCGACCGGGCGAAGGACATGATCATCTCGGGCGGGGAGAACATCTACTCGGCGCAGGTGGAGGAGGCGATCGCCCGTCATCCCGGCGTGCTCGAGTGCGCCGTCATCGGCATCCCCGACGACGAATGGGGCGAGTCGGTGAAGGCATTTGTCGTACTGAAGCCGGGCGTCACTGCGACGGAAAAAGAGATCATCGACGTCGCGAAGCAGAACCTTGCGAGTTACCAGAAGCCGAAGTCGGTCGACTTCCTCGATGCGCTGCCGAAGGCACCGACGGGCAAGATCCTCAAGCGCGAACTGCGCGCCCCCTTCTGGGTTGGTCGCGAACGTAACGTTTAACGGAATCGGACAGTAGATACGTGTGACGTCAGCGCGGCGGCGCGCTGATCTCTTCGAGCTCCTTGTGCGCGGTTTCGGGGAACGTGCGCACGACGAAGAGCGCGACGAGGGTCGGACCGATTGCAAAGAGCGCGAGGATTCCGCCGTAACTGCGTGAGGCATCGAGCCACGTGCCGGCGACGATGAGTCCGATGCTGCCGCCGATGAGGCTCGCGGCGGTGATCATTCCCGATGCGAAACTTCGATCGGTCGTCGGGAACAATTCGCCGCGGTACACGCCGAACGCCGGGTACGCCATGCCGAACCCGATGCCTCCGACGAGGGTGCTCACCCACATCGCCGGACCGGGGACGCTGAACGACAGCGTGAGCATCCACGTGCCGACGAGCAGGGACACTGCGGCGAGTACGCGTCGTCCGCGCTTGTCGGCGAGTCGTCCGCCGATGACGAGGCCGATTGCCGCGGGTGTCGCAGTGACGAAGGTGAAAATGGTGATGAGCAGTGGCGAGTACCCGCGCACGTCGCGCAGGTAGTTCACCTGGAACACGCTCGCGGTCGCAATGAACACGTTGGCGAGCAGGGCGGCGACGAGTTGCATGACGAGCCGCGGGTCGCGCAGTTGCCGGCTCATCGCCCGTCGTTGATTCGTGTGTTGGGTGACGAAACGACGGGTCTCGGAGAGCCCGCGCATGAGCACGAAGCCGACGGCGCACCACGCGAGGGCGATGACGTAGACCCACCGCCATCCGCCGACGTTGACGTCGGCGAGCGGCAGTGCCGCGACCGCCAACCCGGCGCCGAAACCTGCCGCGATGCCGAGCAGACCGAGCGTCGAGGCGCGTGATTCGCGCGACATCTCCTCCGCGGCGATGACGCCGACGAGGACGTTGATCGACACGGCGAGCGGTCGGGCGAGTGTCTGTGAGGCGACGAGCCAGGTGAAGGACGGCGCGACCGCACCGAGTGCCGCGCTCAGGGGTGCGAGCCACGCGAGTGTGACGAGGACGCGACGACGACCGAAGCGGTCGGCCGCCCACGCAATGGGAATTGCGAGCACGACTCCCCAGCGAACGATTGCAGCACCGAGGCCGATCGCCCGGTCGGACACGCCGAACTCGTCGGCGGCGTACGACACGGTCTGTGTGAAGAGCGTGTTCACGTACGCGAACGGAACGGTCGCGAGCACGAGCAGGACGAAGACGCGAATCTCGCTGCGCGAAGCTCCGCCGGGGAACACGCGACGTGTCATGCGTCCCGCGGCTGATGACGCGTCGGACGGCACCGCGGGGAGCATACTGAGATGAGTGACAGTCACGGCTCCGCGCATCCTCGTGCGCCGCAGTGGTCCTCTCTCCGGTTCCGTCCAGGTCCCCGGGGCGAAGAACTCGGTGCTCAAACTCATGGCAGCGACCCTGCTCGCGGAGGGGGAGTACGTGCTCACGAACGTGCCGGCGATCACCGACGTGCACACGATGGCCGACACGCTCGCTTCGCTCGGCGTCCAGTCGCAATGGCTCGGACCGCACGAGCTGCACCTCGTCAACGACGGCAACATCACGCCGGTCGTTCCGTTCGAGAAGTTGGACAAGATCCGGGCGAGCATCAACGTGCTCGGCCCGCTGCTTACGCACTACGGCACGGCCCGGATCAACTGGCCGGGCGGTGACGATTTCGGCGGTCGTCCGATCAACCTCCACGTGCAGGGGCTCGAGGCGATGGGTGCCACCGTCGAGCAGAACCTCTACGACATCGTCGCCTACGCCGACCGTCTGAAGGGTGCCCACGTCGAGCTCGCCATCCCGAGCGTCGGAGCCACGGAGAACCTCCTGACGGCGGCCGTGTACGCGGTCGGAACCACGGTCATCGACAACGCGGCGCGTGAGCCCGAGGTGCAGGACCTGTGCAACATGCTCGTGTCGATGGGTGCCGACATCGAAGGCATCGGCACCTCACGACTCGTCATTCACGGCGTCGAGCGCGGTTCGCTGCACGGCACGCGCCACACCGTCGTCAACGACCGCGTGCAGGCGGCGACGTACATCGCCGCGGTGGCGGTTGCGACCGGTGACATCCTCGTGCGAGGTGCACGTACCGAACACATGGAGGAGTTGCTCAACTGCTATGCACGCATGGGCGTGTCGATCACACCGCAGCGCGACGGCATCAGAGTCACCGCCCGCGAACGTCTGCGGGCCATCGATTTCACGACCGAGCCGTATCCCGGAATCGCCACCGACTACAAGCCGCTGCTCGTTGCGATGCTCGCGGTGAGTCGGGGTGAGGGAGTCGTCACCGAAACGTTGTTTCCCGGTCGCTTCAGGTACATCGAGGAACTGCGCCGTCTCGGAGCGTCGATCTCCGTGTACGGAACGAAGGCTCGAGTGCGGGGCGTCTACGAACTCATCGGGACGTCAGTGCGGGCCCCCGACATCCGCGCCGGCGCGGCTCTCGTCGTCGCGGGTCTCGTTGCCGAGGGCGAAACCGAGATCCATGACGTGCATCACGTCGACCGTGGCTACGACGATCTCGTCGGTCGACTCATTGGTCTCGGTGCCGATGTGACTCGCGCATGACCCTGCGTTTTGCAACCCAGAGCGCACCCGCAATGACCGCCATCGGAACGGCGACCATGAGAATCTCGTCCCAGCCACCCTGGTGCGCCAACACGCTCCTATCGTATGGAGCACGTTTGGGCCGGAACCGACGGAGGTGCTCGAGGTGACGACAGGCAATGCGACCGACGCGACGTCGGCGCTGCGTGCACAAGTCGAGGCCACGATCGAAGTGATTCGTCCGGCACTGCAGGCCGACGGCGGAGACATCGTCCTGCGCGACGTCGATGATGTCACGGGAATCGTCACGGTGACTCTCGTCGGCGCGTGCGGCACCTGTCCTGCGAGCGACCAGACGTTGAAGGCGGGCATCGAGCGGATCATGAAGGACCGCATCGATGGCATCACCGAAGTCGTGGCCGTCTGAAGTCCCCGTCTAAAGTCATCACGATGTCCGAGCGCACGACCGATCCGGCGGTGCTGTTCGACCGTGCACGGCAAGGCGACCGTGCCGCACTTGCGCGACTGTTGTCGTACATCGAGCGCGGTGGCGCCGAGGCACGTGCCATCTCGCGGCTCGCCGCACCGCACGTCGGCGCCGCCTACGTCGTTGGCATCACCGGGGCACCGGGTGCGGGCAAGAGCACGCTGACCGCGTCGGTCATCGCCGCGCTGCGCGCGCGGGGTGAGAGGGTCGCGGTGCTCGCGATCGATCCGTCGTCTCCGTTCACCGGCGGCGCGATCCTCGGTGATCGCGTCCGCATGCAGGACCACGCCACCGACTCCGGTGTGTTCATTCGCTCGATGGCGACGCGCGGCCATCTCGGTGGTCTGTCCGTTGCGACGAGCGAGGCGATCAGACTGCTCGACGCCGTCGGGCATCCGTGGGTGCTCGTCGAGACCGTCGGCGTCGGCCAGGTCGAAGTCGAGATCGTCGGCAAGGCCGACACGACGATCGTCGTCGTCAACCCGGGATGGGGCGACGCGGTGCAGGCGAACAAGGCGGGTCTCATGGAAGTGGCCGACGTCTTTGCGATCAACAAGGCCGACCGGGACGGAACCGACCAGACGAAACGCGACCTGCAGCAGATGCTCGAACTCACCGAGTTCGCGGAGGGTGATTGGCGTCCGCCGATCGTGCCGACGATCGGAACGACGGGCCAGGGTGTCGAGGAACTTCTCGCCGAGGTCGCCGCGCACCGCGACCATGCGACTGCGAGCGGACAACTCGCGCATCGCCGCCGTATCCGCCGCCGCGAGGAGCTGCGTGAGATCATCGAGCGACGTCTCGAACAGCGCGCGCGCGAGCTCAGTCAGGGCGCGCACTGGGACGACGTCGAGTCCCGCGTCGTCGAGGGATCGCTCGATCCGTGGTCCGCGGCCGACGACCTGCTCGGCGGCATCGGCGCGTGATCCTGCGCCCGATTCGGGCGATGGAGCCCGAGGTGCGTCGCGTCATCGCGGCAACGATGGCAGTGAACGTCGCCGTCGGAATCTTCGGAATCTCCTTCGGTGTCGCGTCGATCGCCGCCGGAGCCGACGTGTGGCAGACGTGCGCACTGTCGTTCTTCACGTTCACCGGGGCATCGCAGTTTTCCGCAATGAGCGTCGTCGGGGCGGGCGGCACCGCGACGGCGGCGTTCGGCGGTGCGGCGATCCTCGCCGCGCGCAACTTCGTCTACGGCCTCGCGATGTCGCGGATGCTGCACTTCGTGCGCCCGACGGCACCCAAGCGTCTGCTCGCCGCCCACTTCATCATCGACGAGTCCACGGCATTGGCGAGTGCGGAGACCGACGACCGCCTGCGTCGCATCGCATTCTGGAGCACGGCGCTCGGCCTGTTCGTTTTTTGGAACCTCGGCACGTTGCTCGGTGCGCTGCTCGGAGGGGCGATCGATCCCGAAGTGTGGGGACTCGACGTCGCATTCCCCGCCGTGTTCGTCGCGATGCTCGGCGCGCACCTTCGCGCGCGGCGCGGCCGGGTAGCCGCCGCACTCGGCGCGCTCATCTTCCTCGTTCTCGTACCCGTACTGCCGATCGGTGTACCGATCCTCGCCGCCGCGACGGCGGTGCTCGTCGGTGCGTGGCCCGACTCGCACAAGCGGAGTGCATCGTGACCGACGCGCGACTGTGGTGGATGATTGCCGCATTGTCGGCGACCGCGTTCGGATTCAAGGCGCTCGGTTTCGTTGCCCTCGGCGGACGTCGGCTGCCGGTCGTCGTCGAGCGCTGCCTCGCGCTCATCCCGGCGGCGCTACTCGCGGCACTCGTCGTGAAGGACACCGTGACGATCGGTCAGGACGTCGTTCTCGACGAGCGCATCGTCGGAGTTGCAGTTGCTGCGTTTGCGACGTGGCGCAAGCTGCCGTTTCTCGTCGTCATCGTCGCAGCGATGGCGACGACTGCGGCGATTCGCTACGGCCTCGCGAGCTGACGTACGCGGGCGGAACGCCCCGCGGGAACGCGCTAGCGGGTAGGTGCGTTCTCGCAGAGCGACTTCAGGCGACGCAAGTTGCCCTTCCAGATCGCCCGCAACACGATGCGTCCGCCGACGAGGGCACCGAGTGGACCACCGAGCCACCACGGAAACACGAGAGTCTCCTCCCATACGAAACGCGTGGCGCCACCGGGTAGTGGCGAAAGCGTGAACGCACCCGTTCCCGTGACGACGCCGACGTGTCGCACGCCCATGGTGCGCGCCGGTTCCCACGCGGTGATCTCCATCTTGTCGGTGAGTCGCAGCGGACCGACCTTGGTGTCGCAGAGGAACTGGGTGCCGATGCCGCGGCGCTGGTCGTTGACGAAGCGGATCGCCTCGGCGTCCTGCATCCAGTCGACGTGGCGCTCGACGGGTTCGACGATTTCCCATACCTCCGCGGGGCTGCGATTGATCGTCGTTTCTACGCGGATCGAACTCATGCCGTCAGCGTACGGTGTGCCGGTGCGTAGATGCTGACGTGACGGCTGCTCGATGCACCGAACGTCTCTCCGTGCCACCCGCCGTGGCGTTCGACGAGCCGAAGGTTCGCCGCCGCAGCCATGTCGTCGAGCAGATCGGGGGCCGCGTATGCGACCCGCCACGGTCGCAGCACGGTGCCGGTCGCGCGGTGCTCCTCGGTGATGCCGCTGACGACACGGTGTCGCGCATCGGTGTACGTCGCGGTGACGACCCGAGCCCCGTTGCGCACGTCGCGTGTGACTCCGAGCGGGGCCGGATCGTCGTCGGGCACGAAGCAGTCGATCACGCACGCACCGTCGGCTGCGAGTCGCGCGGCGATCGTGGCAAAGCAGCGGCGCTGTGCGGTTTCGTCGGGAAGGTTGAACAACGTGTTGTACGTCAAGACGATGAGGGAGAAAGGGCCCCGCGGGACGGCATCGTCGCTCATGTCGCCGCACGTGATCTCGATGTTGAGTACGTCGTTCGCCGTGCCGAGTTTCGCGCGGAGACGCTCGAGCATCGCCGGCGATGCATCGAGGGCGACGACGCGACGCGGTGCGACGGCGCGGGCGAGGGGGAGCGTGAGACGACCGGTCCCCGCGCCGAGTTCGAGCACGTCGGCCGAAGAGAACCGCCGCGCCAGGGTCACGACACCGGCGATGTCGCCTGATGCGCTCCCGGACGCATCGTCGGAGTACCACGAGTCGTAAACGTCGGCGAAGGAATCGCCGTAGCCGGCGGCCGCGGGTGCGGGGTGATCCGACGGCTGTGTCACGCTCGTAGTCCAGCAGGTGACTCGGCCAGTCGACGACCTCCAATACCCTGAGGTTCGTGCCCCGCACCACTCCGCGACTTGCGTACCTCGACCATGCGGCGACGTCGCCGATGCGTCCCGAGGCGAGTGCGGCGATGCAGCCGTACCTCTCCGAGCAGTTCGCCAATCCGTCGGGGGCGCACCGTTTCGCCCGGCTCGCGCGCGCCGCGATCGACGATGCACGTGACCGGGTCGCGGCGATCCTCGGCGTGCGCGGCGGGGAGATCGTATTCACGGGTGGCGGCACGGAAGGTGACAATGCCGCCGTGCTCGGAGCCGTGCGCCGGCACCGCGGTGTCGCCGTGTGTCCGGCGACCGAACACCATGCCGTACTGCACTGCGTCGAGCATGCGCACTCGCTGTTCGGCGGCCGCGTCGTCGGCGTCGATTCGACGGGAGTCGTCGACCTCGACGACCTTGCAGCGACGCTGCGCGACGTCGCTGCGACGGGGGAGAAGGTCTCCGTCGTGTCGACGATGACGGTGAACAACGAAGTCGGCAGCATCACGCCGCTGCGCAAGGTTGCGCGCATCGTCCACGACGAGGCGCCCGGGGCGCTGCTGCACACCGATGCGGTGCAGGCCGCGTGCTGGCTCGACATGCGCGACGTCGCCGTCGCCGTCGATGTGCTCACGATGTCGGCGCACAAGTTCGGTGGGCCGAAGGGTGTCGGAATCATGATGATGAGGGACGGCGTGAGTCTTGAGCCGCTGCTCATGGGTGGCGGTCAGGAACGCGAGCGGCGCAGCGGCACGCACAACGTCGCCGGCATCGTCGCAACCGCGGTCGCTCTCGAGGTGACGGTTGCGCACCGCGAATCCGAAGCCGCGCGCCTCGGTGAACTCGCGCACCGACTCGTCGACCGCATCCGTCGCGAGATCCCCGACGTGCACGAAACCGTCGCGGCCGCCGCGCGCGTACCCGGAATCGTGCACCTGTGCTTCGCCGACGTCGAGAACGAGGCGTTGCTCTTCCTCCTCGACGAAGCCGGAGTCTGTGCCTCGGCGGCGTCGGCTTGTGCGAGCGGTGCGATGGAGCCGTCGCACGTACTCGCGGCGATGGGAGTCGACGTGCGGCTCGCCAAGGGCGCACTGCGGCTGAGTCTCGGGCACACGACGACGACCGACGACGTCGACCGTGCTGCGCATGCGATCACGGCGGCGGTGGCGCGCTTGCGCGCGCCGCGCAAGGTGATGGTCGGCCGATGAAGATCCTCGTTGCGATGTCGGGTGGCGTCGATTCGTCGGTGGCTGCGGCCGAACTGTTGCGCGCCGGCCACGACGTCGTCGGTGTGACGATGCGCCTGTGGGGTGGCGAGAGCGACACGGGTTGTTGCTCGGTGAGCGACGTCGACGACGCGCGTCGCGTGGCCCAGCAGCTCGGTATCGACCACCTCGTCTTCAACTTCGCCGACGAGTTCAACGATCGTGTCGTCACCCCGTACGTCGATGCCCATGCCGCCGGCGTGACGCCGAACCCGTGCGTCGAGTGCAACCGTCACCTGAAGTTCGACCGGCTGCTGCAGCGCGCCGAGGTGCTCGGCTTCGACGCCGTCGCGACTGGACACCATGCCCGTATCGACGTCGACGCGAACGGCGTTCGGCGCGTGCGCCGCGGCATCGACACGGCAAAGGACCAGAGCTACGTCGTGCACATGCTCGACGCACACGCACTGCGTATGATCACGTTCCCCGTCGGTTCGATGACGAAATCGGACGTGCGCGAACGCGCCCGGGACCTCGGCTTGCGCACCGCCGACAAGCCCGACAGTCAGGACGTGTGTTTCATCACGCATTCGGGTGGTCGCGAAGCATTCCTCGGCGATCGCATTCCGCTGCGGCGCGCCACCGTCGTCGACGAGTCGGGTGAATCGCTCGGCGAGATCGATGCCGTCGAACTCGTGACGATAGGACAGCGTCGCGGGTTGTCGCTGCCCGGCGGTGCGCCGAAGCAGTACGTCGTCGAAGTCGACGTCGAGGCGCGCGTCGTCACCGTCGCGCCGCCGCACCGGCTACTCGACGAGTCGTTCGTCGTCGACGACGTGGCGTGGAGCGACGCACCGCCGACCGGACCCGTCAACGTGCAGTCAAGTGCGCACGGGCGCACGTCGCTCGCTCACGTCGAGACGCTCAACGATGGCACGGCGCACGTACGTTGGGAAACGCCGCAGCGGCGCATCGCGCCCGGCCAGTCGGTCGTGTTCTACGACGTCGGTGACGAGTTCGTACTCGGCGGCGGCGTTGCCGTGTTGCCGCGCACCGCTCGCATCAGCGCAGCGCGTCGGTAACGGCGGCGCCGGGTCGGCTCGGGGCGAATCGCACCGCGCCGGCGTGTAGCCGGGTTCCGGTTCGCGTCAGTCGCGCGCCGAAGTCGGTGAGCGACACGTCGCATGCCTCGCGCGTCGTCACGATGAGGGTCGGTCCCCACGTTGCGCCGGTGACGTCGAGTGCGCCGATCGTGGTGCTCGATGTTCCCGTATCGGCGTCGAGCGACGTGACGTCACGGTGCGGAATCATGATGCTGTCGGTGAGTAGCAGCGGGTCGTGGATGACGACTCCCGCAGGGACGACGACGAACCAGCGTCGGGCGAGCGTCGTCGCACGGTACGCGAGCGCCGCGGTGAGCGCCGCGACGACGATACGCAGGGTGACGTCGATCCATCTCGTTGTGATGACGTTGGCGGCGATGAGGAGTGCCGCAACGACGGTCCACGCCACGACGCTGACGAACAGTGCCGCCGCCGGTGGGCGCAGCATGTGACGCCGCTCGGCGCCGTACGCCGCTGCCTGTACGTGGCTACGGCCGTACTCGGCACCGAACGACACGACGATCGCAGTGGCCAGTGCCGTGGCGACGACCACACCACGAACGTCGGACGTGAGGTGTGCGGCCGTCTCGACGGCGACGAGCGGTGCGACGATGCGCACGACAGACAGCGACTCCGGATGGAGAATGATGCCCGCCACGGCGACGACGATCCAGCCTGCCCACCACGTCACCGACGATCCGGACGCAGCGACCGCGGCGACGATCCAGGCGACGCGAACCGACCATGCCGCGACGCGATCGACGGTCGCACTTCTCCGGTGCGTTTTTGTCGTCGCCTCGTCGTCCACGAACAACGATGCTACGAATCGTGGTGCGATCGGGTGCATTCAGGGTGCAACGCGCGTGCGCATCCGTACGGCGGCGGTAATCTCGGTGCAATGGTCGCGGAGCCGACACCGTCCGCCGCCGTCGTGCGCCGTGCACGGGAATTGCGCAAGCTCATCGTGCACCACGACGAGCGGTATTACGGGCACGATGACCCCGAGATCTCCGACTCCGAGTACGACGAACTCGTCCGCGAGCTCGCCGATCTCGAGGCTCGGTATCCGGGTCTTGCCGACGACGAATCACCCCTGCGTACGCCGGGCGCGGCGTCGGCCACGACCTTTGCGCCCGTCGAGCACCGTCTGCCGATGATGAGTCTCGACAACGCGATGGATGACGACGAACTGCGTGCTTGGGGTGAGCGGGTGAACAAGGGGCTCGGAGGTGCGGCGGTGACCTTCGTGTGCGAGCCGAAGATCGACGGACTCGCGGTGAGCATCCGCTACGAGAACGGCGTACTCGTCGAGGCCGCCACCCGCGGCGACGGGCGCGTCGGCGAAAACGTCACCGCGAACGTCGCCACGATTCGCTCGATCCCGCACGAGTTGCGCCCACCGCGCGGCACGAAGGCGCCCGACGTGCTCGAGGTGCGCGGTGAGGTGTACATGTCGCACGCCGCGTTCGAGAAGTTGCGCGACGATAAGTTGCGCGAGAACGAAGCACGCATCGCCGCCGGCCGGAAACCGGAGCCCGTTCCCGCCAACCCGCGTAACGCCGGTGCCGGAAGCTTGCGCCAGAAGAATCCCGCCGTCACCGCGAGTCGCGAGCTGAGCTTCTGGGCCTACCAACTCGGAGACGTAAGCGGCGTGCCGCAGTTCGACTCCCATGCCGACACGTTGAAGTACCTCGAATCGCTCGGGTTTCCCGTCAACCCCGCGATCACCCGCGTCGCTGACATCGACGCGGTGCGCGACTACTGCGCCGACTGCGAGCGGAGGCGACATTCCTTCGGCTTCGACATCGACGGCGTCGTCGTGAAGGTCGACGATCTCGCCGCGCGCCAGACGCTCGGGGTGACCGCGAAGGCCCCGCGGTGGGCGATCGCGGTGAAGTTTCCGCCCGAGGAGCGCACGACCTTGCTGCGCGACATCATGGTGTCGATCGGCCGTACCGGGCGCGCGACGCCGTTCGCGGTGCTCGATCCGGTCGTCGTCAGCGGCAGCACCGTGTCGCTGGCGACGCTGCACAATCGTGAGCAGGTACGCAAAAAGGACGTCCGCCCGGGTGACACCGTCATCGTGCGCAAGGCCGGCGACGTCATCCCCGAGGTCGTCGGTCCGGTGTTGTCGCGCCGCCCCGCGAAGAGCAAGCCGTGGGAGTTCCCGAAAGTGTGTCCGTGTGATCTGCGCGCACCGCTCGTGCAGCGTGAAGGAGAAGCCGACACACGCTGCGTCGAGCCGGAATGCCCGCACCAGCGCGATCAGCGAATCATTCACTTCGCATCGCGCCAGGCGATGGACATCGAGGGTCTCGGAGACAAGACGGTCTTCGCTCTCTCCGATGCCGGGTTGCTCGCCGATGCCGGCGACGCATACGCGCTGACGCTCGAGCAACTCCTCGCCGTCCAGGGCGCCGACGGCAAGAGATTCTT
>CAZIME010000001.1:104685-116040 GCA_964540395.1 uncultured Bifidobacterium sp.
CGCCAACCTCCTGCGCGCGATCGACACGTCGCGTTCCCGACCGTTGCCGAAGTTGCTCGTTGCGCTCGGCATCAAGCATCTCGGTCCGGCCGTGGCCGAGGTGCTCGCACGGCGTTTCGGTTCGCTCGATTCCCTGATGGATGCCGGCGAGGATGATCTGTCGGCGATCGACGGAGTCGGCGATGTCATCGCTGCTTCGATCCGCTCATGGTTCGACCGTGATGAACACCGTGCAATGATCGACAAGTTGCGCCGCGGTGGTGTGCGCTTCGACAACGTCACGACGAGTTCGCTCACCCCGACGCTCGCCGGACGCAACGTCGTCGTCACGGGGACGTTGCGCAACTTCGGCCGTGAAGAAGCCGAGGCGGCGATCATGGCGCGAGGTGGCAAGAGCCCCGGGAGCGTGAGCGGCAGGACCTACGCCCTCGTCGTCGGCGACGAACCCGGAGCGAGCAAAGTGGCGAAGGCGCGCGAACTCGGCATCCCGATGCTCGACGAAGCGGGGTTCGCGCGGTTGCTCGAAACGGGCGAGTTGCCCGGCTGAAAGACGACGTTCGATCGGCGGCGTTGCGTCAGTCGGTGATGAACCGCCACATGTACGAACGCGATTTTGCCGGACCGTCCTCGATGCGCCAATAGCGCACGGACGCCTCATGTTCGCCTTGTGCGAACGCCTCGATCGGTGCTCCCGGTTGCGGTTGATAACTGATGATGAAGTTACCCGGGTCGTACACCGCCGTCGGCGGCAGTTCGACCTGTGCACCCGGTGTCGGAGCGCGACCGCTGCTCGTGAGTTCGTCGAGTCGCGTCGTCGGCAGCAGGATTCCGTCGATCGTGAGCTCCGCTTCGTAACCTTCGACGAAGTCGACGACGATCTGCGACTGGCGCAGCACGCGGTCGCCGTCGGCGGGTGACATGCGCTCGATTGCGACCGGGAAATTCGATGCGTCGCGACCGGTGCGTGCGCGAGACCCGCGGCAATTCCGACGCTCAGCGCGAGTCGCTTGAAATCGGGTCGACGTGCCACGTCCACAGTCTCGCCGATGATCCCGCGGCGTTGCTCGACCGTACGGCAATGCGCACTAGGTTGAGGGCTCCGATGGACAACGAAGCGACGTTCGTCGGCCGGCGCATCGCGCGGCGGTACCTCGTCGAGGATGTGCTGCCCGGGAGTTCGGTGAACACTGCCGTTTGCACGGCTGCCGACGAGCGGGGCGGAGCCGGTGTCGTTGTACGACTCACCCGAACGTCGTCGCTCGTCGACGTCATGTCGGGAGTTCCCGACCGTGCGACGGCCGTCGAGGAGTTCCAGCGCAGAATGCTCGCCGTCGGTGGATTGTCGCATCCCGTGCTCGTTGCACCGCTCGACTGGGGTGAGCACGTGGAGGATGGCGAGTCGTGGGTGTTCGTCGTCACCGAACGACTCGGAGGCGCTTCTGTGCGCGAGTTGCTCGACCGCGGCCGTCGCTTCAGCGTGTCGCAGGCGGTCGTCGTCGGTCTCGACGTGTGCCGAGCATTGCACCATCTTCATGCGGCGGGAATCGTGCACGGAGACATCCGTCCGGCACACGTCTTCGTCGGCGCCGACGCACGGGCGCGACTCACCGGAATCGGTACGAAGCGACCTGCCTCCGCCGGAACGATGGGACTCGAGCAGTCGCGCTACGCATCACCGGAAGTTGCCGCCGGGGCGACGCACGAATCTGCGAGCGACGTCTACTCGTTGTCACTCATGCTCCTCGAAATGGTGTCGGGTGACGTTCCGTTCGCCGCCGACTCCGTCACCGTCGCACTCGCCAATCGAATCGGCAGATTGCTGCCCGTGTCGGCCGACGTCGGTGCGCTTGCCGCGCCGCTCGAACGCGCCGCACGGCCCGAGCCCGCGGAGCGCTCCACGGCTATTGATTTCGGTCGCGCACTCGCCGCCGTTGCGGCAAAGGTGCCGGCCCCCGAGCCGGTCGAAGGCGTTGTCACCGAGCGTTTCCGTGACGTCGTTACCCGGCAGATGCAGGGCATCACGTCGCCGATTCCGCGTCCCGCTGCTGCCGACGTCGGTGCCGCCGATGTACCCGCGACGCACGTCGGCAGCGAGTCGTCGTCAGCTGACCCGTCGGGTCCGTCGCGCGACGGCGCGACGCCAGCCGATGCGCACGCGTCGGAATCGTCCCCGAGTTCGCGGCGACGTCGCCGTCTCGTCATCGCTGCGTGCATCGTCGTCGCATTTGGGGTGGTTGGTGCGGCCCGTATCGTTCTGCGCCCGGTGCACGCCGTGCCCGACCTCGTTGCGCTCGCCGAGGGTGAGGCGCGCAATGCGATTTCACAGTTCGGTTGGCGTGTCGTCGTGCAGGCCGAGCGCTCCGACGATGTCGAGACGGGGCGCGTCATCCGGACGATTCCGCCGGTCGGCACCGACGTGCGCGCCGGTGGCGAGTTCGTTCTCGTCGTGTCCGCCGGACCGCGACTCGCCGTGCTGCCCGAGGTGAGCGGACTCTCGCGCGACGATGCGATCGCCGCGCTGCGCGATGCCGGACTCGTCGTCGCACAGGTCGACGAACCGAGCGACAGTGTCGCGGTCGGGGTCGTCGTGTCGTGGATCGTCACCGAGCAACCGTCCTTGACGGCAGGTCGCGAGGTGTTGAAGGGAACGGTCGTGCAGATCAACGTGTCGAGCGGCCCCGTCATTCGCACGATGCCCGATGTCGTGTCACGCACCGAAGCCGATGCACTTGCGATCTTCGCGAGTCTCGAGGTCGTCGCAACGCGCGGTGAGGACGTGTTCTCGTCGACCGTGCCCGTCGGTGCCGTTGCCGTCACCGACCCGCCCGCCGGTGCACAGTTCGAGCGCGGTGCCACCGTGACGTACGGCGTGTCGAAGGGCCCCGAACTCGTCGCCCTGCCGCGCATCGTCGGCCTCGGCATCCTCGACGCCGAGCGCGTGCTGAAGGAAGTCGGCCTCGCCATCGGCACGACGACCGGTCGCTCGACGGGAAAGATCCGCTCGGCGACGCTGGCCGGTTCGGCAGTGAACAGCGGTGATCTCGTGCCGAAGGGATCCGCAATCGACGTGGTGTTCCCGTGACACCGGGAATCAACGAGGTCGCCGAGCCAACCTGGCGCGAGACCGTGCGTGATGCGGTGCGCGAGAAGATCATCCAGCGTGCATCGGCGTCGAGGCGGCGGGCGACGTTCCTCATTCTTCTCGCCGGAACGTTCACCGTGAGCGTGACGATCACCCTGCTCGTCGTGTCGCTGCCGTCGCTGGCCCGCGACCTCGACACGAGCGTCGGAGTCGTGAGTTGGGCGATCACCGGTCCGATGCTCGCCTTCGGGGTCGTTGGTCCCGCGTTCGGCAAGCTCGGCGACCTCATCGGCCACAAGCGGATCTTCGTCGGCGGACTGTTCGTGGCGGGTGTGATGTCGCTCGTCGCCGGTCTCGCACCGAATGCCGCGATCCTCATCGCGTCGCGAACACTCGCCGCCGCTGCGGGGTCGGCGACGGGCCCCGCAGCGATGGCGTTCGTCAACCGCATGTTTGCGCCCCACGAGCGTGTGCGACCGCTCGGATGGTGGAGCTTCACGACGTCGGGTGCGCCGGTCATCGGCGTCGTCGCCGGAGTCCCGCTCGTCGAGTGGCTCGGGTGGAGGGTGATCTTTCTCGTTCAGGCGCCGCTGTCGGTGCTCGGTGCGCTGCTCGCATGGTGGTTGCTCGGCGACACGCAGCGCCGCCAAGGGGTTCGTTTCGACGTTCGCGGCGCGGTGACGCTCGGCGCGGCGTCGGTGCTCCTGCTCCTCGTCATCAACCGCGGCGACTCGTGGGGCTGGGGCTCGGGTCTCACGATCGCAGTGGCGATCGCAGGAGTGGCGGCGCTCATCGAGTTCGTGCGTGTTGAGCGGCGGGTCGCCGAGCCGATGGTTCCGCCCGCACTGTGGCGCAACTCGAACGTCAGCGCGGCGGTGCTCAGCAAGTCGTTGGCGAACTTCGCGTACATGGGCGGTTTCATGGTCGCCCCGCAGATGTTGCAGGACGGTCGCGGGATGAGCGTCGCCGAAGTGGGTTGGGTGATCATCGCCAGACCCCTCGCGTTCGCGCTCTTCGCGGCCGGTGCATCACGCATCACCATGCGTACGGGTGAGCGACTCGCCGGAATGGCCGGCTCGATGACGGTGTTCACGTCGATGGTGCTTCTTTCCGTCGTCGAGGTGCGCACGCCGGTGTGGATCATCGTCGTCGCACTCGCGCTGTCCGGCGTCGGGCTCGGAGTCTCGGCTCCCGCGCTGTCGGCCGTGGTGGCAAATTCCGTTCCCGAGGAGCAGCTCGGCGTCGTCAGTGCGCTCACGCAGTTGATGACGCAAATGGGTGCGCTGCTCGGTGCCGCGGTGATGATCAGCGTGCACGAGAGTTTCCTCTCGCGCGGAGTGCTCGAGAGCTTCTCCGTGTCGTTCGTCGTCGCGGCCGGCGCGTGCGTGTTCGCCGGTTTGTTCGCCGGCGACGTGCGCTCGACGCCCCGTCGCGTCAGTTCGTGAGGCTGCGAATCTCGTCGGCGATCGACTCGGCGCCGGGCGGCGGTGTCATCGTCTGGAGCGCCATCAGCTTGATCACTTCACCCTCGACGCGAACGCGTCCCTGAAACAGGGCCTCCATGGCCTTCTGCGGATCGCGTTCGATGAACAACGTGCGCGCAGTCGCGTAGTCGGTCGTCACCGTGACGTCGGGCGCATCGAGGTGACCGAGTTCCATGACGACCGCACCCGTCGACGTGTCGAGATGGCTGTGCACCGTGCCATCACCGAACGGCACGTCGGTGACGACGAGGTTGCAGCGCACGACGACGGCGACGACCGGATCGATCGCGGAGTGCCGGGCCCGCAGGTCGCGCATCGCATCGATCCATTCGGGTGACAGGAACGGGTGGCTCATGGCAACGGGGGAGTCCTTCACATGTCGTGTACGAAATGTCAACGACACCACTCACGATAACGGTGTCGTCGCGCCATCGGGCTCGGTGACGTCGGTTTCGGCGCTCCGATGGTTGGTGTTCGGCCCGGCGTCAGCCACGATGGAAGAGATGGCACGCATCCTCGTCACCGAAGAAATCGCCGATTCCGGCCTCGACCGTCTGCGCACCGCCGGTCACGTCGTCGACGTGCAGTTCGGGATCAACGGCGACGACCTGCGCCGCGCGCTCGTCGGTGCGCACGCGCTGATCGTACGCAGCGCCACGAACGTCACCGCCGATGTGCTCGTCGATGCAAAGGATCTCGTCGTCGTCGGCCGTGCCGGTGTCGGTCTCGACAACGTCGACGTCGAAGCGGCGACCCGGGCGGGAATAATGGTCGCCAACGCACCCGAGTCGAACGTGGTCTCGGCCGCTGAGCACACGATGGCATTGCTCCTGGCGATGGCCCGCAACGTTCCCCAGGCACATGCCGCTCTCGTCGCCGGACGCTGGGAGCGCTCGAAGTGGGAGGGTGTCGAACTCGCCGGAAAGACGCTCGGCATCGTCGGTCTCGGTCGCATCGGCAAGCTCGTCGCCCAGCGCGCGCTCGGCTTCGTCATGCGCCTCGTCGGTTACGACCCGTACATCTCGCCCGAACGTGCCCGTCAGTTGAACGTCGAGCTCCTCACGCTCGAACAACTCGTTGCGGCGAGCGACTTCCTCACGGTCCACCTGCCGAAGAACAAGGAGACGACCGGTCTCATCAACCGCGACATGCTGCTGAAGGCGAAGCCGAGCTTGCGCCTCATCAACGTCGCGCGCGGCGGGATCATCGCCGAAGCGGATCTCGCCGAGGCGTTGCGCGACGGGATCGTCGCCGGTGCTGCACTCGACGTATTCGCGAAGGAGCCGATCACCGAGTCGCCGCTGTTCGCACTGCCGAACGTCGTCGTCACGCCGCACCTCGGAGCGAGCACGCGCGAGGCGCAGGACAAGGCGGGCGAATCGATCGCCGACATGGTGCAGCTCGCGCTTGCCGGTGACTTCGTTCCGTATGCCGTGAACGTCGATGCGTCGGAGGCGAACGAGACACTGCGTCCGTTCTTGCCGCTCGCCGAGCGACTCGGGGTGCTGTTCGCCGACATCGTCGGTGGCGCACCCGCGTGGCTTGAGGTCGAGGCATCCGGTGAGATCGCGGCCTACGACACCCGAATCCTCACCCTGTCGGCGATGAAGGGTTTCCTCTCCCGACTCACGGGCGAGAGCGTCACGTACGTGAACGCGCCGTCACTCGCCCAGGCACGCAACATCGAGGTGCGTGATGCGCGCCGTGAAGATGCCGAACACCAGGACTACGTCAACCTCATCACGCTGCGCACGGAGAAGCACAACATCGCCGGTCGCCTCACGGGTCGCCGTCGCGAGGCCCGCATCGTCACGATCGATGATCACTTCACCGATGTGCCGCCGTCGCGCCACATGCTCATCGCCCGCAACGACGACCGACCTGGAATGATCGGTCGCGTCGGCATGGTGCTCGGTGATGCCTCCGTGAACATCGACAACATGGACGTCGGCAAGACGCCGCGGGCGGGGAGCGCGATGATGGTCATCGCCACCGCCGGGCCGGTGCCCGACGAGGTCGTGGCGACGCTGCGGGCGGTGCCCGGCATCACCGAAGTCATCGCGATCGGTTCGTGACCTCGCGCCGCGCGGCGTTGAGTTCGTCGCGGGTGCGCATTGCCGCCGACCGGGCGGCTTCGCGCCAGGTGTCGTCGGCTGCCGCATAGAGCACGGCCCGCGAGGAGTTGACGAGCAGACCCGTGCCGTCGGCGCTCGCACCGTTCATGACGACGCTCGTCGCGTCACCACCCTGCGCACCAACACCCGGAACGAGCAGCGGCATGTCGCCGACGACTTCGCGCACGTCGCGCAACTCCGTCGGTCGCGTCGCGCCGACGACGAGACCGACCCCCGCACGCTTCGACCATGACGCGGCCGCGGTGCGGGCGACGTGCACGTACAACGGCTCGCCGTCGACGATGCGTGCCTGGAACTCGTCGCTGCCGGGATTCGACGTGCGACACAACACGAACGTGCCCCGATCGGCATAGTCGAAGAAGGGTTCGAGCGAATCGGTGCCGAGCCACGGATTCACCGTCACCGCGTCGGCGCCGTACCGCTCGTACGCCTCGACCGCGTACCGTCGCGCCGTATCGCCGATGTCGCCGCGCTTCGCGTCGAGCACGAGCACGACATGCGGATGATCGCGCCGGATGACCGCGCACAGCCGCTCGAGAGCGGCTTCCGCGCCGACGGCGGCGAAGTACGCAATCTGCGGTTTGAACGCGCACACGTACGGTGCCGTGAGCTCGATGATTTCGCGGCAGAAACTCTCGAGGCCGTGTACGTCCCGCGCCACTCCATGCGGGAAGCGCGCTGGATCGGGGTCGAGCCCGACGCACAACAGGGAATCTTGCCGACGCCATGCGTCGGCAAGTCGGGTGCGGAACATGAAGGAGGGGTCAGTCCTCGAGAATGATCGCGCCGGTCGGGCACAACTCGGCGGCCTGCGTGACGACGTCGTACAACTCGGCGCGAGGCTGCTCGGCGAGGATGTACAAGTAGCCGTCGTTGCGCAACTCGAACACTTCCGGGGCGACCTGCGCGCAGGCTCCGGTCGAGGCGCATACGTCGAAATTCACACGAACTTTCATGGGTTCGACCCTAGTTGTGCCACGTCGGCGGTGGGTGGGTCACCTAGCGTGTTGAGCCGTCGCGCGGGGTGACTCGCCCGACACACCATCCCCCCACATACAGGAGCACTCGTGCTGTCTCGCCTCGGAGCGTCGTGTTACCGGCGCCGTCGTCTCGTCATCGTCCTGTGGATCGTCGCCCTCGCCGTACTCGGCGGCGCAGCGGGTCGGATCGGGGCGAATTTCTCGCTCCAGTTCAACCTTCCCGACGTGGAAAGTGCCCGCGGCATCGATGTTCTCACCGAGACGTTCGGTGCCGAGTCGAGCGGTCGCAGCGGTTCGATCGTCATTCGCGCTCCCGAGGGCGTCAGTCGACCCGAGGTCGTGCAGCCACTCACCACGTTCTTTGCCGAACTCGATGCGCGTGACGACCTCGCCATCGTCAGTCCGTTCGATCCGGCGGCGTTGAACCAGATTTCGCGTGACGGAACCATCGCATTCGCGACCGTGAACCTCGACGCCGCGATCGAAACGCAGGAAGAGTCCATCGCGATTTTCGAGGACATGACGGCGATCGCTCCCGTCATTGACGGCGTTCAGATCGAGTATGGCGGCGAGGTGTTCGCCGAATTCGAGGCACCGTCGTCGGAGATCCTCGGACTCGCCTTTGCAGTCATCATCCTCATTGCCGCATTCGGATCGGTGCTCGCGATGGGTCTGCCCATCGGGACGGCCTTCGGTGGCATCGGGGCGGGCGTTCTCGTCATCTTGCTCGCCTCGAATCTCGTGACGATGCCGGATCTGTCGACCACGCTCGGCATCATGATCGGTCTCGGCGTGGGCATCGACTACGCGCTGTTCATCGTCACGCGGTACCGCGAGGTGTTGCGTCGCGGGGTTGACGGTGCCGCAGCCGCCGCCGAGGCGATCAACACCGCGGGTCGCGCGGTCCTGTTCGCCGGCACGACCGTCGTCATCTCGCTGCTCGGCATGCTCCTCATGGGCGTCGGATTCATGACCGGACTCGGCATCGGTGCATCGCTCACGGTGCTCATGACGATGGTGGCGTCGGTGACGCTGCTGCCGGCGTTCCTCGGTTTCGCCGGTGACCGCATCGAGCGAACCCGCGTGCGGGGCATCGTCGCCGCGGCACTCGTCGCCGTCGCGCTCGTCGGCCTGGGGCTCAAGCGCTTCGAGATCGCGTGGGCGGCGGCACTCGCCGTCGTCGTCCTTCTCGTCGGTCGTTTCGTGCCGTTTCTCCACCGCGAACTGCCGCCGCGCCGGGTGAAGCCGATGCGCGAGACCGTGCCGTTCCGTTGGAGCCGCTGGGTGCAGCGTCACCCCGGCATCTCCCTCGTCGCGGGTACCGGTGTGCTCGTGCTGCTCGCGTTGCCCGTGCTCGGCTTGCGTCTCGGTTTTGCCGACGAGGGCAACTATCCGACGGACACGACGACACGTCGCGCATACGACCTCCTCGCCGAGGGTTTCGGTCCGGGGTTCAACGGACCGCTCACCCTTGTCACGCGCGTGACGCCGGCCGATCTCCCCGGCGTTGAGCAGGTGTCGCAGGCCCTCGCCGCCACGCCGGGAATCGCCCAGGTGACACCGGCGATTCCGAACGATCCGACCTCACCGTCGGCGGTGCTGTGGCGCATCTTCCCGGCGAGCGCGCCGCAGTCGGAGGAAGCGGCCGATCTCGTCGTCGCCCTGCGCGACGACGTGTTGCCCGCAGCGACGCAGGGTTCCGCACTCGACGTCCTCGTCACGGGAACGGTTCCGGTGAACGTCGACTTCTCGGCGTACCTCGCCGACCGACTCCCGACGTTCTTCGGGGCGGTGCTCGCATTGTCGTTCATCCTGCTCATGCTCGTGTTCCGTTCGTTGCTCGTGCCGCTGAAGGCCGTGCTCATGAACCTGTTGTCGATCGGTTCGGCGTACGGCTGCGTCGTCGCGGTGTTTCAGTGGGGTTGGGGAGCGGGGTTGCTCGGCCTCGGCACCGATGCACCGATCGATCCATGGCTGCCGGTGATGATGTTCGCCATCGTCTTCGGCTTGTCGATGGACTACGAAGTGTTCCTCCTGTCTCGGGTGAAGGAGGAGTACGACCGCAACGGCGACAATGAGACGGCGGTTGCCGACGGCCTCGCACATACCGCACGCGTGATCACTGCCGCTGCGGCGATCATGGTTTTCGTTTTCGGCAGTTTCGTACTCGACGGGAACCGCAGCATCAAGATGTTCGGCTTCGGCCTCGCCGTGGCGGTGTTCCTCGATGCATCCGTCGTGCGCATGCTGCTCGTGCCGGCGACGATGCAGTTGCTCGGCGACCGCAACTGGTGGTTGCCGCGTTGGCTGCAAAAAGTGCTGCCGCGCATCGACGTCGAAGGTACGCACGCCACCCCGGCCCCGACGGCCGGAAAGTAGGACGGCTCCGCGGACCGACGTCAGTCCGTGGTGCGCAGCGCGTCGAACGCACCGAGCACGGCGCGCAACGAGGCGGCAACGGTGCTCGGGTGCACTCCGACACCCCAGCGCACGTCGCCGCGCCTGTTGGTCATCTCGACGTATGCGACGGCGTTCGCATGCGAGCCGGTTCCGAGCGAGTGCTCGACGTAGTCGCGCACGTCCGGGACGATTCCACTCGCCAGCAACTCGTTGCCGCGCAGCGCGGCAACGAGCGCGTCGATCGGTCCGTTGCCCGCACCCGTCACGGTGACGCGACGGTCGCCGTCGCGAAGCTGGGCGGTGATGCGCGTTGCACCGACGTCGCCGTCGCTCAGCTCGAACGAGTCGAGGGAGAGGCGCGGTGCGTCCGGTAGATAACGCTCGCGGAAGGTGTCCCACATCGCCGTTGGTGACACCTCCCCGCCCGACTGCTCGGCGACTTGCTGTACGACGCGGGAGAACTCGATTTGCAGTCGGCGTGGCAGGTCCATTCCATGCTCGGTCTTCATGAGGTATGCAACTCCGCCCTTGCCCGACTGGCTGTTCACGCGGATGACCGCCTCGTACGTGCGCCCGACGTGTGCCGGGTCGATCGGCAGGTAGGGGACCTCCCACTTCGCGTACTCGGCACCGAGGGCGGTGAGGCCCTTGTTGATCGCATCCTGGTGGCTTCCGGAGAAGGCCGTGTACACGAGATCCCCGGCGTACGGATGGCGCTCGGGCACCGGCAGGCGGTTGCAGTACTCGACGTCGCGCTTGATCGCGTCGATGTCGGTGATGTCGAGTTCGGGATCGACGCCGTCGACGAAGAGGTTCATCGCCAACGTGACGATGTCGACGTTGCCGGTGCGCTCACCGTTGCCGAACAGCGTGCCCTCGACGCGGTCGGCGCCGGCCATGACGCCGAACTCGGCTGCGGCGACGGCGCACCCACGGTCGTTGTGCGGATGCAGCGACAGCACGACGGACTCGCGGTTGCGCACCGAGCGGTGGAACCACTCGATGACGTCGCCGTACACCTTCGGCGAGTAGCACTCGACGGTCGCCGGCAGGTTGAGGATGATCGGGCGTTCGGGCGTCGGCTCGATGACGTCCATGACGCGGTGACAGATCTCGAGCGCGAACTCGGGTTCGGCGAGCGTGAAGCTCTCCGGCGAGTACTCGTAGCGCAGGTCGGTGCCCGGCAACTCCGATTCGAGGGAGCGGCACAGGCGGGCGGCGTCGACGGCGAGGTCGATCACCTGGCTCTTGTCCATTCCGAAGACGACGCGGCG
>CAZIME010000002.1:0-80341 GCA_964540395.1 uncultured Bifidobacterium sp.
CTTCCCGAAGTGTCGCTCGTGGCCATCCTCGATGCCGACAAGGAGGGTTTCCTGCGCAGCGAGACGTCGCTCATCCAGATGATCGGTCGTGCGGCACGAAACGTCGACGGTCAGGTGATCATGTACGCCGACAAGCACACGAAGGCGATGGATGCCGCGATTTCCGTTACCAATGACAGGCGCGCCCGACAACTCGCCTACAACGCCGAGCACGGGATCAACCCGCAAACGATCCGAAAGGCGGTGGGCGACATCCTGTCGATGCTCCGCCCCGGCTCGGCTGCAACCGTTCCGAACCTCTCGGACAAGACGGCCCGCTCGCGCAAAAAGGTGGACGTCGAATCGATGGCGCAGTCAGATCTCGAACGACTCGTACTCGTTCTCGAGGAGGAGATGAACGAAGCCGCTGCCGAGCTGAAGTTCGAGTACGCGGCGCGCCTGCGCGACGAGATCCGCGAGTTGCGACGTGAGTTGCGCGACGCTCGTTGAGCCGTCGTTATCCTTTCACCGTGAGCTCGTCAATCGTCATTCGTGGCGCTCGCGAGCACAACCTCAAGAACGTCAATCTCGAAATTCCACGCGACAAACTCGTCGTCCTTACCGGCTTGTCGGGCTCGGGAAAGAGCAGTCTCGCCTTCGACACGATCTATGCCGAGGGTCAGCGTCGTTACGTCGAGAGCCTCAGCGCGTATGCGCGTCAGTTCCTCGGACAGATGGACAAGCCCGACGTCGATGTCATCGAGGGGCTTTCGCCGGCGATCTCGATCGATCAGAAGTCCGCTTCGCGCAACCCGCGGTCGACTGTGGGCACGATCACCGAGGTGTACGACTACTTGCGCCTCCTGTACGCACGGGTCGGGGTGCAGCACTGCGTGAAGGACGACGAGAAGCTGTCGCGCCAAACCCCCCAGCAGATCGTCGATCGCATCCTCGAGGTGAAGTCCGGAACGCGTTTTCAGGTGCTCGCACCCGTGGTGAAAGGTCGCAAGGGCGAATACGACACCCTGCTTGCGCAGCTTGCGGGCCAGGGCTTCACCCGTGTACGAGTCGACGGTGACACCCACGATCTCGCCGAGTACCTCGCCGCGGGGAAGAAGTTGGCGCGCTACGAGCAGCACACGATCGACGTCGTTGTTGATCGTCTCGTGGCAAAAGCCGGCATCGAGCGCCGTCTCACCGACAGCCTCGAGACGGCACTGCGCCTTGCCGAGGGCACCGCGACGGTCGAACTGCTCGATGCGAAGGGCAATACGGCGGAGGTTCTGTCGTTCAGTCAGCACCTTGCATGCGCCAAGTGCGGCACGTCGTACGAGGAACTGGCACCGCGCAACTTCTCCTTCAACACCCCGTACGGCGCGTGCGACAGCTGTCTCGGACTCGGCACCACGTTCGAAGTCGACGAGGAGCTCGTGGTGCCCGATCCCGAGCTGTCGATCAGCCAGGGGGCGCTGGCACCGTGGCGCAGCGCGCACACGATGTACTTCACCCGCATGCTCGAGTCGGTGGCGAAGGACCTCGGCATCGATCTGAAGAAACCATGGGGCAAGCTCACCGATCGCCAGCGGCGGCTCGTTCTCGAGGGTACGGGCGAATCGGTGCTCGTGAAGTACCGCAACCGCTACGGCCGCACGCGCGAGTACTCGACCACGTACGAGGGCGTCATTCCCTGGATCAAGCGACGCCATGAATCGGCCGAGAGCGACTGGGCGCGCGAACAGTTCGAGAGTTACATGCGCGAAAAGCCGTGCCGGGCGTGCAAAGGTGCGCGGCTGAAGCCTGCATCCCTCGCCGTGCGGGTGAATGGCAAAGCGATCTCCGAGGTGTGCGACCTGCCGATCGCCGAATCGGCGAAGTTCCTCGCCGGTCTGAAGCTCGGCAAACGCGACGAGATGATCGCCGCGCGCATCACGAAGGAGATCAACGCCCGTCTCGGGTTCCTGCTTGACGTCGGTCTCGACTACCTCACACTGTCGCGTTCGGCGGGAACTCTCGCTGGTGGCGAGGCTCAGCGGATCCGTCTCGCGAGTCAGATCGGTTCGGGACTCGTCGGGACCCTGTACGTGCTCGACGAACCGTCGATCGGTCTGCACCAGCGCGACAACCACCGTCTCATCGACACGCTCGTGCGCCTGCGCGATCTCGGCAACACCGTCCTCGTCGTCGAACATGACGAGGACACGATCCGCGCGAGCGACTTCATCGTCGACATCGGCCCCGGGGCGGGCGAGCACGGAGGCAACGTTGTGTACGCGGGACCCGTCAAGGGAATCTTGCGCCACGAGGGGTCGATCACCGGCGAGTACCTATCGGGACGACGTTCGATCCCGGTGCCGAAGGCAAGACGCTCGGCGGGTTCCGACGCGATCGTTGTGAAAGGTGCCCGGGAGCACAACTTGAAGAAGATCGACGTGCGCATTCCGCTGGGAATGTTCGTCGCCGTCACCGGTGTGTCGGGCAGCGGGAAGAGCACCCTCGTACGTGACATTCTCCTTCCGGCGCTGATGCAAAAGATCTATTCGAGCAAGCAGTCACCGGGGCGCCACACCGCCGTGACGGGAATCGACAAGATCGACAAGGTCATCGACATGGATCAGTCACCGATCGGTCGTACGCCGCGATCGAATCCCGCGACGTACACGGGCGTGTTCGACGACATTCGCAAACTCTTTGCAGTGACGCCCGAAGCAAAGGTGCGCGGCTACCAGCCCGGACGCTTCAGCTTCAACGTCGCCGGCGGACGGTGCGAGGCGTGTTCCGGCGACGGCACGATCCGCATCGAGATGCAGTTCCTTCCCGACGTGTACGTGCCGTGCGAGGTGTGCAAGGGCGCGCGGTACAACCGCGACACCCTCGAAGTGACGTTCAAGGAACGCAACATCGCGCAGGTGCTCGACATGCCGATCGACGAGGCGCTCGCATTTTTCGCCCAGCAGCCGCGAATCGCGCGCCATCTGCAGACCCTCGTCGACGTCGGTCTCGGGTACGTACGGCTCGGCCAATCCGCACCGACGCTGTCCGGTGGTGAAGCGCAGCGTGTGAAGTTGGCGAGCGAACTCGCGAGGCGCAGCACCGGTCACACCATGTATCTGCTCGACGAACCGACGACGGGCCTGCACTTCGAGGACGTGAGACGACTGCTCACCGTCCTCGCCCGACTCGTCGATCAGGGGAACACGGTTCTCGTCATCGAGCACAACCTCGACGTCATCAAGACGGCTGACTGGATCATCGACCTCGGTCCGGAGGGCGGTGACGGTGGCGGCAGCATCGTCGCCCAGGGCATACCCGAGGACGTCGCACGTGTGAAGGGCAGTCACACCGGACGGTTCCTGGGACCGCTCCTCGCATCGACATGACGCTGCGCAAGCCGGACGACGTTCCCGCCGTTCCCGGTTCGTACCAGTTCGTCGATGCCGCAGGTCGGGTGATCTACGTCGGCAAGGCGGCGAACCTGCGCAACCGCGTCGCCAATTATTTCGCCGATCCGGCGACGCTGCACCCGCGGATCGCCGCGATGGTCGCCGCCGCGCAACGTGTTGAGTGGATCACCGTCGACACCGAGGTCGAGGCTTTGATGCTCGAGTACAACCTCATCAAGCGTCACCGTCCCCGTTTCAACGTCCGGCTCCGTGACGACAAGAGCTATCCGTATCTCGCCGTCACGCTCGACGACCGTTGGCCGCGTGCGGGGGTCATGCGCGGTCGGCAACGGAAAGGGACGAAGTACTTCGGGCCGTACGCCCAGGCGTGGGCGATTCGCGATTCGCTCGACGCCGTGCTCCGGCAGTTCCCCGTGAGAACGTGCTCGGACACGAAGTTCCGCCAGCACGAGCGGCTCGGTCGGCCGTGCCTGCTGTTCCACATCGAGAAGTGCTCGGGTCCGTGCGTCGCGGCAGTCGATACCGCCACCTACGCAGGTCACGTCGACGGGCTCGTCGACTTCCTCTCGGGCGACGTCGAACCCGTCGTCGAGGCACTGACGTCGAGGATGGAGGCTGCCGCCCGCGATCTCGACTTCGAGACGGCGGCGACGTGCCGCGACCGACTCGGTGCCATCGACCGGGTCCTCGAACGCCAACTCATGGTGGGCGATACCGATGAGAATTTCGACGTCCTCGCCGTCGTCACGGAGGATGGTGCCGTCGGATACAACGTGTTCCACGTGCGCAAGGGTCGCGTGCTCGGACGCGTCGAGTCGACCATCGACAACGTGGAGGAGTTGGGGGTCGACGAACTCACCCAGCGGATCATCGAGCAGACGTACGCGGAAGAGCCCGCACTTGGATGGCCGCGCAGCATCCATCTGGAAGTCGAACCGACCGGCCTCGAGCCGTTGACTCGGTGGCTGTCGGAGTTGCGCGGTTCGGGCGTGACGGTGCACGTTCCGCAACGCGGAGCCAAGCGCGATCTGCTCGACATGGCACGGCGCAACGCCCACGAGTTGATCGTTCGGGAGCGCAGTCGCCGTGCCGCCGACCACAACTCCCGCAGCAAGGCACTCAACGAACTGCGCGACTCGCTCGGTCTGCCCGAGGCGCCGTTGCGCATCGAGTGTTACGACATGGCGCATCTCCACGGCACCGACTACGTGGGTTCGATGGTCGTATTGGAGGACGGCCTGCCGGCAAAAAAGGAGTACCGCACGTTCAACGTGAAAACGGTCGACGGCAACGACGATTACGCGGCGATGACCGAGGTGTTGCGACGTCGATTGGCTGCCTACATCACGGAGCGGGACGCGCCGACGCAGGGTCCGCGCAAGGGCTTCTCGTATCCGCCGGGACTGCTGCTCGTCGACGGTGGAAAGGGTCAACTTGCCGTTGCGGTTCGTGTGCTCGACGAGTTCGGCTTGCGCGACGTCATCCCGGTGGCGGCACTCGCCAAGCGGCTCGAAGAAGTGTTCGTGCCCGGTCGCGAGACCCCGGTTCATTTCGTGCGGGGGAGTGAGGCGATGTTCATGTTGCAGACCGCACGCAACGAAGCGCATCGTGTCGCCAACGCCTTCCATCGCCGCCGCCGATCGCGACGGATGTCGACGAGTGATCTCGATGGAATAGATGGACTCGGACCTCAACGTCGGCAACGTCTCCTCGACGAGCTCGGTGGTATCGCCGGTGTGAAGTCGGCAACACGTGCGCAACTTGCACGAATGACCTGGTTGCCCGCCGACGTTGCCGAGCGCGTGGCGGAGACGTTCGCACTACCGCAGTAGAGTCCTGCCATGGCTGACATCCTTCTCATCACGGGATTGTCGGGCGCGGGTCGCTCGCAGGCCGCCGATGTCCTCGAGGATCTCGGATGGTTCGTCGTCGACAACATGCCCGTCGAGTTGGTCGACAAGTTCGTCGAACTGGCGGGCGCGTCCGCTGAAGGGGCGCGACTGGCGCTCGTCGTCGGCGTCGCCGCCCAGCAGCAGGATGCAATCGCCATGCTGCCGCGCCTGCGCCAGGCCGGACATCACGTCCGGGTGCTCTTTCTCGATGCCACGACCTCGGTGCTCGTAAAGCGTTACACCGAATCGCGGCGCAAGCACCCGTTGCGCCAGGATTCCGGCACCTTGAGCGAGGTCATCGAGCACGAGAGGCGGTTGCTCGAACCGATCCGTCTCGCGGCCGACAAGGTGCTCGACACCTCGAATCTCGCCGTTGCCCAGTTCAAGCGGCAAATGACGGATCTTTTCGGTGCTGCCGGATCCGACGACGACATGCAGCTCGCGGTCGTGTCTTTCGGCTTCAAGCACGGTCTGCCCCTCGACGTCGATTGCGTCTTCGACGTGCGCTTCCTTCCCAATCCGCACTACGACGAGACGATGCGGCCACTCACGGGGCGTGACGACGACGTACGCGACTACGTTCTCGGTCAGCCCGCGGCGGGGGAGTTCCTCGACCGAGTCGCAGATCTCATGACGTCGCTACTTCCTGCGTACCGCAACGAGGGAAAGAGTTACCTCACGATCGCGGTGGGTTGCACGGGTGGTCGGCACCGTTCGGTGGCGATCGCCGACGAGCTTGCACGGCGGTTGAGTGGTGCGGGTTCGACGCCTCGCGTGTCGCACCGCGACATCGAGAAGTCGTAGTCCGCCAACTACTCTGTCCGGCATGACACTTCGGGTAGGAATCAACGGATTCGGACGTATCGGACGCAATTTCTACCGCGCACTCGCCGCGTCGGGCCGCGACGTCGAGATCGTCGCGGTGAACGATCTCGGCGCGAAGAAGACGATGGCCCATCTCCTGAAGTACGACTCGGTGCTCGGCATCCTGCCGAACGAGATCGGAGCCGTCGACAACGGAATCTCGATCGATGGCAAGACGCTGCGGGTCCTGTCGGAGCGTGATCCGTCGGCGATCAAGTGGGGCGACCTCGGTGTCGACGTCGTCGTCGAATCGACCGGTTTTTTCACCGACCGCGACAAGGCGGCGGCACATCTCACCGGTGGGGCGAAGGTGGTGGTCGTCTCGGCGCCGTCGTCGGGTGCCGACATGACGTTCGTGTACGGCGTCAACCACGCCGAGTTCGATCCGGTGAAGCACAAGGTCGTGTCGAATGCGTCGTGCACGACGAACTGCTTCGTCCCCCTCGTCAAGGTGCTCGACGACGCCTTCGGCGTAGAGAACGGACTCATGACGACGGTGCACGCCTACACGGGTGACCAGATGCTCGTTGACGGTCCGCATTCCGACCTGCGCCGCGCGCGAGGTGCGGCGATCAACATCACCCCCACCTCGACGGGTGCGGCGCGGGCGACGAGCCTCGTCATGGCGTCAATGAAGGGCAAGCTCGACGGCACCGCGCTGCGCGTGCCCGTCCCCACCGGATCGATCACCGATTTCGTTGCCAACCTGAAGAAGCCCGCCACCGTCGATGAAATCAATGCGGCATTCAAGAAGGCTGCGGACGGATCGCTGAAGGGCGTCCTCGAGTACTGCACGGCTCCGATCGTGTCGAGCGACATCGTGACGAATCCGCACAGCTGCATCTTCGACGCCGAACTCACGATGTCGATGGGCTCGCTCGTCAAGGTTCTCGGTTGGTACGACAACGAGTGGGGCTATTCGAACCGCCTCGTCGACCTCGCCGCGTACATCGGCTCGCGGCTGTAACCGGCCGAACCATGTCGTTACCCACGCTGGAGGACCTCGGGGATGTACGAGGCAAGCGCGTCCTCGTACGCACCGACTTCAACGTCCCCATGACCGGTCCCGATGACGCGCGGATGATCACCGACGATTTCCGGATCCGTGCCGCACTGCCGACGCTGCAGTGGCTCGTCGATCGCGGTGCGCACGTTGTGTGCGCGAGCCATCTCGGTCGACCGAAGGGCGTCCCCAACGCAAAGGATTCGATGATGCCGGTGCGGCGTCGCCTGAACGAATTGCTCCCCGGTGTGGAGCTCATGGAGAACCTGCGTTTCTCCCCGGGTGAGGAAGGCAACGACCCCGCCTTCGTTGCCGAGCTGTTGCGCGGCGTCGATCTCTACGTCGACGACGCCTTCGGTGCCGCGCACCGCGCACACGCGTCGATCGTTGGCCCGCCGGCACGCGTGCCATCCGCGGCGGGTCGACTAGTGCAGCGCGAGGTCGAAGTGCTCGAGGCGCTGCGGGCGAAGCCGAAGCGACCGTTCATCGCGGTGCTCGGCGGCGCGAAGGTGAGCGACAAGATCGGAATCATCCGGGCGTTGCTCGGCGTCGTCGACACGCTCGCCATCGGGGGCGGAATGTGTTTCACGTTCCTCGCCGCAAAGGGTCACGCGATCGGTGATTCGTTGTGCGAACGCGACCGAATCGATGAGTGTCGTGCACTCCTCGCCGAGCACCCGGGAATCCTGCTGCCCGAGGACATCGTCGGTCTCGATCAGGACGGCGTTCCGGCAAGTTTCGGTGTCAACCTGCCCGACGGGGCGAAGGGGCTCGACATCGGTCCCGGCACGGCGGCGGCATTCTGTGACGCGATCCACGATGCACGGTCGGTGTTCTGGAACGGCCCGATGGGAATGTTCGAAGATCCGCGTTTCGCACGCGGCACGAAGGCGGTTGCCGAAGCGGTTGCCGCAACGAAAGCATTCACCGTCGTCGGCGGTGGAGATTCGGCGGCTGCGATCGCGGAGTTCGGATTGACCGACGAGATCGACCACGTGTCCACCGGTGGCGGCGCATCACTCGAATACCTCGAGCTGGGCGACCTGCCCGGGCTCGCTGCACTGAGGGAGTCACCACGTGTCCACTGAAACCCGCCGCACACCGCTCATCAGCGGCAACTGGAAAATGAACGTCAACCACTTCGAAGCGATCCAGATGGTGCAGAAGTTGGCGTACCTTCTTCAGAAAGAGGACTACGACTCCGTCGACGTGTCGATCCATCCTCCGTTCACCGACCTTCGCAGCGTGCAGACGCTCGTCGACGCCGACGGTTTGCGGATGAAGCTCGGTGCACAAAACGTGCACCCGGAGGACAAGGGTGCCTTCACGGGCGAGGTATCGCCCGTGTTCCTGTCGAAGCTCGGCGTGCAGTACGTGATTGTTGGGCACAGCGAACGGCGCATGCACTTCGGCGAGACCGACGACTTCGTCGCACGCAAGGTCGCGGCCGCATTCAAGCACGGGCTCACGCCGATCGTATGTGTCGGTGAAACGGCCGACGAGCGCACGGCCGGGGCAACGATGGAGCGCGTTCTTGGTCAGGTTCGCTCGGCACTGTCGGGTCGGACGAAGGATCAGGTGGCGTCCATGGTGATCGCGTATGAGCCGCTGTGGGCGATCGGGACGGGGGCGACGGCGACTCCGGCCGACGCGCAGGCGGTCATCGGAAGCATTCGCAGTGAAGTGAAAACACTCTTCACCGACAATGTCGGTGAGTCGATCCGTCTCCAGTACGGCGGGAGCGTGAGTGCGGGAACGATTGCCCCTCTCATGCGCGAAGCCGACATTGACGGGGCTCTGGTCGGCGGGGCGAGTCTCGATCCGGCCGAATTCGCCCGCATCGTGCAGTACCGCCTCCATCCCCGGTAGGTCGACGCTGCCTTCCCGTGACGACGACGCCGGCGGGGAGTCTTCCTGCCGGTTTGACATTTCGTTAGGGTGGGAGAGTCCAACTTGGGGAAGTGACGTTCCCCCCACTTCGACGGGGAGGTCGAAACTTAATGAAGAAAACCAGCACCACGGTGCGCTTGGTTGGTGCCCTCGCGGCGCTCTCGCTCATTGCGAGTGCGTGCGGTGGCGGCGACGATGCGGCCGACGACGCTGGCTCGGAACCTGCTGCGGATGCAGTGAGCTATCCCACCACCGAGCAGTGCGCCGAAGTCAGCTACGACTACACGTTCGAACCGCCGGCATCCGCCGGAATGACGGTGACGTACAACATCAACCCGGACGCAGTCTGGGACGATGGTTCGCCGATCACCGCCGCCGACTTCAAGGCGACGTGGGAAGCCGCGCTGAACACGCCCGGTTCGATCTCGACGACCGGTTACGACCAAATCACGTCGGTGGAAGCCGGCGCGAGCGACAAGGAAGTTGTCGTCGAATTCAAGGCGGTGTACGCACCGTACAAGGGACTCTTCGGTGGCCTTCTGAAGGCCGCGTCCGTTGAGAACCCGTCCGATGTCTCCGGTGACTTCGCCGACAGCATCCCGTTCTCGGGACGCCCGTGGAAGATGAAGTCGTGGAGCCCGAGCCAGGTTGTCTATGTCCCGAACGAGAACTACTGGGGCACCGACAAGCCGGTAGCGAAGGAACTCGTCATGGTGCCGCTCGCCGACCAGGAGACCCAGGTCGCCGCGATCAAGGCCGGTGAAGTCGACTTCGTGTATCCGCAGTACTACGGCGGAATCGAAGAGGCGTACAAGGACGAGAACATCACGAACAAGGTGGAGTTCGGTGGCGACTACGAGGGCTTCTACTTCCAGTCGAAGTGTGGTCCTTTCGCCAATCCCATCTTCCGCACCGCGTTCGCAAAGTCGATCGATCGTGACGCGCTCTTCCAGCAGATCTACGTTCCGCTCGGCGGCGTGAGCCCGCTCGAGTGCGGACCGATCGTTCCGGGACCGTTCTGTGAAGGCAATGAGTTTGCCGGTCAGTTCGATGCCGCTGGTGCCGCCACTCTCCTCGAGGAGAACGGCTGGACCAAGGATGCCGAGGGCTACTGGGTCGACCCCGCAACGGGAACGGCTCCGACGATTCGTTGGGTGATCAACACGGGCAACACCCGTCGCGAGAACACGCAGGCGTTCCTCATTCCATTGCTGAACGAGGCGGGCTTCAAGGTCGTTGCAGACAACTGTGACGCGGCTTGCTACTTCCAGCAGCGTCTCCCAGCCCTCGACTACGACATGGCGATGTACATCAGCACGGCTCCGCCGGATCCTGCGTACCTCACCCCGTCGTTCACCTGTAACAACATCCCGACGACTGCCAACAACAACCAGGGTCAGAACTCGACCGGATGGTGCAACGAAGAGGCTTCCGATCTGCTCAATCAGGCGGACTACGAAGTCGATGCTGCAGCCCGAGCCGAGCTCATCAAGTCGGCCCTCGATCTGATGGCAGCGGACCACGTCATGCTCCCACTGTTCCAGTTCCCGAAGTCGGGCTTCTGGCGCACGGACAAGCTGGCTGGTCCGGTTGATGGTGACCTGAACAACTACACGGCGTTCATCAACACCAACCTGTGGGAAGACAAGGATGGCGACGGCAAGATCGTCATCGGTGCCGAACAGTGGCCCGCATGTCTTAACCCCGTCACGGAGTGTGCGAACTCTTCGTGGATGGTGTGGACGACGAGCTTCGTCGTGCAGCCGGGTGCATTTGCCACCACCAACGACGGTCAGTACGTCGTGACGAACCTGCTCGCAGGCGAGCCGACCGTCACCGTCAAGTAGTCACAACGACGCCGGTGTCATCCCTCGCGGGATGACGTCACAGGGCCCGGGTTCCGCTTCGGTGGGACCCGGGCCTTTGTCGCGTGTCCGACGTGCACGTCCGTGGAACTCGGGCGTGTGTCGTGTTCCGGACGTCGACATCCCCGACACTCGGGAGGGTCGTGTACCCGACGCGAACCACGATGAAAGGTGACTGCGACGGGCGTCACGCTCTAGTGTGCGTACGTGCTCCGGTACGTCGCCCGCCGCGTTGCGTGGGCGATCCCGACGTTGCTTCTCGTCACGTTCCTCGTCTACGTCGCTCTGCGCACCGGCACCGATCCGGTGAAGAGTTACCTGCGGATCAACCCCCGAGCAACCCCGGCCAAGGTGGAGGAGTACATCCGGGTGAACGGTCTCGATCCGAACTACGTCGCCGGGTACTTCCGTTGGCTGTTCAACTTCGTCACCTTCGACTGGCCGCGCAGCATCAAGGGCAGCCGTGAGGTGTGGCCACAGCTGAAGGACGCGCTTGCGAACACGCTTCGCCTCGGATCGGTAGCAAGCATCGTCGGTATCTCCGTTGGTCTTTTCGTCGGCGTGTACGCCGCATTGCGGCCTGGCGGTCGTCGGGACGTCACCGTGAACACGGCCGCCTTCATCGGAATCTCCGTCCCTCCGTACGTGTCGGCGGTTCTCTTCCAGCTGCTCTTCGCCGTGTACTGGAGCCGCTGGTTCGGCAGCACACTCTTCCCGACGTCCGGCGTGTACCCACCGGGACACACCGGGTTTGATCTTGGCCTCATGGCGAAGCACATGGTGCTGCCGACGCTCGTCGTCGCGATCCAGATCATTGCGGTGTACTCGCGGTACATGCGCTCTTCGCTGCTCGACGTGCTCAACAGCGACTACATGCGTACGGCACGCTCGAAGGGCATCAGCGAGCGTCGTGTTCTCGTGCGTCACGGATTACGCAATGCACTCATCCCCATCGTTACCATCGCGGCCCTCGACGTGGGCACGATCGTCGGCGGTCTCATCATTACGGAGAACGTGTTTTCTTATCCCGGTATGGGCAAGTACTTCCTCGATGCCTTCGGTGAAGGTGATTTTCCCCTCCTCATGCCGTGGATGGTGATCATCGTCGCGTCGGTGCTCTTCTTCAACCTCCTCGCCGACGTTGCCTACGCCTGGCTCGATCCAAGGATCCGACTTGAGTAGCGAGATCGTCCTGCCCGTCCTGTCGCCGGCGAAGATGGCGTACCGTCGTTTCGTCACGCACAAGGCCGCCGTCGGCAGCGTTTTCATCCTGGGTGTACTCGTGCTGTTCGTCCTGTTGTCGCCGCTTACCGCGCGCTACGGAGTGAACCAGGCAGTGAAGCCGCCGCCGAACTACTTCATACCGCCGAGCTCCATTGCGTGGATGGGGACCGACGACATCGGACGGGATCTCTACAGTCGTCTCATCTACGGCGTTCGCGTATCGCTCGTCATCGGATTCTTCTCGGCGATCATTTCGGTGACGATCGGCTGCCTCATCGGCGCCGTCGCGGGATTCCGCGGCGGGAAGTTCGATGACATCGTCATGCGCGTCACCGACCTGTTCCTCGCCTTTCCGTTCCTCGTCACGCTGCTCGTCATGCGCAACGTTCTCGGTGCAATCTCGTGGGTGAAGCCGATCACCGGCGAGATCACTTCCGTGCGCTTCATCATCGTGCTGTTTGCACTTTTCGGCTGGATGGGTGTCGCCCGAATCGTTCGCGGGCAGGTGCTGTCGCTGAAGGAGCGCGAGTTCATCGAGGCGGCTCGGGCCGTCGGGGCGAGCCGCTGGTACATCATCCGACGTCACTTGCTCCCGAACTCGATCGGACCGATCATGGTGGCGCTCACGTTCTCCGTCGTGTCGGCGATCATCTCCGAGGCAACCCTCGCGTTCTTCGGCTACGGTCCGCAAGCCGGCGCGGGAGCCACCTCGCTCGGCATCCTCGTCGGCGCGGCCAAGGGTGCCGTGCAGACCGGGTACTGGTGGCTGGCTGTGTTCCCATGCGTCGTCCTCGTGACCATCGCCCTGTGCATCAACTTCATCGGCGACGCATTGCGCGATGCGACCGACCCGCGCCTCGTGAGGGAGTCGTGACGTGACGGCCTCCGTCCTCGAGATTCGCGATCTCCGCGTCACATTTCGGACGCAACTCGGCGACCGCGTTGCCGTGCGCGGTGTCGATCTCGACGTACGGGCCGGGGAAATGCTCGGCGTCGTCGGCGAGACGGGCAGCGGCAAGTCGGTGACGTTCCTCGCCGCGATGGGCCTGCTGCCACGCACCGCCACCGTGGAAGGATCCGTCGTGCTCGCAGGGGAACAGCTCGTCGGTGCGTCACCGCGGCTGCTGCGCTCGGTGCGCGGGCGCCTCATGTCGATGATCTTCCAGGATCCGCTCTCGGCCCTGAATCCCGTCCACCGGATCGGAGTTCAGATCGCGGAGATGCTGCAATCGCACCAGAAGTTGTCCGACTCGGCCGCACAGAAGCGGGCCGTCGAATTGCTCGACATCGTTGGCATTCCGCAACCCGACGATCGTGCGCGCCAGTTTCCGCATGAGTTTTCCGGCGGCATGCGGCAACGTGTGGTCATTGCCATGGCGATCGCAAACAGTCCGAAGGTCCTCATCGCCGACGAGCCGACCACCGCACTCGACGTCACGGTTCAGGCGCAGATTCTCGAGGTCATCCAACGCGTGCAGCAGCAGTTCGGAACCGCGGTCGTCCTCATCACCCACGACCTGGGTGTCGTTGCGCGAGTGTGCGATCGGGTGAATGTCATGTATGCCGGCCGCAACGTGGAAAGGGGCGCAGTCCGCGAGCTGTTCGAAGCACCGGGGCACCCGTACACCCGCGGACTCCTCGCGTCATTGCCTCATGCCGGGCAGGACCGTCTCGTTCCCATCACCGGTTTCCCGCCGAACATGCTTGCCCCACCGAGCGGATGCAGTTTCCGACCGCGGTGTGCCCATGCGACGGAGCAGTGCTCGATCTCGTTGCCCGAGCTCGTGCAGTGGGGCAACACGGAGACGGCATGCATTCGCGTGCGGGAGATCTTCGGTGCGACGGGGGTGACGCGATGAGTGAACCGTTGCTCTCGGTGCGCGATCTCGTAAAGGAGTTCGTCATCAAATCCCCGGGGGGTCTGCGGCGCAGGCGGCGTGTCGTACACGCGGTTTCGGGTGTGTCGTTCGATGTCGCTCCGGGGGAGACCCTCGGTCTCGTCGGTGAGTCCGGTTCGGGCAAGACCACCGTTGGTCGATGCCTCCTGCGATTGACGACGCCGACGTCGGGCTCCGTCACGTTCGATGGCCGCGACCTGTCGGCGGTCGAGGATGAGGAGTTGCGCCATCTCCGTCGCCGAATGCAGATCGTGTTCCAGGATCCCTTCGCCAGCCTCGATCCGAAGATGACCGTCGGTGCATCGATTGCCGAACCGCTCGTCGTGCAGGGCGTACCGGGTGACCACAGTGACAAGGTCGTGCAGCTACTCGAGCTCGTCGGTCTCGCCCCAGACCATGCTCGCCGCTTTCCGCACGAATTCAGTGGCGGACAACGTCAGCGCATCGGTGTGGCGCGGGCTCTCGCGCTCGATCCTGCGCTCATCGTTCTCGATGAGCCGGTGTCGGCGCTCGACGTGAGCATCCAGGCGGGAGTCGTCAACCTGTTCGCCGATCTGCAGAAGCGACTCGGAATGTCGTACGTGTTCATCGCCCACGATCTCGCCGTGGTGCGCCACGTGGCGCATCGCGTTGCCGTGATGTATCTCGGCAAGATCGTCGAGATCGGCGACAAGGATGCGGTGTACGACCGGCCAACCCATCCGTACACGAAGGCGCTGTTGTCGGCCGTGCCAACTCCCGATCCCGTCGTCGAGCGCACCCGTACCCGCATCATGCTCGAGGGAGAAGTGCCGTCGCCGGTCGATCCGCCGTCGGGTTGTCGCTTCCGCACGCGCTGCTGGAAGGCGACCGAACTGTGCAGTCGGGTCGATCCTCCGATGGAGTTGCGCAAATCCGGCCAGCTGTCGGCGTGTCATCACCCCGAAGGGGAGTAACGCCCGTCGGAGAACGGTCACCGGGTCGGTATCGCGTCTGCGCCGATAGCCTGTGACCCGTGCGTACGCTCGTCACCTGGATCGCCGTCATCGTCAACGTCGTGACAATGATCGCGATGATCGTGGGGGTTCTCCTGCACAGCGGTCGCGGCGGTGGTTTGTCTGACATGTTCGGTGGTGGTGGTGCAACCGCGCTGGGTTCCGCTGCCGCCGAGCGCAATCTCACGCGCATTACGACGGTTCTCGCCCTCGCCTGGTTCATGACGACGGTGGCGCTGGGAATCCTGCTCGCCTGAGCCGGTACCACGATTCAGCATCGTCGCCGGGTTCGTCGACATTGGTCGAGTCAACTTCCGCGCAATCGACGATAGATTCATACGTCGCCTCGTCGAAGTGGCGAAATTGGCAGACGCACCAGCTTGAGGGGCTGGCGCTCGAAAGGGCGTGGGGGTTCAAGTCCCCCCTTCGACACCAATGTGACGGTTGCCGTACGCATCATCCGCGAATGACGTTCCTCGAACGGCGAGGATGAACGGCGTGAAAACGGCCCGTCGTACGAAAGTTGTCGCCACGCTCGGGCCGGCCTGCAACGACGAGGCGGGTGTTCGCAAGCTCGTCGATGCCGGAACCGACGTGATTCGGCTCAATTGTTCGCATCTCAGCACGGCGGACCTCGAGCGCATGATCCGGCTGGTGCGTTCCGTCGACCCGACGGTCGCCGTTCTCGTCGATATTCAGGGCCCCAAGTTGCGCTACGGCGGAAGCGATCGCAGCCTCGTCGTCGGCGAATCACACAGTTTCAATGTGGCCGAGTTGGGAATCGATGTCGGTGGACGAGGTATCGCGCCGGGGCACCGGATTCTCTTCGACGACGGACGTCTCGAGGTCCGTGTCACGAGCGTCGACGGAGAGCTCGTCGTCGGAACGGTCGTGCGGGGTGGCGCTCTGCGAATGAAGAAGGGTGTGAACCTGCCGGACACCGAGGTGCCCGGAACGGTGCTCACGGAGAAGGATCGAGACGATCTCGCCGTCGTCGGCAGCCAGGGAGCCGACCTCGTCGCCATTTCGTTCGTGCAGCGTGCGAGCGACGTCATCGCGGTGCGCGACATCGTCGGTCCCGAACCCTTGCTCGTGGCGAAAATCGAGCGGCCGCAGGCTGTTGAGCGACTTGCCGAGATCTGCGGAGTCACCGACGGCGTCATGGCGGCCCGCGGAGATCTCGGTGTCGAGATGGATTTCGCGCGACTGCCCGCCCTGCAGAAGCACATCGCGACGGTTGCGACGCAGCACGGGGTGTTCTCGGTGTGCGCGACGGAGATGCTCGAGTCGATGATCACGGCCAGCCGTCCGACGCGTGCCGAAGTTGCCGACGTCACCGGTGCCGTTCGCGACGGATTCGATGCGGTGATGTTGTCGGCGGAAACTGCCGTTGGTGCCGATCCGGCCCGGGCCGTCGCGACGATGGGTGACATCTGCGGGGTGGCCGAAAGCGACGTTTCCCTACCCGCATTGTTCGCCGAGCGCAATCCGCAGCGCGCCGCCGTCACGGCCGCAGCGAGCGCGCTTGCCAAGCGGGTATCTGCCGATGCGCTCCTGTCGCTCACGTACACGGGTCACTCGGCCACGTTGCTCGCCTTGTGTCGACCCAGTGCCCCGATCATCGCCGCGACGCCCTCGGAGACCGTGGCGCGTCAATTGCGAATCGTGCGCGGCGTGTCGACTGTCGTTGCCGAACGGGCGAGCGACGTCGAGGTGGCCATCGCATCGGCCCTCGGCGAGGCGCGTCGCCGTCATCTCGTGGCATCGGGCGATCACATCGTGGTGTGCGCCTCACGTCTCAGTCCGCGATCGGATGCCGACACGATTTGGTTGCACACCGAACCGTGATCACGTTCGCCGATCTGGGAGTTGCTCCGGGCGTCATCGCGACGTTGGAGGAGCGGGGCATCACGACGCCGACGGAGATTCAGGCTCTCGTCGTGCGCGACGGTATGGCGGGCAAGGACATCATCGGTCGGGCACCGACGGGTTCGGGCAAGACGATCGCCTTCGGTCTCGTTCTCGTCGACGTTCTTGCGCGGCACGGTCGTGCGGCAAAGGGTCCGAGTGGCCTGGTGCTCGTCCCGACACGCGAACTCGCCGACCAAGTCGGCGACGAACTCGCGCTGCTCCTCGGTGACCGGCGTGGCGTCGCGGTCGTCGTCGGCGGCGTCGCGTACGACCGCCAGGTGCGCGCAGCGGCGAAGGCTGCGGTCGTCGTCGCCACACCGGGTCGCCTCGAGGATCTCATCGCCCGCCGTGACGTGTCGCTCGGCGGAGTGCGCATTGCGGTCGTCGACGAGGCCGATCGGATGGCCGACATGGGTTTTCTCCAGGCGGTGCAACGGATCCTCGCGCTGTGCCCCGGCAGCCGTCAGACGCTGCTCTTCTCGGCGACTCTCGATGATCGGGTGGCGAAGCTCTCCACCCAGTTCCAAAGGTCGCCGGCGCGTTACGAGGTGAGCGGCGCCGTCGATGCGCCGAACATCGAGCACATCGTGCGCATCGTGCCCCGCGAACGGCGCCTCGGCGCCGTTGCGGAGGAAGTCGACAGGTGCGGATCGCTCATCTTGTTCTGTCGCACGAAGCACGGCAGCGATCGGGTGAGTCGTCAGCTCGCCGAAGAGGGCATTTCGTCGGTGGTCATCCACGGAAACCGGTCGCAGGCACAGCGACGCACCGCGCTCGAGGCGTTCCGCAGCGGTCGTGCCGACGTCCTCGTCGCCACCGATGTCGCGGCGCGCGGCATTCACATCGATGCCGTGCCCTGCGTCGTCCACTGGGACCCGCCGGCGGAGGATGCCGACTACGTGCACCGCTCCGGTCGCACCGCGCGTGCCGGTCAATCGGGACGTGTCGTCAGCTTGGTGGATCCCGGGCAGAAGCGTCTCGTGTCGAAGATGTTCGCCCGACTCGGCTACGACACGACCGTCGATGAATCTGATTCGCGCGACCTGCGACCGGGCGAGGTCGGCTGGATCGGTCGGCCGGCTACGCGCCGACCACGTCCTGCGGTCGAACGGGAACGCGCGTCAATGCCGCACCGGTCGCGTCGCGGATCGCCGCGACGATCGCGGGGGTAACGGAGATACACGGCGGTTCGCCGATGCCTTTCGCCCCGAGCGGTGCGAGTGGCTCGGCTTCCTCGATCATCGTCGCCACGACCGTCGGAGCATCGAGCGCCGTCGGCAACAGGTAGTCCGTAAACGACGGATTTCGCAACTTGCCGTTGTCGAGGATGATCTCTTCCATCACGGCGAGGCCGAGGCCCTGTGCGATGCCACCTTCGATCTGACCGATCGCAGCGAGCGGATTGAGCACCTTGCCGACGTCCTGTGCCGTCGCCACTTGCACGACCTTCACCAGGCCGAGTTCGACGTCGACGTCGACCACGGCGCGATGGGCGACGAATGCATACGCCACGTGGCAGTTTCCCTGTCCGTTCGCATCGAGTTCCTCGGTCTTCCGGTGGTGGTACTCGAATGTGTGCGTGTAAGACACGCCACGTGTCGCCTCGCGAACGGGGATCCGCAGCGTACCGAGATCATCGACGATGTCGAGGTCGTCGATGCGCAACCGCTCGGCGGTAACGCCATTGGCGGAGGCGACATGAGCGAGGATCTGGTCACGGACGTTCTTGCACGCACCGTCCACTGCGCCACCGCTCATCCATGTTTGGCGGGACGCTGAAGTACTGCCCGCCGAACCGACGTTCGTCGAAATCGGTTCGAGGTAGACGTCGTCGATACCGAGAACCGTGCGGGCACTCTGCTGTGCGAGAACGACGAAGCCCTGGCCCACTTCTGCGGTGGCGAATTCGAGGGTGACAGTTCCGTCACGAACGGTGCAGCGAGCCGTGGCGTAATCGTCGAAGCCCTCGCTGTACATGAGGTTCTTGATCGACACGCCCCAGCCGACGCCGCGTCGCACGTGGCGTCGATCGGCGGTGAGACCCGCCCCGCCGGGCAGATCGAGAGGATCCGGTTCGTCCGGAAGGTCGGCGGGCATCGGTAGGGCCGCCGTTTCGCGGATGCACCGCTCGACCGGCGCGACGCTGTCGACAACCTGCCCGGTGATGAGCGTGTCTCCCGTACGCATCGCGTTGCGCAAGCGCACCTCCACAGGTGACAGGTTCACCGCTGCGGCGAGTTTGTCCATCTGTGATTCGTGGGCGAAACACGCCTGCACGACGCCGAAGCCGCGCATCGCACCGCACGGCGGATTGTTCGTCCGCACCGCCCAGCCGTCGACCGTGGCGCTCGCGCAGCGGTACGGACCCTGGATGTGGGTGATGCCGTTGATGAGTACCGCCGACGACGTGCTTGCATATGCGCCGCCGTCGAACACGAGTCGCGCTTCGATGCGCCGGATGATGCCGTCGCGGGTGGCGTGATGGCGCAACCAAATCGACGCGGGATGGCGGTGGATATGGCCGAGGAACGACTCCTCGCGTCCGTACTGCATCTTGATCGGACGGCCCGTTGCAAGAGCGAGCAGGCAACAATGCACCTGGAGGCTGATGTCCTCACGGCCACCGAAGGCGCCGCCGACACCTCCGAGGGTGAGGCGAACACGTTCCTCCGGAACGCCGAGGCAGGCGGCAATCTGTTTCCTGTCCTCGTGCAACCACTGGGTGGCGACGTACAACTCGACACCGTTGCCGTCGTCGTCGGGCAAGGAGAGTGCGGCTTCGAGGCCGAGGAACGCCTGATCCTGCATGCCGATGTCGTACGTGCCCTCGACGATGACGTCACCCACGATGTCCTGATCCCCGTGGACGATGCGCTGATGGCGGATGACGTTGCCGTCGGGGTGGATCGCCGACGTCGCAGGATCGATTGCGGCGTCGGCCGTGAGGAGCGCCGGGAGTAGTTCGTAGTCGACGACGATGAGCTGGAGTGCCCGCCGCGCAGTTTCGGGATGGTCGGCGGCCACGGCAGCGACCGGCTCGCCGACGTAGCGCACGACGTCCCTCGCGAACACGGGCTGATCGGCGGTAATGAGGCCGTACGTGAGCTGTCCCGGAACATCGTCAGCGGTGATGACACGACTGACACCGGGTAGAGCGAGGGCTGCGGATACGTCGATCGAACGGATTCGGGCATGGGCGTGCGGACTGCGCAACGTGGCTCCCCACAGCATGTGCTCGGCCCACGCATCGGAGGAGAAGGCAAATCGGCCCTGGACCTTCGGAATGCCGTCGGGCCGGGGTGCCGACGTGCCGAGCGCGCCATGTCGCGTCGCCGAGCGTGTGGTCGTTCCTGCGGTCACTTCTGCCCCCGCGTGCGCACTGCCACTCGTTCTTCGCGCGCCGTGCGCACCGCCTCGAAGATGCGTCCGTAACCGGTGCAGCGGCAGATGTTGCCGCTGATCGCCTCGCGAATCTCGTTCTCCGACGGATTCGGGTTCGTGTCGAGGAGATGATGAACGGCAACGACCAGCCCCGGTGTGCAGAATCCGCACTGCACACCTCCCGCCGCGAGGAACGAAGCCTGAACGTCGGTGAGGGTCGTCGGCGCCGACAGACCTTCGACGGTCGTAACGCTGGAGTCGACGGCGTCCGCGGCCATGACGAGGCATGCGCATACTGCATCCCCGTCGATGAGCACCGTGCACGACCCGCATTCGCCCTGTTCGCAAGCACCCTTCGTCCCCGGTAGACCAAGTCGCTCGCGAAGGACGTAGAGGAGACTCTCTCCGATCCAGGCGTCGCTCACCGTATGCGTGGTGCCGTTCACTCGAAGGTCGTAGAACTCGGGTTCCGCACTCATGCTGCCGCCTTTCGTGCCCGATCGAGGAGTCGCGTGGCGAGCACGCCGACGCCGTGGTGCCTGTAGCTGCGCGTCGAGCGGTGGTCGTCGATGGCATTCGCTTCCGAGCGCACACGCTCACCGAATTCCCGACTCAGGTCGTCGCTGATCGACGTCAGATTGCGCAAGTCGCATCGTTCGTGCAACCACGCCTCGGCCGAATGGGCGCGGATGATCGTCGGACCGACCGCGCCGAGAGCGACGCGCACGTTGCCCTCACGGGGATCGTGCACCAGGCACACCGACGCAACTGCAATGACCATCGCATTGCGCACGCCGATCTTCGCGTATCCCTCGAAGCCGCCGGTCGGCTGCCATCGCACGGCAACGATGATTTCGTCGTGCTTGCGCACGGAGCGCTTCGGTCCTGTCATGAACTCGCGGAACGGGACGTTGCGCTGACCGTCACGGCCGCGCAGAACGACGGTCGCATCGAGTGCGCTGAGAACGGGCAAGCCGTCGCCTGCAGGGGAGCACGTGCCGAGATTTCCGCCGATCGTTCCGGCGGCACGAATCTGCGGGGAGCCGACGGTGCGGGCAGCCTGCGCGAGCGCCGGGGACAACGAGCGCAACGGCTCGCGCTCGAGATCGGACCAGCGCACACCCGCTCCGAGAACGACCTCGAGCGTGGAATCGTCGACGTGCCAGCGTCGCAGTTCGGCGATGCGCCGCAGGGACACGACGTCGACGGGACGCGTTTTGGCGAAGTTCACCTCAACCATGAGATCAGTGCCACCGTGCAGTAAGTGTGCGTCGGGGTGGTCCCCGAGTGCCGAGATTGCCTCGTCGAGCGTGCGCGGCCGGACGATCGTCACGACACGCCGTCCCAGTCGGCGAACGCATCGATCATCGCCGTAACGTCCCCGAGCGGATAGAGGATCGGGCACGTCGCGCCGTTGGTCATGTAGTGACGCACCTGCTGACGCGCCTCTTTCGGCGTGCCGCTCGCGGTGAGCATCTGCACGATCTCATCGGGCACGTGCTTGGACGCCGCGACGACTTGTTCGTGCGTCGCCGGCCACGTGAGCACCGAGCCCACCTTGTCGAGCAGGGACTGTGGCACACCGCTCGCCTTCATGATGTGCGGCTGCTGGCCGAGATACTGCGTCACCATGAGCCGCGCCATGTCGAGAGCCGTGTTGCGATCCTCGTGCACGCTGCACACGACGAGCTGCGGACGATCGATCGATTCGAGCGAGCGTCCCGCCTTGGCCGCACCGTTGCCGAGCGCCTCGAGAGCCTTCGCGTTGTAGTCGGGGGAGACGAGGTAGTTGAGGACGACGCCGTCGGCGATTTCCCCGGTGAGTTCCATCATCTGCATTCCCGTCGCGCCGATGAAAATCGGCACGTCCTTCGGTCTGCGGTCCTGGTATACGTAGTCGAGCTCGACGCCGTCGAGTTGCACGAACTCGCCGTTCATCGTCACGTTTTCGTTGTTCAGTAGTGCCCGTACGGCAGTGACGATTTCCCGCATCGCGCGGAGCGGTTTGGCCCGGTTGATGCCGACTTTCTGGGCGAGCGGATCCCACCACGCACCGATGCCGAGGATGACCCGTCCGGGTGCGAGATCGTCGAGGGTGGAGAACGTGGCGGCGAGTCGGGCCGGATTGCGGCTCCAGCAGTCGACGACACCCGATCCGACCTTCAGCGTCGACGTCACCGACGCAAACGCCGCCATCGGAACCGTCGCCTCGCGCACGAGACGACTCTCGGCTTGCCACACCGCTTCGAAGCCCCGCGACTCGGCGTATTGGGCGAACGCCATGCCTTCGCGAATCGGATGGGCATCCTGGAGATAGAGGGCTACTCGAGTGGACATGGTTGCCTTTCCGTGTCGGTGGTTCGTCGTTCGCACGTCATGAATCGCCTAGGCCGCACGTGCCATGCGCCGATGGAGCGTCGATGCGGCCTCTCGGGCCTTGGCGCGAACCTCATCGAGATCGACGAGTGTGGGCGTGCCGTTCCGCACCAGTTCACGGCCGTCGACCACGACTGACTCGGCGCGGATGGCCGTCGTGTACATGGCGTGCCACGGCTCGTCGACATCGTCGTACGACCAGGTGACGACGTCGCCGCGGGCCTCGGGAAAAATCTCGTACGCGCCGTCGAGCCACCGCTGAACGACGTCGGCAGCGGAGTTCGGCCGTGCTTCGCGCAGGCGTGCAAATGCGAGGCGCGCCTCCTCGAGCATGTCGGCGCCGATGCCGTCGGTGCCGAGCAGTACCGCATTGGGGAAGCGCAGCGGATCGGCGTACCCAACGGCGTTGTTCATGTTCGACCGCGGATTGTGCACGATGCGCCCGCGCAACGGCACGTCGAGATGTACCGCATGGACGAGCAGCCACTCGTCGGTGGTGTGGGGAGCGAGTCGGCGGGCCGCCGTCGCGTCATCGATCGCCTCGGCTACGTGCACGTGGACGCCCACGCCGTGTCGTGCGGCGATGTCAGCCGCTGTTGCGAGCGTCTCGTCGCTGCACGTGAATGCGGCGTGCAGGCCGACCATACCGCGGCCACCGTTCCGCAGGAAGCGATCGCATTCGTCGAGTCCGCGCCGTGCGCCGTCTGTCGTCGGGGATGCCGGATCGACGACGAGGCGCAGCGAGCCGTCATCGGCCCATCGATCGGTCGCGCCGTAACAGGCGATGACCCGCACGCCGACGTCGTTGCAGGCGCGGGCGATGACGTCGAGAGAACCTTCGATGGCATTGGGTGACTCATGATGGTCGATGATGCACGTCGTTCCCGCGAGGAGCGCTTCGGTCGCCCCCAGTGCCGCAGACCAGTAAAGGATGTCGAGGTCGATCGCTGCGTCGAGGCGCCACCAGACGTCACGCAACATGACGGGGAACGACGACGGCACCTGTGCCGGAGCGGGCATGCCGCGCGCCAGCGACGAGTACAGATGGTGGTGGGCGCAGACGAGCCCCGGGGTGCGTGCGCCCATCGTCGATCTATTCGTCGCCGTCTGCGTTGCGGGGACGCATCGGAAGACATGATCGCCAGGTTCCGTCGAATGCATGCAATGCAGCAGCCACCGCACCGGCCGTGGGAACGAGTCCGATTTCGCCGACACCCTTGATTCCGTAGGGACTGTTCGGCTGGGCGCTCTCGACGAGGATCGTCGTGATCTGCGGAACGTCCTTGGGCCGCAGGATGCCGAGGCTCTTCAGTGTCATGTTCGTCGGGAAACCCGTCGCCGGGTCGCTGGGGAAATCCTCGGACAACGCATATCCGAGTCCCATGTGGACGCTGCCCTCGATCTGTCCCTCGCACAAGGTGGGGTTGACGGCACGTCCGACGTCGTGGGCAGCAACGACCTCTTCGATGGCTCCGGTCTCGGGGTTCACGATGACGAGCTGTGCGGCGTAGCCGAATGTCGAATGAATGATCGGGTTTGTCACCTTGGGATCGCCGAGTTTCGTCGTCCAGTCCACGCGGTATTCACCGACGTAGTCGACGTCGGTCGCGCAGCCTGCTGCGCGCGCCACGCGACATGCATCCTGCACGGCCCCTGCCCCCATGAGCGTGCCGCGTGATCCCGTCGTTTGACCGAATCCGAGTTCGCGCGTCGTGTCGACAATGACCCGGATTCGCTCCGCGGGAACATCGAGTTCTTCGACCGCCACCTGCATCGCAACGGTGTGGATGCCCTGGCCCATCTCCGTCCAACCGTGCCGAACTTCCACGATGCCGTCACTGCGGAATCGAACGACCGCCTTCGTCACTTCCTTGAAACCGTTGCCGAGGCCGCTGTTCTTCAGGCCGACGGCGACTCCGACGCACTTTCCGGCGGTGACGGCACGGTCGTAATGCGGCTTTACTGCATCGAGACATGCTTCAGCACCGAGACAGCCGTCGTCCATGATCTGTCCAGGTCCCCACACCATCCCGGGTCGGATGACGTTGCGCTTGCGGATGTCGAAACCGGAGATGCCGAGACGCTCGGCGAGACGATCGAGCATTCCTTCCATCGCGAACTGAGCCTGGTTGGCGCCGAAGCCACGGAACGCTCCGCAGACGGGGTTGTTCGTGCGCACGGCGATCGCTTCGACATCGATGGTGGGGAGATGGTACGGACCGCTCGCATGACCGGCCATGCGTTCGAGCACCTTCATGCCGACGCTTGCGTACGCACCGGAGTCGCCGACCGCGCGGACCCGAAGGGCCGTGAGAACGCCGTCCTTCGTGGCGCCGAGCGTGTAATGCATGCGAATCGGATGACGCTTGGCGTGGATGAGCAGGCTCTCCTCGCGCGACAGGGTGCACTTCACCGGCCTGTCGAGAAGCCATGCGGCAAGGGCGGTTTGACCCTGGTTCGACATGTCCTCCTTGCCGCCGAAGGCTCCGCCGTTCGACACGAGCTCCACCGTGATTCGCGAGTTGTCGAGCGCCAGGATGCGCGCGATGTCGTTACGGTCGTCCCACACGCCCTGGCCGCCGGAGTACACGTGCAACGCGCGCGATTCCCCCGCACCCGAGGGAACGGCGACGGTCGATTCCGGCTCGAGGAATGCATGCTCGATGCGCTGCGTCTGGAAGGTTTCATCGATGACGACGTCGCTCGCAGCGAGAGCCGCCTCGACGTCACCCCGTTCGTACGTGCTCGTCGACAGGACGTTGGTGTCCGTACCCCATACGGCGATCTCCCCGGTGGCGAGCGCCGTATCGACGTCCGTGATCGGCATGTGCGCGTCGTACGTCACATCGACGAGTTGTGCGGCACGTCGAGCGGTGTCACGGTCGTCGGCAACGACGACGGCGATGACGTCGCCGGCGAACGACGTCCGACCGCCGACGGGAATGAGTATGGGCCAGTCCTTGTGGATGAGCCCGACCTTCAGGTCGCCGGGAACGTCGGCAGCGGTGAACACCGCGCGTACCCCGGGAACCGAGCGAGCACCCTCGACGGAGATTGCGGTGACCGTCGCCCGGGTGTGACTCGTGAGATGGAGGGCGGCATGGAGCATGCCGGGTACGCGGATGTCGTCGACGTAACCGCGACTGCCGAGGGCGAGATCGCGTGCCTCGTACTTGGGGGAGCGTGAACCGATGCCGCCGACTGGAGCGAGCGTCGGTGCTTCGCCCTTGGCCGCGTTGACGAGAGCATCGAGCACCTTGACGTACCCCGTGCACCTGCAGAGATGTGCACCGAGGTGGCGCGTGAGATCCTGTCGCGTGATCGACGGTCCCTTCTTGTCGATCTGCGCCTTGGCCCGGACGATGATGCCCGGAATGCAGAACCCACACTGCAAGCCGCCGGCAGCGGCGAAACACGCCGAATACAGTTCGCGATCAGCGTCGCTCCAACCTTCGAGGGTGACGACGTTGGCGCCTTCGAGTCGCTCGAGAGACTGCTGGCAACTCACGACGGCCTTGCCGTTCACCATGACGGTGCAGCATCCGCACTGTCCGGACGGTGAGCAGCCATCCTTCGGCGACAGAACGTCGAGCTCCTCGCGCAGGGCGGCGAGCAAGTGAGGGTGGCGCTGCTTCACCGTCACCGGAGTGCCGTTGACGGTGAACGACGTCATCTTGACAGTTTGTCAAAGGATGGGCGCAGAGGCAACGGATTTCCCGTCGAATCGAGGTTCACCCCGCGCTGGGTGGTCAACCTGGAGTACACCTCGGGGCGCCGGTACAGGTCGAAATTGAACAGCGTTCCCGTGTAGTTGGCGCACCAATCGAGGTCGCAGTCGGCGACGACGACCTCGTCGGCCACCGTGTTAGCGCGGGCAAGTATCTCGCCGGATGGGGCGATGATCATCGAGTCACCGAGCGAATCGACTCCCTCTTCGAGGCCGCCCTTCGCCACGCCGACGACGAACGTTCCGTTCTGGTATGCACCCGCCTGCATGACAAGTGCGTTGTGGAACGACGCCAGTCGGTCCTGACTGGGGTCGGGCACGTAGTGCAGCGGGGTGTTGTATCCGCACAACACGAGTTCGACACCCTGCAGACCCATTTCGCGGTAGGTCTCGGGCCAGCGACGGTCGTTGCAGATCATCATGCCGACACGACCGCCGAAGGCATCCCACACGCCGAAGCCCTCATTCGACGGTTCAAAGTAATGACGCTCCGCATGCTGGAACGGTCGATCGGGCTCGTGTGAGGCATGACCGGGAATGTGCACCTTGCGGTACTTCGCGACGACGTTGCCGTCGCGGTCAACGAGCATCTGAGTGTTGAAACGGTGGCCGTCCGGCGTGAGTTCGGCGTAGCCGAGAGAGAAGCCCACTCCGAGTTCTCGGGCGCGATCGAAGAGCGGTTGCGTCGCCGCGGACGGCATCGACGTCTCGTACCAGTGATCCGCCTCCCGCAGATCCGCGACGTACCAGCGCGGGAAGAACGTGGTGAGAGCGAGCTCGGGAAAAACGACGAGATGTGCGCGACGCATCGCTGCTTCCTCGAGCATCGTGCACAGGCGCCGCACGACCGATGCGCGGTCGTCACCGCGCTGCACCGGACCGAGTTGTGCCGCAGCGACGCGAACGACGCGCTTCCCGGGCGGCGGATACACGGCCGGTGTCATGCGAACGCATCCAGATCGGCATGATCGGTCATGTTCGAAAGTTGCAGCATGACGTCGAAGAGGACATCCGCACCGGCGATGAGATCGGAGCGGTTGGTGTGTTCAGCGGGGTTGTGCGAAATGCCCTTATGACTCGGAACGAAGATCATCGCCGTCGGACACACGCGGGCGAGCATCTGGGCATCGTGACCGGCGCCGCTCGGCAAGTCCATCACCGATAGTCCGTGTCGGGAGGCGACGTGTCGCACCATCGACACAACGCGCTCATCGAAGACGACCGGTTCGAAGCGTGCGAGGCGCCGCTCCGTTATCTCGACACCTTCGCTTCCGGCGAGTGTCTGCCAGAAGGTGCGGATCTCCGCTTCGGCTCCGCGTAGTACGTCTTCGTCGGTATTGCGCACGTCGAGGGTCATCGTCGCTCGTGCGGCGACGACATTGACGAGATTGGGATGCACGTCGAGTTTGCCGACCGTGCACACCTGGTTGCCGCCGTAGCGAGTCGCAAGATCGCGCAGGAACGTCGCAATGCGGGCCGCCGCGAGCAGTGCATCATGGCGCAAAGCCATCGGAGTCGTGCCGGCATGGTTGCTCTGTCCGGTGATCGTGAGTTCCGTCCAGGAGATTCCCTGTACACCCGTGACCGCACCGATTGTCGTTGTTCGTGACTCGAGAACGGGTCCCTGTTCGATGTGCAGCTCGACGAACGCGAACGGGGTCTCTCCCGGCGTGGGGGTGGTACCGAGGGCGTCTATGCGTCGCAGCTCGTCTCCGAGTCGCGCACCGTCGATCGCCACGATGTCGTGTGCCTCTGCTGCCGACATTCCACCGACGTACACGAGGGAGCCGAGCATGTCGGGGGCGAATCGCGCCCCCTCTTCGTTCGTGAAGAACGCGACGGATATCGGACGGCCGGGTGTGATGCCGAGGTCGCGGCACGTGTGAATGATCTCGAGCCCGGCGAGCACGCCGTAGTTGCCGTCGTACTTGCCGCCCGTGCGCACGGTATCGATGTGCGATCCGGTCATCACTGCTGCGCCTGCACCGACGTCCCACGTTCCGACGACGTTGCCCACGTCATCTGTCTCGACTCGCAGTCCGAGGTCGCGCATCCAGCCAATGACGAGATCCCGACCCGCCCGATCGTCGTCGGTGAGGGCGAGGCGACTGCACCCTCCGCCGTCGATCTTGCCGACTTCGGCGAGTTCCATGATTCGGCCCATGAGCCGTTCGGCATTGATTCGGTAGATCGTGGCGGTCGAATCCGTCGTGCCCGTCACGTTGATCAGTGTACGAAACCCGTCACGCGGCGGTGGCGCAGAGCGGTGTGCTCTCGGGCCAGACTGGAGCGATGCACGCAGCGGGGAACGGCATCGATCGGAACCGGCTGGCGGAACTCTTCGCCGCTGAGACGCGAGCATTCGTCGACAAACACCCGCGCAGTGCGGACCTGGCGGCGGCAAGCGGGTCGTTGGTGGCGGGAGTGCCGATGCCGTGGATGCGTCGCTGGCCCGGACCGTTTCCTCTGACGGTTGAGGTAGCCCGAGGCGGGCGATTCGTCGACGTGGACGGGCACGAATACGTCGACCTCTGTCTCGGTGACACGGGTGCGATGACCGGTCACGCCCATCCCGAGGTGCTCTCGGCCGTTGGCGCACAACTGGGCCGCGGCGCCACGACGATGTTGCCGTCGCGCGACGCACCCATCGTCGGTGACGAGTTGGCGCGTCGCTTCGGCCTGCCCAAGTGGCAGTTCGCACTGAGTGCGACGGATGCGAATCGCTTCGTCTTGCGGTTCGCACGCGCGATCACCGGTAGGCGCAAGGTGCTCGTACACGACTGGTGCTACCACGGCACCGTCGACGAAACCCTGGTCGTTGCTCTCGCCGACGGTCGCACCTCGAGTCGACCGGGAGCGATCGGACCGCAGGTGAATCCCGAGCTCACGACGGTCGTTGTTCCGTTCAACGACATCGCAGCAGTCGAGCGCGCGGTCGCGAAGGGTGACATCGCGTGCATGCTCATCGAACCGGCACTGACGAACATCGGAATCGTCCTTCCCGATTCCGATTACCACGCAAGACTCCGCGACGTCCTCGATCGACACGACGTGCTCCTCATCGTCGACGAAACACACACGATTTGTGCGGGTCCGGGCGGTTGCACGCGGGAGTGGGGATTGCGCCCCGACATGTTCGTCATCGGCAAGACCATCGGCTCCGGTGTCCCGGTCGCCGCGTACGGCATGACAGCGGAGGTGGCCGAGCGAATCGAGGCTCTGCAGCGTGACGAGGGCATCGACGTCTCCGGTGTCGGTGGCACGCTCGCGGGGAACGCGGTCTCGCTCGCCGCGGTTCGTGCGACGCTGGAGCACGCACTGCAGCCTGCGGACTTCGCCCACAGCAACCGTCTCGCCGAGGCGTGGGCTCATGGTGTGCACGACGCATTCAGCGCGCGCGGGTTGCCGTGGAGCGTGCAACGACTCGGCTGTCGCGCCGAATATTGGTTCTGCGAGCCGCCACGTACCGGAGCTGCCGCCGCAGCAGCGGTCGATCACGATCTCGATGCATTCATGCACCTGTGGGCTCTGAATCGCGGAATACTGCTCACGCCTTTCCACAACATGGCGCTGTTCACGCCTTTCCATGGCGACGCCGACGTCGATCTTCACACGGAAACGTTCGCCGCGGCGCTCGAGGTGTTGTTGCGACGGTAACGATTCAGCGACGGAGAGTTCGTCGCTGAGACGGTCGACGATAAAGCGTCAACCCAGGTCTTCATCAACCGAAAACGTTGAGCCACTGCCTCTCGTCGTCGATCTGCAACACATGGTTCGTGCGCAGCACCTCGGAGAGTGGCGCGTGCGGTGCCGGTGCATAGAGATGCCCCGGGTACAACTCCGTTCGTTCGGGCAGTGCGGCGAGACGGCGTAATGAGTCGAACATCTGCGCGGGATTGCCGCCCGGAAAGTCGGTACGGCCGCATCCCTGGAGGAACAAGGTGTCGCCGGCGACGAGTCGATCATCGAAAAGAAAGCATTGGCTACCCGGTGTGTGGCCGGGTGTATGGAGCAGCGTGACGTCGACGCTTCCGACGTGCACGATGTCGCCCGAACCGTGTTGCTCGAGGTGCGATGCTCCGACGCCCGTGGAGCGCATCACCCAGGGAGCTTCATGTGCATTCACGTGCACCGGGACGTCGGTGATCCCGAGCAGCGCGCCGATGCCTTCGACCGTGTGACCGAACAGGGCTCCGCCGACGTGGTCGGCGTGGTAGTGGGTGACGAGAACGCCCGTCACGCGCATGCCGTCCGCAGCGACGAGGTCGATGATCGCAGAGACGTCGTATGCAGGATCGACCAGCAGGCACTCACCCGTCGAACGATCGCCGATCGCGTAAGTGAAGTTCACCATCTGCTGCGCGAACGGATCGTCCTGGGCAACGTCGCGACCGAGGAGGATCTGCCGGAAATACACAATGCCCGTTGCCGGCGCAGACGAAGCTGAATTCACGGGTTCAGGCTATTTGGCGACGATGCGGGAGAGGAGCGCGCGCAGCAGTCGAGACCGTCGACCTCGACGCGCCTCGCGTTGGTCGATTCGATCGATGAGCGCAATCATCGCATTGGCACCGGCGTATCGCAACGGTTCCGGCTCCCAGCGTCGGATCGACGCAGGCGCGAGGACGTCGCGTGCTTTGCTCGGTTCGACGAGGCGCTCCGCTGCGCGCCGCGCCAGCATGTGCGAAGTGGCGACACCGTCGCCGACGTATCCGCCGATCGACACGGTCGTGTGGTTGCGATCCGAGGCACGTTCGTCGGTGACGAGCGCCGGCCACCATGAGCGGTGCGCCGCGACTGCGCCACCCCAGCGGTGACTGATCCGGACATCCCGGGTAGCGGGGAAGAAATGATGCATCGTTTCGGCGAGACGCGTGTGGACATCGGTCTGCAGCGATGCGGCCTCGGACGGTCGGGAGGCATATGGTGTACGCGCTCCGCGACCGCCGAATGCGAGGCGCCCGTCCGATGTGAGTTGTGCGTAGACGACGAGTTCGCCTCCGTCAGTGAACGTGGTGCCCGGTGACCACGACAACGAAGCGAGAACATCGGCGGGAAGTGGCTCGGTGGCGATCATCAGGGAATACACGGGCAACACGTCTCGGCGGTACTGCCGGATCGACGGTGTGAACGCCTCGGTGGTACGAACGACGTGCCGTGGACGAATGACTCCCGCGTCGGTCTGCACACGACCCGCATCGATCGACGTCACCCGTACCGGTGCGTGGATCGTCGCGCCCGAAGATATGACGGCACCGGAGAGACCTGCGAGGAAACGGACGGGATGCAACGATGCGCAGAAACTTTGCCGGTAGCCGCCGTACGAGGGTGCAACGTTGATCGCAGCGCGCAGCGTCGGTGCGTCGAACCACTGAACGTCGTCCGCGAAACCGTGATCGCGCCATTGCTGCCAATCCGTGCGCAACGACGAGAGCTGCGCGGGATACGTGGCATTGACGATCGTTCCTCCATGGCGCCAGTCGCAGTCGATCGCATGCAGCGCAACGAAATTGCCGATCTCATCTACGTTGGCAATCGATTCGCGATAGAGGTCGCGCGCCGCCGCAGCTCCGTGCTTGCGGGCAACCGCACTCGGCGACATCGGAAGAACTGCACTGCACCATCCACCATTGCGGCTGCTCGCACCGGCTCCGACGCCGGTTGCGTCAACGATTGCCACGGACCAGCCGGGTCGCAGACGCCGCAGCCAATGTGCGACCCACAAGCCGCTGAACCCTGCACCGACAACGAGCACGTCGGGGTCAGCGGGTGGTCGATCGTCGCGCGCCGCGGTGCGCACGTCCTGCCACCGGGGATCGTCATGCCACAACGGACTCGTCGCCGCATCGCCGATACGGCGACGGGAGTCGGCATTCCCGGAAAATCGGCGGGGAAATCGGCGGTCGGGGAACGGTGACGTCATTGTTGGCTCGTCACCGTGTAGTTACCGCGTCGTCGCCGTGCATCGCCCGCCGATCACGTTAGCGAGGGGTAGTTTCGCGGCATGCGCACGCACGTGTTCGGGCGGTTGCGGCAGTGGCGCAGCGATCGGTGCATCGACCGGGTCGAACGCCTCCAATTCTCCGCCGCCATCACCCGATCATCGCGCCGTGCGGCGAGATTCGGTGCATCCGGACATGGGTCGCTCACCGCGCACCCCCACGTCACCTTGTACAACGAGCGATACATCCACATCGGCGAAGACACGATGATCGGTCCGTACGTCGCCCTCTCGGCGGGAATGATTCCCGGTCAGCAGTGTCTCACGAATCCCGTCGTGCGGATCGGATCACGGTGTCTCATCGGCCGGGGATCGGGGATAGTCGGGCATCTGTCGATCGACATTGAGGACGACGTGTGGACTGGACATCACGTGTACATCACCGACCAGAACCACGGCTACCGCGACATCACACTGCCGATTTCGCGACAATCTCAGCCCGAGCGTCCCGTTCGCATCGGTGCGGGATCCTGGCTCGGTCACGGCGTCGTCGTCCTCCCGGGGACGAACATCGGGCGCCACGTCGTTGTCGGGGCGAACAGCGTCGTCACGGGGGTGCTGCCCGACAACTGCGTGGCTGTCGGTGCTCCCGCGAGGATCATTCGACGTTTCGACCCCACAGCGGGCTGGGTTGATGTCAATGAGTGAAGCGGTGACATCAACCCTGTGAGATGCGTGTTGATGTCACCGAGTGAAGCGGTGGATTCGACAACGCCCGTCGCGTCTAGACGGAGAGATCCATCGGTGGCGCGCAACTGGGCATCCGATTGTCGCGCGCAAAAGTGCCTAGACGTTCGCTGAGGGGCAGGTTCTCGAACGTGGATTCTGCGAACGGGGCATTATCGCCGCCGCGGAGATTGTTCGCGTAATCGCGACGGTCTGCGATGTACCGGCGGTATTCGTCCTCCCACAGGGGGAGAATTGCGCGTCCCTTGTCATCGACGGGGTACGAGCGGGTGATGTCGTCGAGCATCGCGGTCAGTTCGTCCGTGGCCCGATCGACGATGTCGGCGCGCATCGACAGGGCTTCGTCACCGACCGCATCGAGGCGGCGCAGATCGGCGAACTCGCGGAGTCGTTGCTTGGTCGTCTCGCACCTTGCCTGCGCACGCGCCGCCCACTCTTCGTCGCCGAACTTGTTCACCGACTCCTTCGATGCGAAGAAAAGCCCGTAGACCCACATCGCCACGATGAGCAACATGATCACTCCCAGAGCGGCACGACCGAGGATCTTCATCCGCGCCGACGCTAGTAGTGCACATTCGCCTTGGCACACCTTTGGTAGAAAAGAGTGGTGAATGCTGCGAGCCGCGTGCGATCGGCGCGTGAATTGCTCGTCGGGCTGGTGTCGCTGCATCCGTGGTCGTTCGCCATTGCCGTCGCCGGGGCAATGATCTTCGCCCTGGGCACCGTTGCGTCGTCCGTAGGCATCCGACTGCTCATCGACGACGTCATCGTTCCCGGTTTTGCTGCAGGCGAGTTTCCGATTTCCGAGTTTGTCTTCGTGGCAGTCATCGTCGTGTCAATTGCACTCGTGCGCGCCGGAGGCGTCGTAGTTCGCCGAAGTTTTGCCGGCCGCACCGAATGGGAGGCGGCGCGAACGCTTTCCGACAGGGTCATCGCCCGCGTTCTCTCGCAACCGCCTTCGTGGCATCGTCGGCGAATGACCGGGGACATTGCCGCCAGGGCTGGTGTCGATGCGGACGCAGCGGTTTCCGTCCTCGCACCACTGCCATTCGCCACGTCAGCCCTGATGCTCGTCGTTCTCGCGGTGACATGGCTGTTCGTCACCGATACGTGGCTGGGTTTCATCGCGCTCGTCGTACTGCCCGTTCTGCTTCTGTTCAACGTGCGTTATCAGCGACGCGTCGACCGCCACTACTCGGCGGCACAGCATGAACTCGGCTCCCTGTCGGAGGCGGTGCACGAATCGTTCGATGCCGTCCTCATCGTGAAGGCGTTCGGAGCGGAGGAACGGGAAACCCGGAGGCTGTCGGCGATCTCGGAGCGACTGAAACGTGCCCGCACGCAGGCGGTGTCCCTGCGCTCGACGTTCGAAGCGATCGTCGATGCCGTTCCTTCGTTCGTCAACGTGCTTCTCGTCGCGACCGGAGCATGGCGACTGTCGGAGGGTGCGATGACGGTGGGCGAGCTGTCGTCGTCGGTGTTCCTGTTCACAGTTATCGCTTTTCCACTGCGCATCGTCAGCTATCTCTTCTCGGAGTTGCCGCATTCGGCGTCGGGCTGGAAGCGTGTGCAGGACATCCTCCGTGAACCCGTGGAGCCCCATCCGACCGCATCAATTCGGCGCGACGCACCGGGTCGGGTGGTCGTGCAGCTCGATCGTGTCTCGGTGTCGCATGACGGGCAGCAGGTTCTCCATGACGTGTCGCTCGAGATCCACACCGGTGAGATCGTCGCCGTCGTCGGCTCCGTTGCCAGTGGCAAGACGACACTGTTGCACACGATCGCCGGTCTCGTGGCGACCGATTCGGGTGTGGTGACGGTGTCTGCCCGCCGTCCCGCCCTCGTGTTCCAGGAGCCATTCCTGTTCTCCGATTCGCTGCGGTACAACCTCACTCTCGGTCGGGACGTGGATGACCGTCGGGTTGCAGACGCATTGCGTCGTGCCGAGGCGCACGACTTCGTTCGGGACATGGGCGTTTCGATGGACGCTCCGCTCGGTGAGCGCGGTGTCAGTCTCAGCGGCGGTCAGCGACAACGAATTGCGCTCGCGCGGGCACTCCTCAGCGACGGGGAACTTCTCCTGCTCGACGACACGACGTCGGCGCTCGATCCGAATACCGAGGCGCGAGTGGTGGCGAACCTGCGCGACATCCAAAGAATGCCGGCGATCGTCGTTGTTGCGTCGCGGCCGTCAACCATTTCGCTGGCCGACAGAGTGATACATCTCGATGGCGGTCGAATCGTCGCCGTTGGTACGCATGCATCGCTGCTCGAATCGTCGATCGAATATCGGCGGCTCGTCGGTGCTTTCGAAGCAGACCGCTCACGATCGATGAAGCGGGGTGACGGTGATGGTCGACGTGGCGACTGACGCAAACACAGCCGCGGAGACGACGGATGCGGAGCGGATGATGTCGGTACGGCGATCTGCCGTTGGCACGATTCGCGAGGGTTTCACAACTGCTCCCGCTCTCGCTCAGGGCTTGTTCGTCACGTTCGTTCTCGCCGTCGTCGGTGCGGCAGGTCGCGTGACGATTCCGATCCTCCTCCAGCAGTCGATCGACCGCGGGATCGGCAAGGACGGCGTTGATCTCGGACTCATCGCGCGCCTATGCATCATTGCAGCCGTCGTCGTGGCAATTGCCGCCGTGTCGCAACGCACGGCCGTGTACCGCCTCGGCTCGCGGGCCGAGGACGGTCTGTACTCGTTGCGCGTGCGGCTGTTCGATCACATCCATCGGTTGAGCCTCGCCGACCACAACGAGGAGAAGCGGGGCGCACTCGTGTCACGGGTGACGAGCGACATCGAGACGCTCACGATGTTCTTCGCCTGGGGAGCATTGTCATGGCTTCTCAACTTGTCTCTCATGGTCGTCGTGGCCGGTGTGATGGTGGCGTACGACTGGTTTCTCGCCCTCGTGGTCTTTGCAGTCGTCGCACCGCTGCTCTACGTGCTGCGGTTTCTGCAAGGTCGTCTCGTGCGAGCGTACGACCGCGTTCGTCGTGAAAATGCGGACATGTTGTCGACGATCAGCGAAGCCGTAGCCGGGGTTGAAACGCTCCAGGCATACGACGCTGTGGCAGGTCAAGAGGAGCGTGTCCGAACACGAACGAAGAGTCGTTCGCGTACCTCGATCCGGGCCGGCGTCATCGGTGCGTTCCTCTTCCCGTCGGGTGAGGTGTTCTCCGTTCTTGCCGTCGTCGCCGTTGTTGGTGCTGGAGTGGTGCGAGGGCCGGACGCAGGTCTCACCGCTGGGGCACTCATCGGATTCCTGTTCCTCACGTACCGCTTCCTCGAGCCAATTGCCGAGTTCACCGAAATCATCGACCACACCCAAACGGCCGTTGCCGGTTTGCGACGGGTGCTCGGAGTTCTCGACACGCCCATCGGACCACCTCCTCCCACATCACCGCTCCCGCTTCCGGCCGGACGTCTCGATATTCGCTTCGACGACGTGTCCTTCGCCTACCCGTCGCGTGAGGAGGTGCGCGCGGAGGACCCAATTCTTCGTCATTTGTCGTTGACAATCGAATCGGGAACGAACATCGCACTTGTCGGCGAGTCGGGTTCGGGGAAGACAACGATGGCTCGCCTTATCGCTCGACTCATCGATCCGACGGGGGGTCGAATCCTTCTCGGTGGTGTGAATCTCACACGGGTTGAAAACGACGAATTGCGTAGGAGACTCACCGTCGTGCCGCAGGAACCGTTCCTCTTCGCGGGTTCTATCGCCGACAATTTGCGCTTCGTCGACGAGCGCGCTTCGGAGACCGAACTGCGGGCGCTGTTCGACCGGCTCGACTGTTCCGAATGGCTCGATTCGCTGCCGAACGGATTGGACACCCAGGTGGGGCAGCGCGGAGCCGCCCTGTCGGCGGGAGAGCGTCAGCTCGTGGCCCTCGTCAGGGCATCGATCGTCGATCCTGACGTTCTCATCCTTGACGAAGCAACATCGTCGGTCGATGCGATCACCGAGGTGCGGTTGTCGCGTGCTCTTGCCAAACTTTCGAGGGACCGAACGACGATTTCGATCGCGCATCGTCTGTCAACTGCGGCCCGGGCAGATCGGGTGATCCTGGTCAACGACGGCCGGATCGTCGGTGACGGTGCGCATGCGGAGCTCGTGCTCACGAACGACGCGTACAAGACGATGTACGAAACATGGATCCGCGCCACCGAGGCGGGTGGATCATGATTCCGGTGCGAATCCTGCGGGTCGCCCTCGTGTGCGGTCTGCTCGTCGGTGTCGCTGCATGCAGTTCCCGCGAGGATTTCTGTCGGGCACTTCCCGGCGCAAATGCAGCACTGGGGCGTGTCGATGTGGGGGTGCTCGACGAACCGTTCGCGTCGGTCGTTGATGCGCAAGAATCGGTGTTGCTTTTGATCGACCGTCTTACGTTGCTTCGTGAGGCGTCTCCGCGTGAGGTGCGCAGCGCGCTCGGAACGCTCCTGGCGGCGTACGGGCAAGTTGCGGTGGCGTACGAAGCGGTGGGCTGGGATCCGCAGGTCGCCTCCGGGGACGATGGTGTCGTCGCCGCCCGGGCAACGCTGGGCAATGCGGATGTCGTCAGTGCACGCGACGAGCTATCGACCTACGCATCGAAGGAGTGCAATATCGACGTCGACCCTGCACGCCTCGGCGACTTCATCGTGCCGACGACGCTTCCGTTGCCATCGTTCAGTTCGGAGCCCGCGGCCGACGTTCCCGATCAGGGCACGAACGAGGACGTCCTGTCGGCTGTTGGATTCGTCATCGCCGAGGAGTACGGAATGGCGATCACGATCGAGGAAGCAGCGTGTATCGGCGAACGAGCGGCTGCCGATGACGCGCTGCTGAACGAAGCGACGGCCGACGAAACGTACCGGTGGGCGGTGTCCGCGTTCAGCACCTGTGACATCCCGACGGTTCCGACGACCGTGACTACGGGAACACCGACGAGCGTCGCGTCGGATTGACGCAACGGAAGTGCCGAGAGCGTCGGGACGACGGGTGTAGCCTTCGCCGCCGTGGAGATTGCATTGATTCGTCATGCCGAACCCGAGTGGGTTCGCGACGGGATGAGCGTTGACAACCCTCCGCTCACGGTGCGTGGTCATCGTCAAGCCCGGCGATTGGCCGACGTTCTCGAAACGGACACGTACGACCACGTATACGTCTCGCCGCTCACCCGCGCCCGCCAGACCGCGGCACCAATTCTCGATGCTCAGCGTCGCGGCGAGGTCATCGAACCGTGGCTTGAAGAGATTCGCAGTCCGATCTGGCAAGGTTCACCGGCGGAAAAGGCCCAGCGTGCCTACCAGGAAGAAAAGCAGCGTCGTGCCGCCGAACGTTGGGCTGGCCTCGAAGGCGGCGAATCCGTAAGGGATTTCGTCGACCGCATCCGCACCGGAGCGGCGAATTTCTTCGCCCAGCGTGGCATCTACCGCATCGGTGATGAACTTCCGATTTGGCACGTGGAGAGTCCGGGTGAGCGCATCGCACTCGTCGCCCATGCCGGCACGAACAGTGTGCTCATCTGCGTCCTCCTCGGCCTCGAGCCGACTCCGTGGGAGTGGGAGCGATTCGTCCTCGGTCACGCGTCCATCAGTCGGCTGAAAGCGCTGAAGATGGGAGATGGCTGGGGCTTCAGTTTGTTCAGCCTCGCCGACGATGCTCACATCGATCCGAAGGATCGCACCTACTAGTTCCGAAGGATCGCACCTACTAGCTCCGTGACACGCGGATGGCGTGGTTCTCACATCGCGCCACCCGCGTGTCACGAATGCTTGGTGCTCCGGATCCCACACCAAGCGATCTTTTGATCAGCCGCGCGGCTCCGTCACGTGGCAGGCGTCCACGGCCTTGACGATCGGGAACGGGTTGATGGCCGCACCGCCGCGAGGATGAACTTCGAAGTGAAGGTGCGGGGTGCCGGTGTTGCCGGTCGCACCGTTGGTGCCGATGACCTGACCGGCACGGACCGCAACGCCGACGTCAATGCCCGGCGCGAAGGTGTCGAGGTGAGCGTAGAAAAAGTAGGTGCCGTCACCCATCGTGAGGCGCAGGGCGTTACCGCTGAGGCTCGCATCGGTGTACTTCTTTGTGATGACGCCATCGACGACGGCGTAGATGAGGTTTCCGCGCGGTGCAATGATGTCGACGCCTTCGTGCTTGCGCGAGCCGCGGGGTTCACCCCAGGTATCGGTGAAGGAACAACGACCCTGCACCGGAAACACGCTGATCGAAGGGAGGCCGAGTGCTTCGTTCGTCGCGATGATGCCGAGCGCCGTCGCCGTTGCGTAGTCGAGCGCCTGGGTCTGGCTGAGACCGCGCGTTGCCTGGAAGTTGCCGAGTGCGATCGCGGTGGCCACGCCGAAGATTCCGTCCGCTCCACCCTTAACTTCGATGCCCTGGCTGATGAGCGCAGTCTGTAGCGCGCGAACGTTTTCGCTGCGCTCGCCGCGGCTCGGCAGAGTGTTGATCGTCATCGGTCCCGAAGCGGCAACGGGGGCACTTGCAGTGACGGGCGCAGGAGCAGCCACGGTCGCCACAACGGGAGCAATCGCTGCAATCGGCTTCACCACCGGAGCAGGAGTCGGCGCCGGCACTTCTGCCTGGGGAATGAGTCCGAGGCGAGCAGCGGTGGCGTGATCGAGAATCTTGCTCACGGCGAGCTTCTCGCGCTGCTGGAAACTCGTCAGGGCCACCGTCGTGGCGAACCCGAAGACGCCGTCAGCCCCACCCTTCACTTCGACGCCGGCGTTGATGAGCGCCTGCTGTACGGTCCACACGGCGTCACCGCGATCTCCGAGTTTCGGGAGCGTTGCCGAATCGAGGCGTACGGTGCCGATGAGGCCGAGGAATCGTGCGGTTCGTGAATCCACTTTTCCCGTCGGACGCAGACCGACGGCACGCTGTACGAGGCGCAAGGTGTCGGCGGTGCGGTCGCTGAAGATGCCGTCGACTCCGCCGCGAAGAGTGAAACCGCGGGCAACGATGGCCTGCTGGAGGCGAACGACCGAATCACCCTTGTCGCCGACGAGGGGGAAAGATTCGACGGTGCTGACCACTCGTCCCGAGGTGCCCGGGCCGGAGGCGTTGGTGGAAGCGGGCAAGGCCTGACCACCGATGATGGACAGGGCAACCGTTGCGGCAATCGAGGTGAGAACCATGTGTGTACTCCTTGGTGAGATCCACCGCAGAGATCGGCCACTAGGGGGAGAAACTGAAGAAAAAAGTCACGCAAATCGTCAACGTGAGCACTGAGAGTGATGATCAACCACCTTTTGCGATGTGGCAAACACGTTCAGTGGTGGGCAGGTGCGGCGTGTGGCGGGCCGGGCGAAACGGCCTCGGGGACTGGTTAGTCGAGAACCTGGTACCGCCGTGCGGCGATGAGCCACCCGGTGGGTGTGCGTTCGTAATCGTCGTGGAGGATGACGACACGGCTTCCCGTGGAGCCGTTGCGGCGTCCGAAACGCTCGGTGATGGTCAGACGACCGCTGGCAGTTGACGTCGTTGCGCCGTAGGCGAAGACGGCGATATCGAGCCCGGTGACCGTCCAGCGTTCGGTGGCGAAACGGCGGCCGAAAAAGCCTCTCAGGGCGTCTTGTCCGGATTCTGCGGTACCGTCCCCGCCGTCGACCGTGGCCGTCGGCGCAAAACACGCAAGCCACGCCGACACGTCACGGCGCACCTGGGCGTCGGCGAGTCGGGCGAGCAGCGCACGAACTGCGACATCGTCGGTGGCCGTCAACGGCTGCGAACCGAGAGTGTCGGCAGTCGGCGACGTTGCAGCGGGCGGACTCGCCCGGGTGGGGCGTTTGCCGTCGCGAATGTCCTCGGGTGCAAGACCCGTCTCGAAAGCAGCGAGGCTGCGCAGCGTCTTGATGAGATCTTTGCGTCGCAATACGCCTTCGTGTGCAGCGAACTGAATCGCCAGACCGTCGATGAGCCCGGTGATTCTCGTTGCGGAGAGTCGTGGATCCTCGCAGTTGAATTCACCGCGCTCGTTGCCCCGACGCAGGACCTTCTCGACGAACGCAATGGATTGTTCGTCGAGCTGTTGCGATATGTTGCGCATCAAGGGATTGCGCAGCGCTTCGCCCCAGGCATCGATCCACAGCATCCATTCGACGGCGTCGCTGCCCTCGGGCACATAGCTCTCGATGAGCCGCCACAACTGTGCCGTTGCCGACTGGCCCATTTCGATGTCGCGCTCCATTTCCGACAGGTCCTTGCGCGCGTAGTACTCGAAGGCCGCAGCAAGCAAGGCCTCCTTCGAATCGAAGTGGTAGTGGATGAGGCTGTTGGACACGTCGAGCCGCTTCGCGACGTCGGCGATCCGTGTACCGGCGAATCCGCGCTCGATCACCACTTCACAAGTGGCCTCGAGAATCTCCACTCGCCGCGCCTCCACGGCGTATTTCTTCACGCTGCGAGGGTACCGTCCGCCACGGTGCGCCTAGCGTACGAGTGCGATGACTGCCCGTCGATACGCCGTCGTGGCATGGATCGCCTTTGCGTCGTTGTACGTCATCATCATCACCGGATCCCTCGTGCGACTGACGGGTTCGGGCCTGGGGTGCAGTGACTGGCCTCGATGCAACGAAAGCAGGTTCATCGACGTGTCATCGACGCACGCGGCGATCGAGCAGCTCAATCGGCTGTTCACCGGCATCGTCGCCGCCAGCGTGATTGCTGCAGCGCTGGGTGCGCTGCGCGTGGCACCCCGCCGATCGCCGCTCGTGCGTCACGCCCTGCTCCTCGTCCTCGGCGTCGTTGGTCAGGTGATTCTGGGTGGTGTCGTCGTACTCACGGGGCTGCATCCCGCGGCGAACATGGGTCACTACCTCCTCTCGGTTGCGCTCATGACATGGGCGTACTGGCTCGTGCGGGATGCGCGGGCTCTCGCGGGATCCTCCGATCCGATCATTCCCGCAGTCACCCGCAGTGAGCACGGCCTCATCTCATGGCTGATGGTCGTATTGGCGGCCGCTCTCGTCACCGGAACCGTGGTCACCGGTACGGGTCCGCATGCCGGCGATGAGAACGCGCCGCGCTTTGGCTTTGCCATCAGCTCCGTGGCCCGCATCCACAGTCTCACCGTTCTCGGAGCGCTCCTGCTCGCCGTTGCCATCGGCTACCGGCTGCGCAACGCCGCGAGTCCCGAGCGGCGACACGTTGCCGGGGCCTTTGAATCGTTTCTCTTTATCGCGGTCCTGCAGGGTGGACTGGGGTACCTGCAGTACTTCACGGGTGTGCCCGTACCGCTCGTTGCGCTGCATGTGGCTCTCAGCGTCGCCGTATGGCTGGCGGCACTGCATCTGAGGGCGGTTGCGCGTCCTGTGCTTGACTAGGACGACCATGATCCTGCGACCCGGACGGATGCTCGCCCTCGTCGTGGCCGGTATCGGCATTTTCGGTTTTGCGCCATCGGGGTCGGTGCAGGCCGATACGGAGAACGAGATCGTCGTCCGTGTCCAGGACCAGACGTCGTCGGGGGCATCAACGAGCAAGGCTCCCGTCGTCGGTGCCGTGATCGTCGTCACGACCGTCGACGGCAAGGAAGTGACACGGGCGTCGACGAGCGCCGAGGGCATTGCATCACTGAAGGTGGCGGCCGGCGTCGATTACGTCGTCACCCTCGATCTCGGGTCGCTGCCCGCAGGAGCCACGATGATCAGGGAGGGAACCGAACGTATCGAGCTTCCCGCATCGTCGTTCCGCACACCGGTCAAGGCGTTGAATTTCTTCACCGGACAGTCGGCCGACGCCGCCCGCACGGATTTCGAACGAATCGCGCAACGGTTCGTCGACGGCATCCGTCTCGGTCTCATCATCGCGATGTGTTCCGTCGGACTCTCGCTCATCTTCGGCACGACCGGTCTCACGAATTTCGCTCACGGCGAACTCGTCTCGTTCGGCGGTCTCGTCGCCTTTCTCTTCAACGTCACGATGGGGCTGCCGTTCTACGTCGCTCTTCCACTTGCGGTGATTGCCGGCGGTGTCATGGGCTGGCTCTTCAACTGGGCCGTTTTCGCCCGATTGACGAAACGGGGAATCGGACTCGTGTCGCAACTGGTCGTGTCCGTCGGACTGTCGATCATGCTGCGCAACATCTACTTGTTCCAATTCGGCGGACGTACCCGTCCGCTGCGCTCATTCTCGCTGCAGGAAGGTCTGGTCCTCGGGCCGGTCCGCGTCACGCCTCGTGATCTCACCACGAGTGTGCTGTCACTCGTCATCCTCGTCGCGGTGGCCGTTTTCCTCCAGCGATCCCGAACCGGCAAGGCGGTGCGCGCCGTGTCGGACAACGTGGCGCTTGCGTCATCGACCGGCATCGACACCGGTCGGATTATCCGACTTGTGTGGTTCGTCGGGGGAGCGCTTGCAGCCACCGGAGGTATCTTCCGCGGACTCGACGAACAGGTCGGGTTCCAGATGGGCTCGAGCCTGCTGTTCCTCATGTTTGCGGGTATCACGCTCGGAGGTCTCGGCTCGGCGTACGGCGCTCTCGTTGGCGGCTTCGTCGTGGGAATTCTTGTCGAGATGTCGACCCTCGTCGTGCCGAGCGAGTTGAAGAATGCGCCGGCCCTCGTCATCTTGATCATCGTGCTCATCGTCCGACCGCAGGGCATCCTCGGTCGACAGCAGAGGGTTGGTTGACGTGGACGTCCTGTCGATCATCGAGAACACGATGCGTGCCCTCGTCGGCATTGACGCCGCCTATTTCGCCCTCGCTGCGCTCGGATTGAACGTGCAGTTCGGTTACACGGGTCTGCTCAACTTCGGACAGGCCGCTTTCATGGCGTGCGGTGCCTACGGATTGGGGATGACGGCCCACTACTTCGGAGTGTCTTTCTGGTGGGGTCTCGTCTTCGGTCTCATCTATGTGATCGTTCTCGGACTCATCGTCGGCATTCCGACGCTGCGCCTGCGGGCCGACTACCTCGCCATCGTCACGATTGCCACGGCCGAGATCGTGCGGCTGGTCGTGCGTTCGGTGCGCTTCAAGCATTTCTTCGGGGGCAGTGACGGCATCAACAATTTCAGCAAGGCGTTCCGCGACCTCAATCCTTTCGGGGTCGGTGACTTCTACGGAATACGCCCGTTCCGGTTCAGCGGGTACACGCTGTGGACGCTGCTCGTTGCGTGGGCCCTCGTCGCCGTCGGCTCACTCTTCGTATGGGCGCTCATGCGCAGCCCGTGGGGGCGTGTCGTGAAGGCGATTCGCGAGGATGAGGATGCAGTGCGATCACTCGGCAAGAACGTCTACACGTACAAGATGCAGTCGCTCATTATCGGTGGCGTTCTCGGAATGTTCTCGGGGATGATCTTCGCGCTCGACCGTGGATCGATACAGCCGGACAACTACAGCCGCGACGTCACCTTCTACATCCTCACTGCGCTCGTCCTCGGAGGTGTCGCCAAGGTGATGGGCTCGATCGTCGGTCCGATGATGTTCTGGGGACTCTTCGTCTTCAGCGACAACTTCCTGCGCGATCTCACGGATACCGGTCCTCTGCGAATAGCCGGCGTCACGATCATCCAGTCGACCCAGGTTGGTGCCGTGAATTACATGCTCGTCGGTCTCGGCCTCATTCTTCTCATGACCCTGCGCCCGCAGGGTGTGTTCGGTAACCGCAAGGAGATGGCGCTCGATGGCCGCTGAATCCCCCGCAGCGCGCGCCGCACGCGAGGCCTTGGCGACGGTTGCTGCCCAGCCGGGCGCGAGCAAGCCCGATCCGATTCTCGTTGCCGACGGAGTGCGACGGAACTTCGGTGGCATCGTTGCCGTCGACGTAAAGCATGTCGAGGTGCAGCGGGGCAGCATCACGGCGCTCATCGGCCCGAACGGTGCCGGCAAGACGACGCTGTTCAATCTCCTCACGGGTTTCGACAAGCCCGATCAGGGCGAATGGCGCTTCGATGGTCACAACATGTCCCGAGTCGCTGCGCACCGCACCGCGGCGATGGGGATGGTGCGTACGTTTCAGCTGACGAAGAGTTTGACGAAGCTGTCGTGCATCGAGAATATGAAGCTCGGTGCAACCCACCAGGTCGGCGAGAAGTGGTACAACGGACTTTTCAGGTCGCGTTGGGCCCGCCAGGAGGAGCAGATCGAAGGGCGGGCCGACACGCTCCTGCGGCGTTTCAAGCTCGACCACATGCGCGATGAATACGCCGGAACACTGTCGGGCGGACAACGCAAATTGCTGGAGATGGCCCGGGCTCTCATGGTGGAACCGAAGATGGTGATGCTCGACGAACCGATGGCGGGAGTGAATCCGGCATTGAAGCAGAGCCTGAACGAGCACATTCGCGGCCTGCGTGACGACGGTATGACCGTGCTCTTCGTCGAGCACGACATGGACATGGTGCACGACGTCTCGGATTGGGTCATCGTCATGGCCGAAGGGGCGATCATTGCCGAAGGCACGCCCGACCAGATCGCTGCCAACCCTGCGGTCATCGAGGCCTATCTCGGCGGGCACCAGGGCCGGTCGCTGGAGGAAACGTCGTGACGGACCACATTCTCCGCGTCGACGAGCTAGTTGCCGGATACATCCCGGGTGTGAACATCCTCAACGGGGTGAACATCGAGGTTGCTGCAGGGGAGTTCGTCGGCATCATCGGTCCGAACGGTGCAGGTAAATCCACCGTGCTGAAGGCCATTCTCGGCGAATGCACCGTGCGCTCCGGACACGTGTCCTTCCTCGGCGACGACATCACGGGCCGCAAGGCTTACGAACTGGTCGAACGCGGCATCGGATACGTGCCGCAAACGAAGAACGTCTTTCCGAGTCTCACCGTCACCGAGAATCTTGAGATGGGCTGCTTCCTACGCCCGAAGGTGTTCTCGGAGCGCTACGACTACGTGACCACGATTTTCCCGCGCCTGGCCGAGCGGGCGTCCTCACGCGCCAGCTCGCTGTCGGGAGGCGAACGTCAGATGGTGGCGATGGGTCGGGCGCTCATGCTCGACCCGAAACTGCTGCTTCTCGACGAACCGTCCGCCGGATTGTCGCCCGTGCTCCAGGACGAGGTGTTCGTCCAGTGTCGTGAGATCAACAAGCGAGGAATCTCGATCCTCATGGTCGAGCAGAACGCTCGCCGTTGTCTGCAGGTGAGCCACCGTGCCTACGTGCTCGATCAGGGTCGCAACGCATACACCGGGACCGGCTCGGAGCTGCTCCGCGATCCGAATGTCATCAAGCTGTACCTCGGCACGCTCGCCAAGTTCACCGGCTGACACCCACAAAAGAAGAACCCCGGGCTTTCGCCCGGGGTTCGACTTCAGACTTGACGTCTTGTGGGATTACTTGCCGGCGTCGAAGTTCTCGCCGAGCGCGTTACCCATGTTGCCGTCAACACCGTAGACCGCCTTGTTACGCGGTCCGACGCCCTGCTCCACCATGGTGCGCAGGATACGGCTGCCCTCATCGAACGTGATGAGAACGATTGCATCCGGGTTGGCCGCGACGACCTCACCGACTTCGGCATCGAACGTTGCCGCTGCCGGGTCGTAGATCTTCGTGCCGAGCACCTCGACACCCGATGCCTTCAGCACGGTCTCGATGACCGTGGCGAGGCTGGTGCCGTATGCATCGTCGAGGGCAAGGATGTATGCCGAGGCGTTGCCGTCAGCAGCGATGAGTTCCGCGAGAACGGCACCCTGGAGGTCATCCGGGGGAGCGTTACGGAAGTACAGGCCGTTGTCGGCGTAATCGACCAGCTTCAGCGAGGTGTTCGCCGGGCTGAACTGAACAATTCCCGCCTGGGTGATCTTGTCGATGACCGTGAGGGTCACACCCGACGAAGCCGCGCCGATGATGGCGTCGACGTTCTCCGAGATGAGACGGTCAGCGGTGACGCTGGCCGTGTCGGTGCTCGTGTCACCGGAGTCACCCTTCGAGTACTCGACCGGCTTGCCGAGAACGCCGCCCGCCGCATTGACGAGGCTGATCGCGTATTCGACACCGGCGAATTCCGGCGGTCCAAGGAACGCCAGCGAGCCCGTCTCAGGCAGCAGCGAGCCGATCTTCAGCACGCCGTCACCCTTGCGCTCGACTCCGGCCTCGGCCAGCGGCTTCACCGCGGACTCGGGGGCCTTGGCGACCTGGTAGGTCGTCTGAGTGTCATCGAGACGGTTGTCCTCACCGAACACGAGGATTCCGTACGACGCCTCGAGCGGTTCGCCGTTGCCGTTCATCGTGTTCGGACCGGAGATTCCGTCGAAGTCGATGTCGGTGCCGGCCTTCAACTTGGCCAAGCAGTCGGCGTACTCGGTGCACTTCTCGCCGTCCTTCGACACCGAGACGATGAAATTCGCCAGCTCGCTGCCATCCGTGCCAGCAGCCTCGGCTGCGAGCGCGATCAACATGACGGCGTCGAAGCTCTCGGCCGCGTAGTTGTAGTCAGCAAGTGCATCATTGCCCGCAGCGACCCAGAAGTCGTTGAGAGCGGTCTTCCACTCGTCGGAGAGCTCGACCAGCGGGGTCGTGCCCTTCATTCCGGCGAGGTCGCCACCGGCGGCAGGAGCTTCAGTCTCCTCCGTGACGGTGTCCTCAGACGCATCGTCACTGCCACCACACGCCGCGACCACAAGGGCCAGGGCGGTGACAACAGCGCCGAATACGCGCTTGTTGGTTTTCTTCATTGGTTGTTTCTCCCCCTAGGAGTGAGACGGCATCCAACCGTCTCTTTGGGTCTTGTCAGCCTACGGGTGACGCCGCACGAAGCAGGCGATCCCGAACGGCCCATTCGAGCCCCGTGCCGTCGGGGGCGACCGCGATGATTCGTCCGGTGGGGGTTGTATCGAGGTGGCGCAGCCAGCCGTACAGGTGTCGGGCCACGACGGCGGCCTCTCCCGTGCAATCAAGGATGTCGTCGTCGGCATTGGCCATGGCGGCTGCCGTTGCCGGGTCGGCGGCCATAACGATGGGACGCCGGGGGGCGTAATGGCTGCGCAGGGTGCCCGGAGCCGTACCACTCGTGTCGAAATGGGCCTTCGTCGCGGTGCCGAGTTCCGACGGTGCAATGGGCCCTGGCCGCACAATCCGGGCTGGATCGGTCGAAATGTCGAGGATCGTCGACTCGACACCATGTTCGCACGGTCCGCCGTCGAGGATGACGTCGACGTCGGAGCCAAGATCCTCGTGGACGTGCTCCGCGGTCGTCGGACTGATGCGTCCGAAGCGATTTGCCGATGGTGCCGCAACCGGCCGATTCAGGTCCTCGAGCACGCGCAGCGTCGAGACGTGACTGGGTATCCGCACCGCGACGGTGTCCAGGCCGCCCGTTGCCACTCGCGACACGGTCGTACGGGCACGACCGAGCAACGTGAGTGGACCCGGCCAAAACCGCCGCGCGTAGTCGAGCACCGTGTCGGATGGTTCATCGAGCAATTCGAGTGCGGCATCGACCGTGGCGACGTGAAGAATGAGCGGATGGGACGCGGGACGACCCTTGACGATGAAGATTCGTCGTACGGCGTCGTCGTTCGTTGCATCGGCGCCGAGTCCGTACACCGTTTCGGTCGGCAATCCCACGAGTCCACCGCTGCGCAGAATTGAAACGCATCGTGCGATGCCGGCGGGATCGGAATCGACGATCATCGCCGTGCGCCCGTCGAGGTCATCCCGTTGGTTGCTCCCGCGAGAAGAATGAGAGCATCGCATCGATGAACGCAAAGCTTTCCGGGGTTCGGAAATGATCGACTCCGGACAGAACTGCAGCCGTGGCACGGGGAAGTGCGGCAACGAGATCGGTCGCCGGGTACTCGAAGTCCGCATCACCGATGGCGACGAGTACGGGCATCGGCAGGGACGCCAACTCGTCGCCGCCGAACGGCGGGCGCCGACGACGACGGAGAACGGCGATGAGCGATTCGGGATCGTTACCCGCGTCTCGTGCAAGCCGTCCGAAAACTCGAGCCGTGACGTCGCCCGCGTCGGCCGACCCACGAACGCCGGCGACGATGCGCTCGATTTGTGTCGTGTCATGCGTACGCATCACCTTGTTGCCGATTCCTGCAAGGACGATGCGCTCGAAGAGGTGCGGCCGTTCGACGGCGGTGCCGAGCACGGTGAGCGCACCGAGCGAGAAGCCCACTGCGGCGACTCTTTCGGCACCCGTGTGCCGGAGAACGGACTCGATCGTTGCAATGAGTGCCATGCGCAAGTCGGCGTCGTCGAGCGATTCGGCACGGTCGGGGTCGATCGGACCCGAATCGCCGTGGCCCGGCAGATCGCAGCCGATCACGGTTCGGCCCATGTCGCGCAGCAATTCCGCCACGCCCGGTTCATCCCATGTGCGACGGAAGGATCCCGCCCAACCGTGCACGAACACGACCGGTACGTCCTTGGTCGACGGGGACGGCTCGCTCACGGAACGACAGTAGCCTTCGACGGTCGTGTTTTTCGGACGTTCGCGGTCACGATGATTGCCGCGTCCGCTTCATGAGGAGCGTTCAATGAAATTCGTCGACGGTCGGCCGCAGTACGAATTGACGTACAACGACGTCTTCCTCGTTCCGTCATTCTCGGACGTCGCTTCGCGACTTGACGTCGATCTCACCACCCCCGACGGAATCGGAACGACGATTCCCGTCGTGGTATCGAACATGACCGCGATCGCGGGGCGCCGCATGGCCGAGACTGTCGCCCGGCGGGGTGGACTCGTCGTACTGCCTCAGGACATCCCGCTCGACGTGGTGGGACGGGTCATCGATTTCGTGAAGACCCGCCACACCGTATTCGACACCCCGATCACGATGTCGGCCTCCGACACCGTGGGTCAGGCGTTGAGTCTCATCCACAAGCGGAGCCACGGTGCGATCGTCGTGGTGGACGATGGCGGTCGACCTTGCGGCATCTTCACCGAGAGTGACGCTGTCGGCTTCGATCGTTTCAGCCAGATCGGCAACGTCATGAGTCGAGACGTCGTCATGCTGTCTTCCGACCTCCGTCCCGAGCAGATGTTCGACCGGCTCACCGACATGCGTCTCGATTTCGCACCGGTCACCGATTCCGGCGGCACATTACGCGGATGCATCACGCGAAAAGGCGCACTGCGCAGCACGATGTACGTGCCGGCGGTCGATCGGAACGGACGTTTGATGATCGCGGTAGCCGTCGGTGTCAATGCCGAGCCTGCCAAGCGCGCAGCCGAGCTCGTACGCATGGGGGCAGACGTCATCGTCGTCGACACCGCCCACGGTCACCAGCGACGGATGATCGACGCTGTCGAGTCGGTGCGCAAGGTCGCGGAAGGTATTCCCGTGGTTGCCGGCAATGTCGTCACCCGACAGGGTACGCGTGATCTCGTCAACGCCGGAGCCGACATCGTGAAGGTCGGGGTTGGGCCCGGCGCAATGTGCACCACACGAATGATGACGGGAGTTGGTCGCCCGCAGTTTTCTGCAGTCATGGAGTGCGCGGACGAGGCGCGAGCCCTCGGCAAGCACGTGTGGGCCGACGGAGGTGTGCGCCATCCGCGTGACGTTGCCCTCGGTGTTGCCGCGGGTGCAAGCAACGTCATGTTCGGATCTCTGCTCGCGGGAACGTTCGAATCGGCGGCTGACACGGTGCGTGATGCCAACGGACGCTCGTACAAGGAAAGCTTCGGTATGGCATCGAATCGAGCCGTACGCAACCGCACCCGCACCGAGTCTGCATTCGAACGCGCTCGCAAGGAGTTGTTCGAGGAGGGAATCAGCACCTCGAGGATGTATCTCGATCCGGTGCGACCCGGTGTGGAGGACCTCATCGATCAACTCGTGGCCGGCATACGTTCCTCATGCACGTATTCGGGGGCGACGAACCTCGCGAGCTTCCACGAACGAGCAGTCGTCGGGATCCAGAGTGCCTCCGGCTACGACGAAGGTCGTCCCGTCGACACGAGCTGGTGAGACATGGCAACTGATCCCGTCGTCGTTGCAATCGACGGTCCGGCAGGTGCGGGGAAGTCGACGATCGGCCGGGCCCTCGCGCAACGGCTCGGTCTCACGTATCTCGATACGGGGGCAATGTTCCGCGCCGTCGCCTGGCTGGCTCGTCACCGGGGAATCGATGTCAATGCCGCACGCGAGGTGTGCGAGCTCGCTCGCGGCATGGATCTGCGCCAGACGGGGGAGTCGGTGGTCGTCGACGATCACGACGTCACGGCCGACATCCGGACGATCGAGATCAGCGAAGCAACGAGCATCGTCGCCACGCACACTGACGTTCGTGCCGAGCTGCGCACGAGACAGCGCGAATGGGCACGACGCAACGGTGGAGGGGTGATCGAGGGTCGGGACATCGGGACGGTCGTGTTCCCGGACGCCATTCTCAAGGTGTACCTCGACGCATCAGCGCGGGTGCGTGCCGAGCGCCGCGTTGCGCAGACGGGTGGAGTGGTGGACGAAGTCGAAGCCGCGATCGCCGAGCGCGATGCTCGTGATCGCGGTCGGTCGGACGCGCCACTGCAACACGGCCCCGACGCCGTACTTGTGGACACGAGTAACCGTACGATCGACGATGTGGTCGATGAGATCGAACGCATGGTGAAAGAGCGACTCACATGGCGAAGGTGAATTCGCGACTTGCCGGATCGTCCATTCGCAGTCGGTTGGCGTACTTCGTGGTGCGAAATCTTTTGTGGCTGCTCATGCTGGTGTGGCTGCGCGTGCGGGTCAGTGGTCGCCACAACGTGCCGCGAACCGGTGCGTTCATCCTCGCACCGATTCACCGATCCGCAGTTGATATTCCGTTGGCATCGTTGGCCGTTCACCGGCGTGTGCGGTTCATGGGCAAGGATTCGCTTTGGGCAAAAAAGCCGATGGGGGCGTTCTTCAGTGCCCTCGGCGGATTCCCGGTATCGCGGGGGACGGCTGATCTCGAGGCGCTGAAACGTTGCATCGGAGTTCTCGCACAGGGTGAACCGCTCGTTATGTTTCCCGAAGGCACACGTCAGTCGGGTGATGCCGTGCATCCGTTGTTTGACGGACCCGCATACGTCGCTCTGAAGGCAGGTGTACCGATCATTCCCGTGGGAATCGGCGGATCTGAGTACGTCATGAGCAAGGGTTCACGGTCGATCCGCGCGCAACGCTGCCGAGTCGTCGTCGGAGCGCCGATTCATCCCCCCGCAACGGACGGCAAGGCTCCACGAGACATCGTGTCCCAACTCACGGCCGAATTGTCAACGAGCCTGCAACGCGTATTCGATCAGGCGCGTCGCGACGCGCGCCTGCCCGACTGACCCCTTCTCGTCGTTGCGGAAAGGAATGCAGTGAGGATCCGACGAAGGTCGTCCGCATCGCGCACCGAGCACACTTCACGTGCCGAATGCATCGACAGCTGCGGCACGCCGATGTCTACCGTGTCGATCCCCAGACGTGTGGCGGCAATCGGCCCGATCGTCGATCCGCAGGGAATGGTGTTGCGAGACGCGAACACCTGGTGGTGCACACCTGCGGCGGCGCACGCCTCGACAAACGCCGCAGCCGAACGTGCCGTGGTCGCGTAGCGCTGAGACGCATTCCGCTTCAGTGCAACACCCGCGTGCAACTGCGGAGCCGTTTCCGGATCGTGACGTTCGGGGTAGTTGGGATGAATGCCATGACTGTTGTCTGCAGAAACCAACGAAGAATTGGCCATCGCCCGTAGGAATCCGTCGCGTCCGATCCCCGATGCTGCAGTGAGCAATTCGAGCGTGTCCGCGAGTAGCGGTCCCGCCGCACCAGTGGGAGAGTTCGAGCCAACTTCCTCGTGATCGAAGAGAGCGATGACTCGGCACGATGCACCCGTCGATGCCTCAAGTGCGCGGGTGGCGGCCCAGCACGACAGGAGATTGTCGAGACGTCCCGAGGTGAGGAGCGCGGAATCGGTACCGATGATCTCGGCGCGTTGGTGGTCGACGAAGCGTGCATTCCACTCCACGATGCGACGGGCAGCAACGCCACACCAACGCGCGACGTCGGCAACGACAACCTCCGACCCTGTCCACACGGGACGCAGATGCGAGTGCTTGTCGAGCAGCAAACCGGTGTCGTTCACCTGTCGGTCGAGGTGCACGGCGAGCTGTGCGATCCGGGCAACGGGTGAGCCGCTTCGCCATGTGCGCCGCGAACCGTCGTCGAGAACTGCGACACCGGCCAATTCAAGATCGCGATCGAGCCAGGAATTGAGCAGTGGCGAACCGTACACCTCGACTCCGAGCGTCGAGAGCGTGCCATGCCGCCGACCATGGCGGGTCTTCAGGTGCAGGCCCGGGGAATCGGTGTGTGCCCCGACAAGACGGATGCCATCGGTGACGGTGGTTGGGTTCCACACGAAGGCAACGAGTGCACCGTCACGCGTGATCACGCCCTTGGTCGGCCGGGTGATCGGAGGCAGCGCCGAGCCCGATGCGAACCAGTGGAATCCCGCCGAGGCGAGCAGAGTGGCGGCAGTGTCAACGGCGTGGTCGGGTGTCGGGGATGCGTCAAGGAAACGACGGAGATCGTCGATCGGGTTGTGAGCGGGCTCGGAAGATGGGCGCCGTCGCGCCGGCTCAGCCCCCTTGGGGGAGCGACGGGATGCGGACCGTGACGTCACGACCAAAGAAACTACACGTGAGATCGGAGACGTCGCCGGTGCGGGCACGCTCGGTGATACGGGTGACGCACGTCGACAGGTCGTCCCGCTGTGCGAAGCCGAGCCACGACATGCCGCCGAACACCGCCACGAGCAACAGTTTTGACACCAGCGAAGATACGAACTTCAGCACCACGAGTATCCCCACGACACCGACGACGAGCACTGCAAGCGCATACTGGCGCGCCGTATCGGCATCGAAGTTCAACCACGACATGTATCCAGTGTGTCACGCTCGCCGTTCCTAGACTGCGCATGATGTCCGATCACAACGTGCGCATGATGTCCGCCGGTCCTCCCGAGACGATCCTCCCGGAGCCACCCGCGTCGTTCCTCGCCACCCTTGCTGAGATTGAGCCGCTCCCTGCCGACGACCGGCGACGCGCGTTGCTCGCGCTCGTTGCGCATCATCCGGCCCTGCCACACGCGTGGGCCGCGCTCGGCGCCGCAAGTGCCGACGGCACGGAGGCGTACATGGCGTATCGGGTCGGCTACCACCGTGGACTCGATCTCCTCCGTGCTAGTGGTTGGCGCGGAAGCGGTTACGTACGCCATCGCCACCCGTCGAACCGCGGGTTTCTCGATTGTCTCGCCGGCGTCGCACGGCAAGCGGCGATCATCGGCGAAGAATCCGAGGCGGTCCGCTGCTCGCAGTTCCTCGCCCAGCTCGATCCGACTGCCTTTCCCCTCGCGTGATCGGTGCCGTTCTCGCCGGGGGAGCCTCCGTGCGATTCGGCTCGGACAAGGCCGTTGCGGACTGGCTGGGGATGCCGCTTGCGTCGCGGTCGATGAGGGCGTTGTACGGCGCGGGGGCGGAGCAACTGCTGTACGTTTCCGCCCATCAACGCGACGAAGGCACGTTCGTGCTTCCCACCGGTGCGCGTTCACCAACCCACGTCATCGACGACCACCCGGGTGAGGGGCCGCTCGGCGCGATCGTTTCGGTTCTGCGATTCGTCCACGCGAACCACCCGACCAGCGACACGGTGGTCGTCGCGGCGTGCGATCTTCCGAGCATCACGACCAGCGTTGTTGCGGCTATGGAGCAGCGCTTGTCGACCTCGGATATCGACCTCGTCGTGCCCCGCGCCGCGGGACATCTTCACTGGTCACTGGTCGCGCTGCGCAACTCGACGTGTCGTCCCGTTCTGGAACGCGCGTTTGAACGGGGAGAGCGAGCGGTTCATCGCGCAGCGGCCCCTTTGCGTCGGGTCGAGATGGATGTTGACGATCGGTTTCTCGTCAACGCCAACGAGCCGCACATGATCCCGAGATCGTCGTTGAAGCGATAGGGTGACGCCCCGTGATGATCCGTGAAATCGCCGCCGGCGAATTGCATGCACTGCTCGAGAGGGGAGCCGTCGTCGTCGACGTTCGCGAACCCGACGAATACCACGAAGGTCATGTGCCCGGTGCAGTGAACGTGCCCCTCGCCACCGTTCCGGAGAATCTCGACGTCTTTCGTCGACCGGTTCCCGTGTACGTCGTGTGCCACTCGGGTGGCCGCAGCATGCGCGCATGCGAATTCCTCGTCGGTGAGGGCGTCGACACCGTCATCAACGTGGCGGGCGGTACGTCGGGTTACGCGGCACTGGGTCATCCGGTCCAGTCGGGTCCGAACCCGTAAAGACCCCCGTAATTACTGATCGTTCCGGGATGCCGACGACGTCCGTGGAGCTTGCGTGAGTCGTCACCTCGAGTTGCTGTACGTCGACGACGCGCGCACCCTCGAGGACGTCGTGGTGGCGGCGGCTGCTTCGCCCCGTTACGCGATTGACACCGAGTTCCACCGCGAGCGAACGTACTTTCCGCGTCTCGCCCTCGTGCAAATCCAGTTCGGCGACGTGAATGCGCTGGTCGATCCTCTGGCCGTCGATCCGCGACTGCTTGCGCCGCTCATGGAGTCGTCATCGTTGGCCATCGTGCATGCAGCACAGCAGGATCTCGAAGTGCTGCGGTACGCCGTGGGTGTCGTGCCTCGGCGGATGTTCGACTGCCAGTTGGCGGCCGGCTTTCTCGGCTATTCGACACCGTCACTTGCGACACTCGCGCAATCGCTGTTGAAGCTCGAACTGAGCAAGGGTGACCGCATGACGGACTGGCTGCGGCGGCCGCTCACGGCTTCGCAATGCGAGTATGCGCGATCGGACGTTTTGCACCTCGAACGGTTGTACGACATCCTCGGTGGCGAATTGGCGAACCGCAGACGTCTCGAGTGGGTTCACGATGCGTGCGAGGAAATGAGGAGCAAACCGTACGGAGATGCTGATCCGAAGGACGCGTGGCTGAAGATTCGGGAGGCACGATCGCTGAAGGGTGCAGCCCGTGGTGCTGCGCAGGCTCTTGCCGAGTGGCGCGAGAAGAGAGCGATGGCGACGAACGTCCCCGTGCGGCGAATTCTCGGCGACATGGCCCTCGTGTCCATCGCACAGGCGGCTCCGAAGTCAACGGAGGATCTCGCCCACGTGCGCGGTGTCGACGAACGCTCCCTCGGCGGTTCGGTCGGACGCGAAATCTTGGCCGCCGTTCGCGACGGCGTCGACCGGAACGTCACGCTTCCGGCGGCGGAGGGGGAAGGAATCGACAAGCGGCTGAAGCCCCTAGTGACGTTGATCACCGCGTGGATCGCGGAACTCGCCCGCAAACACGAGCTGGATCCGGCATTGCTGGCAACGACGAAGGACGTGGTTGGTTACGTCGGAGGCGGCTCATCACGGCTTTCCTCCGGCTGGCGTCGGGATCTCGTTGGAGAGGACCTTGAAAGACTCATGAGTGGTCGTGCGGGATTGGGATTTGCACCGCATGGCGGGCTCGTCCTCATCCACACCGACAAATAGTCACCCCGTTAGCATGATGTGCCATTGCCCAACAGGTAAGTGGGAAGGCCGTCCGCGCCTGCCCACGGACAACGGAGCCCCACAGTGAAAAAGGGTCGACATCGGCGCTTCGAAGAGGCGCGAAAATTGAAGCAGTCCGGTCCCAGCGCGGCCGACCTCGGAATCCCCGCCGGCGCCACGCGTTCTGAGGAGGACGAGTTCGCCGCCCTTGCGGCCAAGTACGGAGTGGTGTTCGACGAAGACGGTGACATTGCCGACGTGGACGACGCCGGTGAAGGCGAGCGCAACTGAACGACCATCTGCGCAACGTTGCGATCGTTGCCCACGTAGACCACGGCAAGACGACTCTCGTCGATCAGCTATTGCGTCAAACGGGGACGTTCCGTGCCCATGAGGCGGTCGTCGACCGTGTCATGGACTCCGACGACCAGGAACGCGAGCGCGGCATCACGATTCTCGCAAAGGCGGCGGCCGTGACGTGGCGGGGTACGACGATAAATCTCGTCGACACGCCCGGTCACGCCGATTTCGGCGGCGAAGTAGAGCGCGCACTCGCCCTCGTCGACGGAGTCTTGCTTCTCGTCGACGCAGCGGAAGGCCCGCTCCCGCAGACGAGGTACGTCCTTTCCAAGGCATTGTCGATCGACCTGCCAGTCGTTCTGGTTCTGAACAAGGTCGACAGGCCCGATGCCCGCCCCGAAGAAGTTCTCGGCGAGGTCGAGCAGCTATTCCTCGATCTGGCCCATCGAGACGAACATCTCGCGTTCCCCGTCGTGTCTGCGATCGCCCGAGACGGAAAATGCGTGAAGGGAGTTGGCGTTCCGGGTGACGGTGCCGATCTCGTGCCGTTGCTCGATGCAATTCTCGATACCATTCCGGCACCCGGTGGCGACTCTGCTGCGCCGCTCCAGGCGCTCGTCACGAATCTCGACGCCTCCGACTACCTCGGTCGGATCGCGATCGGGCGTGTGCACCAGGGAACGTTGCGCAAGGGTGCGAATGTCGTTCTGCTCGGTGCGCCGAAGGACGGCATCGAGCCGGGTCCGCAGCGCTGCCGGGTGTCGTATCTCGCCCACTTCAGTGGCATCGAGCGTGCCGAAACGGACTCCATCGCCGCTGGCGACCTGTTCATTCTTGCGGGCATCGAAAGCGTCGAAGTTGGCGACACTATTGCCGACGTCGAGAACCCCGTGCCGCTGCCGCGACTCGAAGTCGATGAGCCCGTGTTGCGGATGAGTTTTGGCGTCAATTCGTCGCCGTTTGCCGGCCGCGAAGGAACGTACGTGACGAGTCGTCACATTGCCGAGCGCCTGCGCAAGGAAACCCTCGGCAACGTGTCGATCCGGGTGCGTGAGACCGATTCACCCGAGATCATCGAGGTGGCCGGCCGAGGGGAACTTCAGCTCGCGGTTCTCATCGAGAACATGCGTCGCGAAGGTTATGAATTGCAGGTATCGCGACCCGAGGTGATTACACGAATCATCGACGATGTGAAGCACGAGCCGTGGGAAGACGGCACAGTCGACGTACCCGACGAATACGTCGGAGCGGTGACCCAAGCGTTGGCACCGCGCAAGGGTCGCGTCAACGACCTGCGTCCCGGGGACTCGGGGCGAACGATCGTCGGCTTCCTCGCACCGTCACGCGGCCTCATCGGATTTCGCTCGCTCTTGCTCACCGTGACGCGCGGTACTGCGCTGCTTCACCAGTCATTCGCCGGGTTCCAGCCCTGGGCCGGAGAAGTTCCGCACCGACAGGGTGGTGCGATGATCGCCGACCGCATTGGTGAGGTGACGGCGTACGCACTCGACAATCTCCAGCAGCGCGGCACATTGTTCGTGCAGCCCGGTGACGACGTGTACGAAGGAATGGTCATCGGAGAATGCGCCCGGGACGAGGAAATGGTCGTCAATGCGGTACGGGCGAAGGAAAAAACGAACATTCGCACGCACAGTCATGACGACGGCGTGAAACTGGCGGCACCGAAGATCCACTCGCTTGAGAGTGCAATCGAGTGGATCGCCGACGACGAACTCGTCGAGGTCACGCCGAAGTCGGTGCGCATCCGCAAGCGTCACCTCGGCCTCGAGGATCGACGACGCGCGGCCAAAGGCCAGCGGTGACGATCGAAAACATCCCGTTTCCTTGATCCGGTGCCCTTTGCGGTGGCCGTGCCGCGCCGGGGAATGATTTCAGGATTTCGTACGGGTTTTCGCGCGTCTGCGCACCTGCGGGTGCGGTAGCGGCGTCGTTCGCGGTGCCTCGAGTTGACGCACCATTTCGGAGTACACGGTCGGACCTACGAGTTCGATGATTTCGTCCTTCAGGTAGCGATAGACGGGATTCTTGCCTACGAATGCATCGGGAGCATCGGTGCACCACCAGTGGAAATCGGCACCGCCTTCGTCCCAGTCACGGCGTTTCCATTCACGAAGGATCGCCACACGATGCCCGGTTGAATCGTCAATCTCCTCGAGTCGCAACGGCACCTGCCAGCACACGTCGGGTTTCCAGTCGAGTGGTCGCTCGCCGGCTTGCAGTGCCGCAATATGGAATGCACAGCCGGAACCGCCGGCAAACCCAGGCTCGTTGTGGAAAATGCAGGCACCGCGAACGACGCGAGTCGTCCAGGCTCCGTCCCGCTCCTGTTTCAGCCAGTTGTCGTTGCGACCTTCCTTGTGCTTCTGCCACACCTCGGGTGAAAGCTTCTTCACGAAACGACGGACGTTGCGCAGGTCGGCGGCATCGAGAAAATGGGCTCCGTAACTGCAGCAGCCTTGTTGAAGCGCAGTGGCATCATCATCGAGCACACCCTTGCAGCCGCTCCCGTAGATGCACGTCCAATTGGAGCGCATGAACGTCGAATCGATCATCCACGTTTGTTCGTAAGTGTCGTCCTCGAAGCTGATCCATTCGTGCAGGTCGTCAGGGTGATTCACGGGCTTCACGCTACGACCGTCACTACCGTTATGGCATGAACAACGACGATCTCATCGCTCAACTCGAGACGGTTTCCGAGTCGCTCGCCGATCGGGCACTTGACGTCCTGCGCGAGGCGTCTGCAAGCGGTGCCACGAGCCGACCCGAAGCGGAACGACAGCTCACGCAGGCCCGTCGAGCGGTCGAAAAGGCCGTTGCAATCCTTCGTCAGCGCAGCAGCTGAGAGCGGCATTCCGACGTCGCAACTCAGCCTTCAGCGCATCGCGCGCAGTGAAGTCTGCAGATCGACGAAACTCCTCACGAAGGCCGCGACGCCTTGACGCTCGAGCTCCGCTTCACAGTCACCGAGGTCGACACCCGACCGGCCAACTTGTGCCAAACGAGCGACACTCGTCTCCACATCCCGGTCAATCGTGCGCGACAGTCGACCGTGGTCGACGAAGGCGTGCAAGGTGGCATCGGGGAGCGTATTCACGGTGTCCGGGCCGATCAGTTCGTCGACGTACTTTGTGTCCGGGTACGCCGAGTTCTTCGTCGACGTCGACGCCCACAGGAGGCGTTGGGGTTGGGCTCCGGCGGCATGTAGACGCTGCCAGCGCGAGTTGCCGAGCATCGTGCACCATTCGGCATACGCCACCCGCGCCTGATCGACGGCGACGGAACCAGCGAGGTCACCCGCTCCGGCGGCGGCAAGTCGCTCGTCGACGAGGGAATCCACCCGCGAGATGAAGAAACTCGCAACGCTTGCCGTTGTGGAGAGCCGGGCCGGATTGTGCACAGACAACTCCTCCAAGCCTGCGAGGTGCGCGGCAACCACTTCGGAATAACGACGCAACCCGAAGATGAGTGTGACATTGACGCTGATTCCCCTGGCGAGCACCCGACGAACGGCACCAACTCCGGCGTCGGTGGCAGGAATCTTGATCATGACATTTCTGCGATCGATGCGGCTTGCGAGATCAATTGCCGCTGCCACGGTTGCATCTTCGTCGTGTGCGAGTCGGGGATCGACCTCGACGCTGACGAAGCCATCACGACCGTTGGACTCGTCGTACAGGCGAGCGAAGAGTTCGGCAGCAGACACGATGTCGTCGCTCACCATCGCCCAGTAGGCATCCTCCACCGAGGCACCGCGCGCAGAAAGTTCGTCGAATTGCGCACGATAAACCGCCGATCCTTCGATCGCCTTCTGGAAAATGGTCGGATTCGACGTGAGCCCGCGTACACCTCGGTCGATCAGCGCAACGATCGAACCGTCAACGAGCATTGATCGCTGCAGGTTGTCGAGCCAGGCACTCTGACCGAATTCACGATGCAGGCGTACGAGGCGATCGTCGGTCATGAGAATGCGTCGAGGACGTCCCGGACGGCGGCTACAACGGCAGCCGGCGAAATACCCAGCCGTTCCATCGCCACGTCACCGGGGGCGCTTGCACCGAATGAGTCGATACCGACCGACACGTCAGCCCAGCGGCTCCAACCGAAGGTGCTCGCCGCTTCGACACTCACCACCGGCACACCGATCGGAATGATCTCGCTGCGCAAAAGCGGGTCCGTCGCCGAGAAGTCTTCCCAGCAGGGCATCGATACGACGCGCACCCGAACCTCGACCTTGCGCAATTCGTCGGCCGCGCGTGCGGCCACGGCAACCTCTGTTCCGGTTGCGACCAGAACGACGTCGGGATTCTTCTCCGTATCGCCAACGATTCCCGCACCGAGACGTACCGCCGACCCGTTCGTCACCACCGGAGTGTTCTGACGCGAAAGAATGAGTGCCGTTGGTCCGTCGTGGTCGCACGCATCACGCCATGCGAGTGCCGTTTCGTTTGCGTCGGCCGGCCGTACGACGCGCAAACCCGGAATGGCTCGCAAAGAGGCAAGATGTTCGACCGGCTGGTGGGTGGGCCCATCTTCGCCGACACCCACGGAGTCGTGTGAGAACACGAAGATCACTCGAGCCCGCGACAGTGCCGCGAGTCGCACCGCCGGTCGCATGTAGTCGGAGAAGACGAAGAACGTACCGACGACGGGGAGAATGCCACCGTGCAGGGCCATGCCGACACCGATGGCACCCATGGCGTGTTCCCGGACGCCGTAGTACAACTGGTCACCGGCGGGATTTCTCGCGGAGTACGCCGATTTCCCGGACATCTTCACTCCGGTGTTGCCGGTGAGGTCGGCCGCTCCGGCGATTACCCCGGGTACGTCAGTGAGCGAGGCCTCTATGGCTTTCTGGACGGCCACCCTGGTGGCCATCGAAACACCCGCCTCGAAGGATAGGACGGGAGTTTCCCAGTGTTCACTGGGCTGCGGTGTCAGCCAGCGTTGCCACTTGTCGGCGCGCGATGCAAGAGCGGCGAGCGTGGCATCACGGTCGGCCGAACATCGTGTACGAGCCTGAGTCCGAATCCGGTCGACAACGTCCGGATCCACCCAGAACGGCTCGTCGGGGATCCCGAGCACGGCTTTCGTGCGGGTGACGTGTTCGGCAAGGAATGGGTTGCCGTGCGCCTCATGGCGATCCGTGAAATCGGGAGACGGCTGTCCGATCCGAGTACGTAGGACGATCATCGTTGGGGATCCCCGGTGCGTCCGCGCCGCGAGCAGCGTCCGTTCGAGAGCGTCGAGATCATCACCTATCTCACCCGCCTCAACGACGTTCCATCCGTACGCCCGGAAACGAGTCGGAACGTCGTCGCTCACCGTGAGGTCTGTCGATCCGTCGATGGTGATCCGGTTGTCGTCGAAGATCGCAACGAGATGATCGAGCTGCAGGTGTCCGGCGAGCGAAGCCGCCTCGTGCGAGATGCCCTCCATGAGACATCCATCGCCGACGACGACCCATGTGTGATGCTCGTGGGACGCAGCACCGAACTCGGCGCGTAGTCGTGTCTCAGCAATCGCCATTCCGACGGCATTGGCAAAGCCCTGACCGAGGGGACCGGTCGTCACTTCGACACCCACGGTGTGTCCCACCTCGGGGTGGCCGGGTGTCGACGATCCGAATTGACGGAATTCGCGCAGATCCTCGAGCTCGAGGCCGTACCCCTGGAGGAAGAGCAGGGCGTACTGGAGGATTGACGCGTGCCCGTTGCTGAGGATGAACCTGTCCCGGGCGTGCCACTGCGGATCGAGCGGGGTATGGCGCATGATGCGCGAATACAGCACGTGTCCGAGACCCGCGAGCGACATCGCGGTGCCCTGATGACCGCTGCGCGCGTGCAACGGTGCGTCCATGGCAATACCGCGAATCATCGCCACGGCGAGCGCATCATCTTGCGGGGCGAGATGCGTCGGCACGCGCTAGACGTTAGTTCGCCGACGGCGGCGCGAGCAGCGTCAACGGCACCCGCACGATCGGGCCATCGTTGATCCGGCACTCGGCGTCGATCCGTCCGTACTTCGTCACCTCGAGTTCACCGCGTACGAGACGATACGTGAACTTGCCGGGTTCGACGGTGAACGGGCTGACGTTGCGGGCGATAACTGGACGATCGGGTGTCGCAGCATCACGGAAGACCACTTCGAGAGCACCCTGCCCGGACCCCTCGGAGGGACAGAAGATGAGCACTACGACGTGAGGTGACAGAGTGGCGGGCAGGGGACCGGAGACGACCTGCGAAAAGTACGCACCGGTGATGTCGATGCGGGTGGAAGGACCTTCGACCTGACGCAGCGCGAAGTTGTCGACGAAGAGCGCGGCGATGATCTCCACGCGGCGAGCCTATTCCTCGTACCGTTGATCGGGTGAGCCGTACCGGGAATCTTCGCATGCGGGTGCTCGGTCTGCTTCGCCGATACGAGGCTCGCTTGACGTTGATCGATCCCCGGCGTGCGATCGTCAGTCTCATCGTCGTCACGGCGTGCGGCGCAATTCCCCTCGTGTCGCTGTGGCAGGTCGCGGGTGCCGCCGCTCGCGACGTCGATCCCGTTGCAACGGGCGAACCGCTGAAGGCGCAGGTGACTCCGGTTCTCTCCGTGCGGCGGGTTGCAGATTCCGTGCGTATCGAAGCGCAGGTATCGGGAGTTCGCCTCGGGGCACGACGTTTGCAGCGTGATTTGCCGAGGAACAGTTGCCTCGTCATCCGCTCCGGTGGTCGCGCGGTGGCGTCCTACGGCGCGGAAACACCTCTCATTCCCGGTTCGAACATGAAGCTTCTCGTTGCCGCAACGGCACTCGAGGCGCTCGGTGAACAGCATCGGTACACGACGACGGCCCGCGGGATCGTCACGGGACGAGTCGTCGTCGGCAATCTGTGGCTGGTGGGTGGCGGGGATCCGCATCTCGTCACCCGCTCGGCACCGGTTGCACCCCGGTACAACGTCATCGCGCCGACGTATCTCGACACCCTCGTCGACGAACTCGTGGCGCAGGGCATCACAACTGTCACCGGCTCCGTCGTCGGTGACGGATCGCGGTACGACGACGAGCGCTATGCACCCGGATGGGGGGATGGCATTCGCGGTGTCGAAGCGGGTCCGCTCGGTGGGCTCCTCGTCGATGACGGACTGCCTCCGGGGTCGCTCATTCGCCGTTCGGATCCGGCACTCGCCGCAGCAGAATCGCTGACGGCCCTGTTGCGGGCGCGTGGGATCACCGTTGCAGGTAATCCGAGATCGGCTGCCGCAGCGCAGGATCTGCCGATCGTTGCATCGGTGGTGTCGGCACCGCTCGCCCAATCGATCGCCAACGTTCTCACGAACAGTGACAACAATTCCGCCGAGCTCGTACTCAAGGAGATCGGCGTTGTCGGTCGCGGCGAGGGAACGCGAATTGCCGGACTGCAGGTAATTCTCGACACGGTGACGCGATGGGAGCTGCCGGTCGACGGCATTGCACTCGCCGACGGCAGTGGACTCGATCGCTCGAACCTCCTCACCTGCCAACTTCTCGTGTCGCTGCTCGAACGGGAATCCACGAATCGCGCGTTTGTCGATGCATTGGCCGTTGCCGGTCGAACGGGAACGCTCATTGAAGTGTTCCGCACTCCGCCCGCACGAGATGCGATCCGCGCTAAAACCGGAACGCTGACCGCCGTGAAGGCATTGTCAGGTCGGGCTCAACGCGCGGGAGTGGATACGTCGTTCGCGCTCATCGTCAATGATCGTCGTGCTTCGGCGCAATCGGAATGGTTGTCGTGGTGGAATCGTCTCGCGTCGGCGTTGCTCACGGGCGGTCGGGCGGTGTCGCGTGAAGGTCTGCTGCCGATAGAAACAATGGGGTGAAAAGCGATCCGCTGCGCGCCTGGCAGATGCTGCGTGCGTACATCACCCAGGAGACGGTCGGCCCGCTTAAGGGAGCCGCCCGGTGGCTCGGTGTCGGTATCGGAGCCGCCGTCGTCGTCGGAATTGGATGTTGCTTCCTGCTTCTCGCGGCGTTGCGTGCATCACAGGACGTCATCACCCGTCTCGATCTCCATCCGGCGTGGGGGGTATCGGCCTACGTCATCACTGTGATCGTCGGTCTGGTCTTCGTCGCGGTTGCAGTCGGCCGCATCGGCAAGGGGACGTTGTCGTGACCGCACCGACGCCATCCACCCCCGTGGGGCGCGTGACACGTTCCGAGGTCGAGTCGGCGCTCGGAGACGTTCAAGCCGATCTCGTCACCACCGTCGAGTCCCGCCGACGATCACTCACGATCGCCGGAATCGGTGTCGGAATGCTTGTCGTCGTCGCTGCATACCTGTTCGGTAGACGTTCGGCACGACGCCTCGCCGGAATCGTCGAAGTCCGTCGTCGCTGACGGCGTACTGGGAATCGATCACTGACGACGTGTTCGAATGACGACTGACACGGGAGCGCGGAGCAGAAGATGAAGATCATTCGGTTGATGACCATGCCGTTCTTGACTCGCGTAGTCCGTCGGTACCCCGGAGTGGCGCTCGGAATCGCGGTGTGGCGATGGTGGCGACGCCGCACGGCGCGCCGATCGCGTCACGTCGTACGCATCGATCGCAACGAATCAGTCACCATTTCGCGGAGGAGGCACCCGGCATGAAAGGTGTCTTTGCGCCGGGGGAACGTGCGCTCTTCGTCGATCCGAAGGACCGGCGGTATCTCGCAACGCTGTCGGAGACCGGCGAGTTCCACACCCATGCCGGGGTCGTGTCGCACGACGCCGTAATCGGCCAGCTGCCGGGGATCTCGGTTCAATCGACGAAGGGGACCTACTACGTCGTCATTCGTCCGACGCTCGAGGATTTCGTCCTCGAGATGCCCCGCGGAGCACAAGTCATCTATCCGAAGGACCTTGCCCCGATCCTCATGCTTGCCGACGTCTCACCGGGCGTGCGTGTGTTCGAAACCGGGGTCGGCTCCGGAGCGATGTCCATGACCCTGCTGCGTGCCGGCGCAAGAATCACCGGCTACGAGGTACGTGAGGACTTCGCCGCGCGGGCGAAGTCGAACGTTCAGTCATTCCTCGGTACTGACGCACTCAACCGGTACGACGTCGTCGTTCGGGACAGTTACGCGGGGATCGATCTGCCGGAGGAAGGTCGGTTCGACAGGATGATCCTCGATCTGCCCGAACCGTGGCACGTTGTCGATCGTGCTCCCGAGGTTCTCGTGGCAGGCGGAATCGTCGTCGCTTACACCCCGAGCATCACGCAGGCCCACCAGGTACGCGAGGCCTTCGAGCGGCACAGACACGGATGGATAGAGCAACGCACGCTCGAGGTGCTGCACCGCACTTGGCACATCGAAGGTCAATCCGTGAGGCCGGACCATCGAATGGTCGCGCACACGGGCTTTCTCACCACGGCCCGACTCATTGCAACACGCTGAGCAGGATTTTCAGGGCACCGTATTGATGTTGAGCCGTAACGGCTCAACGAATTGAGCCGTTACGGCTCAATGAAGATGCACTCGCCGGGGCATTCCTCGGCAGATTCGATGACGGCATCGAGGTGCTTGTCGTCGAACGTCGCCATGCCCTCGGCTCCCTGCGGATTGCCCTTGGCAGTCGCGTACACCTTGCTGCCCTCCTTGACGTAGGCAAGGCCATCGTCGAGGAGGGTGAATACGTCGGGCGCGATCTCTTCGCAGAGTCCGTCACCTGTGCACAGGTCTTGGTCAATCCATACCTTCATGGGGGTTCACCATACCCGCACGACCCACCTCCGTGGCGACTTCTGGAATTCATTGTGTAGGTTCTCGGCATGGCCGTAGCGAAGGGCACTTTCGCACGTGGTGGCGCCGATCGTGCAGGATCCGGTCATGGCTGACGCTTCCGGTTCCCGGACCCGGGCACTTGAGGAGCGCCTCCTCGAAACGAAGGGGCAGCTTGCGGCCGCCATCGCCAATAACGAGAAATTGTCCTTCGCCTTGCGCGAGGCCCGCGATCACGTGGCGACTCTGCGCGAGGAGGTGGAGAAACTCACCCAACCACCGTCTGGGTACGGCGTCGTCATCGGCCGTAATGACGACGGATCGCTCGACGTCATGACGAATGGTCGAAAGATGCGTGTCACGATCCACCCCGAGCTTGACGCTTCGGCCGTCGAGCGAGGGCAGGAAGTGGTGCTCAACGACAGTCTCAACGTGGTCGCCGTCCGGGACGTCGACACGATCGGAGAGGTTGTGAGTTTGAAGGAGGTACTCGACGACGGTGTGCGCGTCATCGTGTCGGGGCGCGCCGACGAATCGCTCGTGTGCGAGCTCGCCGATCGAATGCGCGGTTCGATTCTCCGGTCGGGTGATCTGTTGCGCATCGACCCGCGAACCCAGCTCGTTCTCGAACGGCTCGAACAACCCGAAGTCGACCATCTCCTCCTCGAAAGCGTTCCGGACGTCTCCTACGTGGACATCGGGGGACTCGATTCACAGATCGACACCATCGCCGACGCCGTTGAATTGCCGTTCCTCCACGCCGATCTCTTCACCGAATACCAGCTGCCGGCGCCGAAAGGCATCCTGCTCTACGGACCTCCTGGTTGCGGCAAGACGATGATCGCGAAAGCTGTGGCAAATTCGCTGGCCGCGAAGGTGGCGGCGAAGCTCGGCACCGACAAAGGTCGCAGCTATTTCATCAACATCAAGGGTCCCGAGCTGCTGAACAAGTACGTCGGAGAAACGGAGCGACAAATCCGACTCGTGTTCCAGCGCGCGAGAGAGAAGTGCGAGGAGGGCTGGCCCGTCATCGTGTTCTTTGACGAGATGGATTCAATGTTCCGGACTCGCGGGACGGGAATCTCGTCCGACATGGAATCAACAATCGTGCCGCAGCTCCTCGCCGAAATCGATGGCGTCGAAGGTCTGCGCAACGTCATCGTCATCGGAGCGACGAACCGGGAGGATCTCATTGATCCGGCGATCCTGCGCCCGGGACGTCTCGACGTGAAGATCAAGATCGAGCGTCCCGATGCCGACGCCGCGCGGCACATCTTCGCCCGCTATCTCACGGTCGACGTTCCGCTCGACGAGGATGACGTGAGGGTGGTCGGCGCGGGAGATCCACGCCGCACGATTGATTCGATGATCGACGACACCGTGGCTGCCATGTACGCGACGACGGCAGAGAACCAGTTCCTCGAGGTGACCTACCAGAATGGTGATCGCGAGATCCTGTACTACAAGGACTTCGCCAGTGGTGCGATGATCGAGAACATCGTGCGACGAGCAAAGAAACTCGCGATCAAGCGGGCCATCGCAACGGGTCGTGGAGGAGTTGGACGCGAGGATTTGATTGCCTCGATTCGACAGGAGTTCCGCGAACACGAGGACCTCCCGAATACGACGAATCCCGACGATTGGGCAAAGGTGTCCGGGCGAAAGGGCGAGCGCATCGTCTTCATCCGCACGCTGGGAGCGGCATCTGCCGACGATGCCCGCGGTTCGTCCCGGGCGATCGAGCGCACGGCGACGGGGCAATACCTGTAGTGGCTCTGCCGAAAGTCTGCGGCATCGAGACCGAGTACGGCATTCTCGTGCGCGGCGGGGACATCGATCCGATCACCGCGTCGTCCCTTCTCATCCAGGCGTACGTCGACGGTGACGCACGGACTCCGTGGGACTTCCTCGACGAATCGCCGGGCCGCGATGCCCGCGGCTTCGATCCAACCGACGCTTTCGCCCCGGAGACGGAGACGCATCTTGTCAACACCGTTCTCACGAACGGGGCCCGCTACTACGTCGATCATGCGCACCCCGAGTGCAGCACTCCCGAATGTCGGACACCTGCCGAAGTCGTGCGCTGGGACCTCGCCAGCGACCGGATCTTGCGTACGAGCATGGAGCGGGCGAACGTTCGCCTCAACGGCGTCGCCGAGATCACCGTGTACAAGAACAACTCCGACGGCAAGGGCAACAGCTACGGATGCCACGAGAACTACCTGCTCGATCGATCTATTCCGTTCGGTCACATCGTCAGCCAGGTCACGCCGCACTTCGTCACGCGACAGATCTATTGCGGTGCGGGCAAGGTCGGGAGCGAATTCCCGGGAGTGGGCATCCAGGAGGTGCCGTTCCAGATCAGTCAACGTGCCGACTTCTTCGAGGAGGAGGTCGGACTCGAGACGACCTTGAAGCGTCCGATCGTGAACACACGCGATGAGCCTCACTGTGATCCCGCTGTGTACCGACGCCTACACGTCATCATCGGCGATGCGAACATGAGCGAGGTTGCGACGTACCTCAAGGTGGGTACGACGGCAATCGTCCTCGCGATGATCGAGGATCGTCACCTCGGCGACGATCTCATGCTTGCCGACCCCGTATCGGCAGTCCGGACGGTGAGTTGGGATCCCGCATTGACATCGACGGTGCGCCTTGCCGACGGTCGAGTCATGACGGCGCTCGACCTGCAGTGGTCGCTGTATGAGCGGGCCCAGTCGTGGTCTCGATCGTTCGACACCGCATGCATCGGCGATGACGTCGTATTCGACGTGCTCGGCCGCTGGAACGACGTGCTCCACTCCCTCGAAGGCGATCGCGGACACGCCAGACGGGTGGTTGATTGGGTGGCCAAGCAACAGCTCATTGACGCGTACCGCGATCGCCACGGCCTCGGTGACGACGATGCGCGGCTCAAGCTCATCGACGTCCAGTACCACGATCTGCGGCCCGGGAAGTCACTTGCCGCGCGCTGTGGTTTGGACACGCTCATCGATGACGCCGACGTCGAACTTGCGATGGTCCGACCACCCGAGACAACCCGGGCCTGGTTCCGCGGTCGCTGTGTCGAGAAATTCGGATCCGCAGTCGTTGCCGCGAACTGGGACAGCATCGTCGTCGACGTCGGCGTCGATCCGCTGCGCCGAATACCCATGACCGACCCGTTACGCGGCACCGCGATACTGACCGAACAATTGCTCGATGTGGTGCGGTCGCCTGCCGAACTGGTGCAGCGGCTGGGTGAGGGGACCGTCGCAACGTCCGGATGACGTTGCTATGGTGCGTCCATGGCTGAACAGCAGCGCAAGTCGAAGTCCGCTCCGGGGCAGCGACCTTCACAACACTCCGCAGAAGGTACCGCCACAGGTCGGGACCCGAATCGGCTCAAGAACGAGCTCGACGAGTTGCTCGACGAGATCGACGAGGTCCTCGAATCAAATGCCGAGGACTTCGTGAAGAGCTACGTGCAAAAAGGCGGCGAGTAAGGGCGTAGCGTACGGGACGTCATGTCGATGCCCCTGTTCCGACCCGGTGACGACCCCGGGGCGAGTTTTCCCGAGCTGTTGAGGCGAGTGGGTTTGCCTTCGGGAATCACGGTTCCCTCCGGACCTGAGCTGTCGCTTCCGCACGCCACGACATGTATTGCCCTCCGATGGGCCGATGGTGTGCTCATCGCCGGTGACCGTCGGGCAACGGCCGGTCATCTCATCAGCCACCGGTCGATGGAAAAAGTGGTTCAGGCGGACCGGTTCAGCGGCGTCGCCATCGCCGGCACGGCGGGGCCCGCCATGGAAATGATCAAGATCTTCTGCCTGCAGCTCGAGTACTACGAAAAAGTCGAGGGACAACTTCTTTCTCTCGAGGGTAAGGCGAACCAGCTCTCGGCACTCGTGCGCTCGAATCTGCCGGCTGCGATGCAGGGCCTTATCGTCGTGCCAATTTTTGCGGGCTACGACACCGAGCAGCGTCGCGGGCGTCTGTGGGACTACGACGCCACGGGTGGACGGTACGAGGAACTCGACTTCGTTTCCACTGGCAGCGGCTCTCTTCACGCGGGCGCAGTGCTCAGAGTGCAATGGCGCCGCGATCTCGGCCCAACCGACGCAGTGAAGTTGGTGGCACGCGCCGCCGCAATACGCCTCGCTGCTGCGTCGCTGTGGGAGGCGGCGGACGCGGACTCGGCAACCGGCGGCCCCGACGCATTGCGCGGCATCTATCCGATCGTCGCCACGATCACCGCCGACGGCTGGAACCGTATCGGTGACGACGTCCTTGCGGCCACGTACCAGTCGATCACCGAGGAGGTGCGTGCGCGATGAGCATGCCCTTCTACATGTCACCCGAACAGGTGATGAAGGATCGCGCCGACTACGCGCGCAAGGGAATCGCCCGGGGACGTGCGCTCATCGCCGCACAGGCCGCCGAAGGAATCCTCATCGTTGCAGACAACCCCTCGTCCACCTTGCGCAAAGTGAGCGAGATTTACGACCGTATCGCCTTCGCCGGGGTCGGCAAGTACAACGAGTTCGATCAGTTGCGCGTGGCGGGCGTTCGTGCGGCGGAGCTGAAGGGTTACCAGTATTCGCGAGAGGACGTCGACGCCCGCGGTCTGGCCAACCAGTACGCGCAGATCCTCGGCGACGTGTTCTCGACGAGCGGACCGAAGCCGCTCGAGGTCGAGCTGCTCATCGCGGAGGTGGGCAACACGGTTGCCGATGACCGGCTCTTTCACGTGCTGTACGACGGAACGCTGCTCGACGAGCGCAATTGGTGCGTCCTCGGTGGCGACGCCGAGACGATCGCGCTGAGGATGAACGAGAATTTCGTCGCAGAATCGGCAATGGATGGGTGCCTGAAGGTGGCCGTTGCGGCGCTGTCCGGTGGCGACCGCAAGCTCAATGCGTCCGAACTCGAGGTGGCGATGCTCGATCGATCTGGTCGGCGACGTTGCTTCCGGCGACTCGATCACTCCACCGTCACCAGCATGCTCGACTGACGCGACGACGAGCACGGCACGACCGCGACACACCGAAAATGGTTTCCCGTCGTATCTTCGGAATCGAAACGGAATACGGCGTTACATGTACGTTGCGCGGGCAGCGTCGGCTCTCGCCCGACGAGGTGGCTCGCTATCTCTTCCGCCGGGTCGTGTCGTGGGGGCGGTCAAGCAACGTTTTTCTGGAGAACGGTGCGCGCCTGTACCTGGACGTCGGTTCGCACCCGGAATACGCAACGGGGGAGTGCGATTCGATCCTCCAGTGCGTCGTGCACGATCGCGCCGGAGAACACATCCTTGCGAACCTCGCCGTGAGCGCCGAGGCTCGCCTGCGTGATGAGGGTGTGCGGGGAACGATTTACTTGTTCAAGAACAACACCGATTCGGCCGGCAACAGTTACGGCTGCCACGAGAACTACCTGACGACACGGACCGACGACGTCTCGTACTATGCGCAAAGTCTCATCCCCTTCCTCGTCACGCGCCAAATCTTTACGGGTGCGGGACACGTGCTCCAGACCGCCCGTGGTCCCGTGTACTCGCTGTCACAGCGCGCGGAACATATTTGGGAGGGTGTGAGCTCGGCGACCACTCGAAGCCGTCCGATCATCAACACCCGCGACGAGCCGCATGCCGATTCGGAGCGCTTCCGTCGACTGCACGTCATCGTCGGGGACTCGAACATGAGCGAGTACACGACCTTCCTGAAGCTCGGCTCCACGGCTTGCTTGCTGCGAATGATCGAGGACCCAGCGGTGTCGCTGCGTGACATGACGCTGGAGAATCCGATACGTGCCATTCGCGACATCAGCCACGATCTCACCTGCCGAAAGCGGATCCGTCTGGCCAGTGGTCGGGAACTCTCCGCCCTCGACATGCAACGCGAATTCGTCGACCGAGCATTGAAATACGCCGACACGGCGGGGTTTTCTCCGGAGGAGGAACGCGCATTGCAGATGTGGGAATACTGCGTGACGATCCTCGAAAACGACCCGATGAAGCTCGACAGGGAGATCGATTGGGTGATCAAGCACCGGATCATCGAAGGCTTCCGTGAGCGCCACGGTCTCGCCCTGGACGATCCCCGCGTACAGCTTCTCGATCTGCAGTACCACGACATTCATCCGGATCGCGGCGTCTTCAGGACGCTCGAACGCAAGGATGCGGTCGTGCGTCTGAGCACGGATGCCGAGGTGGCCGAGGCAACCGAGCGTGCTCCGCAAACAACCCGAGCGCGTTTGCGCGGCGAATTCATTCGTGCCGCAAAGGAACGCAAGCGCGACTTCACCGTCGATTGGGTTCACCTGAAACTCAACGACCAGGCACAGCGCACGGTGCTGTGCAAGGATCCGTTCAAGAGCCACGACGACCGCGTCGACAAGCTCATTGCTTCGCTGTAGACGGATCCGGCTCGGATCCGCGCTGTAGCGTCGTGGCGGTGAACGAGTCGGGTCACGAAGACGTCGAACGCAACGACGCCCCGATCGGCGCAGATGCCGGGGCGGGATCCCGTCGGATCCTGCGGACGTTGCGCGAGTGGTTCATCGTCGTCGGTTCGGCGCTGCTCATCGCGGTCTTGCTGCGGACCTTCGTCGTGCAGCAGTTCTACATCTCCGGACCGTCGATGGAGCCGACACTCGTGGGTGACGATCGTGTCCTCGTCAACAAGCTCGCATACCGGTTCGGGGATCCTTCGCGGGGCGACGTCGTCGTTTTCGACCGCATCACGACGAACGGCGGTGTCGTCCAGCACGACGACCTCATCAAGCGTGTCATCGGGCTTCCCGGGGAGGAGGTGGAAATCCGGGGTTGCATCGTGATCGTCGACGGCTCACCTCTCGACGAGCCGTGGCTCACACCCGAGATGAAGACGAATTGCGGAGTCGAGGAGATGGATCCGGTACTCGTCGGATCCCGGGAGGTCTTCGTGGTGGGTGACCACCGGGACCAGTCCTACGATTCCCGGATGTTCGGAACGGTGAGCCAAAGTCTCATCCGCGGACAAGCAGTGGTCGTCATTTGGCCTCTGGGCAGCGTCACGATTCTCTAGGTTGCGTACGCTCGAATTCGAGCACCGCAGACGTCAGTCGGTCTGGCCACGCACTCGAGATCACGTCGATACCCATGCGCATCAGCGAAACGGCGCGATGCTCCTGCACGACCGCGTCGGCGAATGCCTCGAGTTCGAATCGATGGGCAAGAGTGACCACACCACCGGTCCAGTCGCGATCGGGGAGCACGACACCGCACCATCCGGCCGTCCGCGCGGCGGCAAAGAATCGCTCAGGACCGTACGGCATCTCCGCCAGCGAACTGCTGACGTAGCACGCAAAACTCTTCGAAGGCGCGGGCGCGGGAATGCCGCGCGATGCGGTGAGGACGAATCGCGGCAGCAACGCTGCATCAATGAGAGGTCGTGCCGCGACGGCCGTGGCGACCGTTGCGACCGAGTCGTCACGGAGGCGCATGAATACCGGAATGATCGCGGCACCGGGGAGTGCGGCGAAGAACTCGTCGAGCGTTGGCCCCGTCGCTCCGGGGCGCCGCATCCGCCGGAGCAATCCGGCGTCGGTGCGATGAAGGAGTCGCACGAGTCCCGACTCCACGGCGGCATCCACGTCGACACCATGGGAACCGAGTCGCAGAGCCACACCGCATGCCTCGGTGAGGGACGACGTCACGTGACCGGAAGCTCCGCCGCGCGCGAGGAGGAGAGTGGTACCGCGCAGCGACGGGAGGTGCTGTTGCATCCCTCGACAGTAGAAGAGGGCGGGGCACACCGCTCGTAGGATTCACGTGTGTTCAATCTCTCGGGGAGCGAGGTGCTCTTCATTCTCGTGATCGGCCTTGTCATACTCGGCCCGGAGAAGCTGCCCGAGATGCTCCGTCGCGTCGGACGTCTGTACGGGGAATTGCGCCGAATGAGCCAAGGGGTTCAGGCGGATCTCAAGTCGGCCCTTGACGAGCCGACGCGGGAACTACGCCGGGCAACCGAATCGGCTCGAACGCTGCTCAGCGGTAATGGAACTGCCGTTTCGGCTGAAAACGCACAGTCGAGCGACCGGGCGCATTCGGGACCGACGCAGCCGGTGGAACCGAAATTCATTCCCTACCCGAACGACACCCCGAAGCCCGATGCTGCGACGGAGAAACGTGACTGACGCGGCATCCGATACGAATCCGGGGTCGATGACCTTCATCGAACATCTCGCGGAACTTCGCTCGCGGATCGTGAAGGCCCTTGCGGGTGTCGCGGTCGGGGCAATCGTCGTCCTGCTCGCATACGAGCAGATCCTCGAGTTTCTCGTGCGGCCCTACGTCGATTTGTGCGAGGCACGCAAGTCGTTGAAGTGCGACGGCTCGCTCTACTCGTTCGGTCCCGTGGAAGGATTCACCGCCAGGATGCGCATCTCTGCCTACGGAGGTCTCATCCTCGCATTGCCCGTCATCACCTGGCAGGTATGGCGGTTCATCGTGCCGGCTCTTTCGAAGCGCGAACGGCGTTACTCGCGTTCGTTCGTTGTTGCCGCGGTCGTTCTCTTCGCGGCGGGCGCGGGTCTCGCGTACTGGACCCTCGGCAGGGCGCTCGAGTTCCTCATCGGTTGGTCGGGTGAGGACATCACTCAGGCGTTTCAGATAACGAAGTACGTCGGCCTCGTCGGCTTGATGATGGCCGCGTTCGGGGTGGGATTTCTCGCGCCGCTGCTCGTCGTGTTCCTCCAACTCGTCGACGTAGTCACCCCGCGCACGTTGATGCGGCAATGGCGGATTGCGATCCTCGTCATCCTGGTGGTTGCCGCCGTCATCACTCCGAGCGGTGATCCCGTCTCCCTTGCCGCTCTCGCCGTTCCGATGATCGTCCTCTATGCCGTGGCGATCGCCGTGGGTTACGTCGTTCTCTGGCGACGACGCCGGCGCGCGAGCAACCGATGACTTCGGAGGACCGGCACCGACGTTTGGCACACCTGCCGTTTCCGGTCGACAAGTTCCAGACGGCGGCCATGGACGCAATCGACAAGGGGGAATCCGTGCTCGTCGCGGCGCCGACCGGGTCGGGAAAGACCGTCATCGCCGAGTACGCGATCCTTCGTGCGCTCGATGCCGGACGCCGCGCCTTTTACACCGCCCCGATCAAGGCTCTCTCGAACCAAAAGTTTCACGACTTGCGGTCACTGTGGGGTGAAAGCCGTGTCGGCTTGCTCACCGGAGACAACTCGATCAATTCGGATGCTCCCGTCGTCGTCATGCCGACCGAGGTGCCGCGCAAAATGATCTACGCGCGATCATCCGCAGTCGACGAACTCGGCGTCGTCATCCTCGACGAAGTCCACTTCTTGCAGGATGCATACCGGGGTCCCGTGTGGGAAGAGGTGATCATCCATCTCCCGCCAGAGGTGCAGCTCGTGTGCCTATCGGCAACGGTGTCGAACGCCGACGAGATCACGGACTGGCTGACCACGGTGCGCGGGGCGACGCGTGCAATCGTCGAGACGAAGCGACCGGTACCCCTGCATCACCTCGTCGCGTACGGCGACGCGCGCTCGCATGAGGTCGTGCTCGGGGACGTGCTTCGGGACGGTCGCGGCAATACCGAACTCGTCACGATGCTCGCGCGGGCGCGGCACGCACCGGGGCGATCGGGCTCGCGGCACCGCTCGACACGGCTCTTCCCACCGTCGCGCAGCGAAATCGTCGAGCGGCTGCGCGAGGAGGACCTGCTCCCGTCGATCTATTTCATCTTCAGCCGCCAACAGTGCGATGAGGCGGCACGGGCGTGTGTGCGCCTCGGAATGTGTCTCACCTCGGACGACGAGCGTGCTGAAATTGCGCGCGTTGTCGACCAGCGCCTCGCCGACATTCCCGTCGACGATCTCGCTGTGCTCGGCTTCACCGAATACGCCGCGCTCCTCGAGAACGGCATCGCCGCGCACCACGCAGGTATGGTGCCGGCATTCCGGGAAACGGTCGAGGCTCTCTTCGTACGGGGTCTGCTCAAGGTGGTGTTTGCGACGGAAACGCTGGCCGTCGGTCTGAACATGCCTGCACGCTCCGTTGTCATCGACAAGCTCTCGAAGTTCACCGGTGATCACCATCACCTGCTCACGGCTGCCGAATTCACGCAGCTCACCGGTCGCGCCGGCCGGCGGGGTATCGACACCCAGGGTGTTGCGGTTGCAGCGTGGAACGGCTACGTCGATATCGACCACCTCGTATCGCTGGCGACGAGTCGATCGTTCCGGCTCACCTCCTCCTTCCGACCGACGTACAACATGACCGCACACCTCGTACGGGCACACAGCAGACAGCAGGCTCGACATCTGCTCGATCTGTCCCTCGCCCAGTACCAGGCATCGAAGGGAGTCGTTGACTTGCGCAGCAAGATCGAGCGGCGCCGCAGGGAACGCGATCGTCTCCGTTCTCAGGCGCGATCTCCGTTCGGCGACATCGACGACTACCGCTCGACCCACGACCGTCGGGGACCCGACCGCTCGGCCGTCGAAGCGGCTCTCGTCCGACTTGCTCCCGGTGACGTCGTGTCCTTCGACGACAGGCTCGTCGTCGTTCTCGCAACGGCCCAGAGATCGAAGGGAGTGAAAGTGACGACGCTCGACGATTCGCGCAAGGTCCGTGCGCTGACGGCAGCCGATTTTCCGGAGTTGCCTCTCACGACGGGAAGACTCGACACGCACGGAATCGTCGATCAGCGCGACACCAAGGCACTGCGCGAGATCTCCCACCGTCTTGCACGCATGACCCCCCGAAAACGTCCACCAAGCGTTCCCGTCGAGCGACACGCCGTCGAAGACGACCCCGATCTGCAACATCGTCTCAATGCCGCCCGCTCCGCCGATCGTATCGACCGCGAGCTCGAGGCTCTCGAGGCGCGCATCGATCGAACCGGTCGTGTCGTGAGCAGACGCTTCGACGACATCGTGGACGTCCTCACCGAGTGGGGCTACGTCGACGACTGGAAGCTCACGGAGCGCGGGCAGGTACTCACGCGGGTGTTCCACGAGTCCGATCTGCTCGTCAGCGAATGCCTGGTGGAAGGCGTGTTCGACGACATCGACGCATCGTCCCTCGCCGCCGTTGCCTCGATGTTCGTGTACGAGCACAGGGGGGCCGATCCCGCACCTCCTGCCCGTTTTCCTTCTGCGACGTTGAAGTCGCGCTGGCAGGCCACGGAGCGAATCTCACGACGTATGTCGATCGACGAATCGAGGGTCGGCGTACCCGTGCATCGAACCCCCGATCCGCACATCGTCGAGCTCATGTGGTCGTGGGCAGAGGGCGGCGAGCTCGCTGACGTGCTTCCCGACGATGTCGTGGCGGGGGATTTCGTCCGGCTCACGAAGCAGACCGTCGATCTCGTACGGCAGGTGGCGACCGTTGCCCCCCGCGCCGATACGCGTGCAACTGCCCAAGATGCCCATCGCCGTTTGGCTCGGGGGATCATTGCGGTGTCGAGCTCACTGGAACCCGCATGACGATTCGTCGCGGCGAATCATGGGGTATGGCGGGTCCTTGCGATCCCGACACACCAGTTGCACAGTCCGATCGTGACGTGAACCGACTCCTTCGCCAGGGCGCCTCGATTGTGTACTTGGCGGGCGGGGATATCGCTTGCGCACTCGGCGTTCCGACCCGAACGGCGGGAGAATACGCGCGAGTCACCACCTTCGTCATCGATGCCTACAACCTCAACTGGACCTCGATCGACGGCTCTGTGAACGAGATGTCGTGTTATTCGTCCTGCATCCACGGTTCGTGGTGGCACGGTGATTCGTGGTGGTTCTCCGCCGGCGGTTTCGTCGACGGCAGGGAAGTGCTCCCGCGAAGTCATCCCAACGACGGCATTGCCGAAGCTCTCCACGTCGATCGATCGATGTCGTTGCGCCAACGCTGCGACGCCCGCCGTCGGTTGCGATGGGGAACGCATCTTCCGCATCCCGCTCTCAATATCGTGCGCGGGACGACGCTGACGTGGGGGACCGGGCGCGCGAAATCTCTCGTCGTCGACGGCACGAAGGTGGGAGATGCCGTGAACGTGACCATTTCCGTAGTCCCCGATGCGTACCGGGTGTGCGTTGCTGCGGGAGTCGAGTAGGTCCGGACGCTCACGGTGCACCATCTCCGCACGACTGCATGCACCGCGTCATCCGGGCGGGGTCGTTGACCCACGGGATACAGTGACCCCATGGTTGCGGTTGACTCGGCGCAGCGGGAAGAACTGAAGAGGCGCGCATGTGCCGCCATTGACGCCCGCGCGGCGACTCTCATCGACGTCAGCCACGACATCCACGCCCGCCCCGAGTTGAATTTCGAGGAGCACTTTGCCCACGATCTGCTCACGCGATCGCTCGAGGCCGAAGGTGTCGACGTACGGCGGGCTGCATACGGTCTCGACACAGCTTTTTCTGCGCGATCGGGAAGCTCCGGCGCGAACGTTGCAGTCATCCTGGAATACGACGCGCTTCCCGGAATCGGGCATGCTTGCGGACACAACGTCATCGCGGCCGCAGGTCTCGGGGCGGCAATGGCGCTGGCACCCCTTGCCGGAGATGCGGGAGCGACTCTCACCGTCCTCGGTACTCCGGCGGAGGAGGGTGGCGGAGGCAAGATCGAAATGGCGCGTGCCGGTGCTTTTGCCGGTCTCGATGCAGCAATGATGATCCATCCCGCCGATGCCGATCTGGCTCGAATGAACGCAATCGCCATTCAGCAACTCGTCGCACGTTACATGGGACAGGCCGCTCACGCTGCGGTGTCTCCGCACCTCGGTCGCAATGCACTCGATGCCGCCGTGCTCGGTTACGTCAATGTTGCCGCTCTGCGCCAGCACATCCGTCCCACCGAACGTGTCCACGGAGTCTTCACGAAGGGCGGCGACAAGGCGAACATCGTGCCGCACGAGGCGGAGACCTCTTGGTACGTGCGCAGCGACACCATCGAGTCGCTCCAGCCGTTGAAGGACCGCGTTTCTGCGTGCCTGCATTCGTCGGCTACGGCAACCGGATGCGAGGTCGAGTTGCAGTGGAAGCCGAATCCCTACGCCGACATCGTGGACAACATGGCCCTGCTCGAGGCGTATGCCGCGAACTCGACGAGCGTCGGGCGTCCCCTCGATGCACACGCAACGACGGGTTTGGGTGGCGGATCGACCGACATGGGCAACGTCAGCTACCTCGTTCCGTCGATACATCCGATGATTCGTGTGGCTCCCTCGGGCGTGTCGCTGCACTCTCCGGAGTTCACCCGCTACACGGCGTCACCGACGGCCGATCGCGCCGTCATCGACGGTGCGAAGATCATGGCGATGACCGTCATCGACATGTGGCTCGATACGGCGCTGCGCGACGCCGTGAAACGCCAATTCGGCAGCGGCCACGTGCCCGACGGCGTTCTCTGACAGTCCCTGTCCGGGACCGGACCGTTTCGTAGTATCGCCGCGTGACGGTGTACGTTCCGGAGTCGTTCACGCCGCAGGAATCGGACATTCTGCGGCGGTACTTCACCAATCTCGATCTGCCGGTCTTCGGATTGGTGAACCTTCCCGAGGTTGTGAAGGGCGCGTTGTTTGCCCGTTACAGCCGTACCGCCAAGAGTTTGCGGCGACTCTTCCTCGACGAATTCGTCGAGGATCTCGATCTGCGAGGTGACGAATCCGTTGACGCAACCATTGGCGTCTCCCGCGCCGAGCAACTGTACGAACGAATCTTCGTCGAATATGGAGACGACAGCGTCGCGCAATTGGGCGGAGTGCACCTCGCCTGCGA
>CAZIME010000002.1:80351-88547 GCA_964540395.1 uncultured Bifidobacterium sp.
AGGCCTCGAACGTCCTCACAAAGATCCTCGAATGGGGTCGGCTCATGTCGTATCTCGAGCAGAGCACCCGTTACATCTCGTACGACTCGCGGCTGGGTGGTCGGTACCGCTACTACCGCGATCCCGAGATCCTCAACGGTCCGTTCGGAACGCGGTATGTGGGCGACATGGATCGACTGTTTGATTCCTACAGCGGGCTCGTCGAGGCGCTGACGAAGCACGTCAGGGCCTCTGTTCCACAGGGCAGCGATTCGGATTTCGTGTACAGACAGGCCACACGCGCCAAGGCGCTCGACGCCGTTCGCGGAGTCCTTCCGGCGGCATCGTTGTCGAACGTCGGCATCTACGGCACCGGTCAGGCCTACGAGGCGTTACTCCTGCGAATGAGGGCGCACCCACTCCCGGAGGCGCGACGCTATGCCGATCTCATGCTCACCGAATTGCGCAAGGTCATTCCGACGTTCTTGCGTCGTGTCGACATGCCCGATCGCGGCGGTGCATGGAGCGACTATCTCGCGACCAACCGAGAACGCACGTCCGAGCTCGTCGACGAGTTGTTCGGTCACGTCGAGCCCCGCGACGCGGCGGAGGTGACGCTCGTCGATTTCGATCCAGACGGCGAGGACAAGTTGCTCGCGGCAATTTGTTACTCGTCGTCGCACCTGCCCGAGTCGCAGTTGCTCGAGCGGGTGCGCGACCTCTCGCATCCCCAACGCGTTGCACTCATTGCGTCATACGTCGGTGAGCGCGGCAATCGGCGTCACAAACCCGGACGCGCATTCGAGCGATTGAATTACCGCTTCGACGTGCTCGGCGACTACGGGGCGTTCCGCGACCTCCAGCGTCACCGGCTGCTCACCATCGAGTGGCAACGTCTCACACCGGACCACGGTTACGCGCGTCCGGACATCGTCGACGAAGCCGGCGAGGCCGCAGCGTTCGACGAGGCCATGGAACGCTCGCGTGATCTGTACGAGGCGTTGCGCCCCGACTACCCCGAGCAGGCTGCATACGCCGTGAGCATGGCGTACAGACTGCGGTACGTCATGCAATTCAATGCGCGTGAGGCAATGCACATGCTCGAACTCCGGTCGGCACCGCAGGGCCACCCGTCGTACCGACGGGTCGCCCTCGAAATGCACCGTCTCATCGCCACCCAAGCGGGTCATCGTGCCGTGGCGGATGCGATGACTCACCTCACCACCGAGGCGCCGATGCTCGAGCGTCTCGAGGCAGAGCGCCGAATCGAGTCCAAGCGCCGCGATTCGCACGACCGCACGTAGTCCCGGGCGGACCATCTCGTTGGCGTCGGAAGAAGAGGTGGCCGGGCCCGTCATCGCCGGTTCGCCCATTTCGCTCATTCGTCGGCTAAGGTTCGCGCCCGAATGAGTGACGAGATGGACGACACTGTGGACGGCGCGGACGATTCGATCGACGCACCGATGGACGAGGCCGACGGCGCAGGGGAGGACCTCGGCGCCCTCGACGTCGATCCGGACGATCTCGACGACGATTCGGTCGCTCTCGACGTCGATCTCGAGGGTGAAGATCTTGATGCAGAGCCCGCCACCGCCGACGATGTCGAGATTCCCGTCGCCCCGGATCGTCTGGGTATCGATGATGAAGAGGAAGAGGAAGAGGAGCGTCCCCGCCGTCGCGTTTCCGAGGAGGACGTCGACGACAATGAAATGCTCTCGAAGGAAGACGTCGAGGCCGACCTCGCGTCGATCCTGCAGGAGAAGTTGGCGTCAAGTGACGAGTTCGCCCCCGAGGACGAAGTCGCCGAGCAGGAGGATTTCACCGACGGCACACCGATGCTGCAGCCTCGACGCCCTGACGAGGAGCATTGTCAGCAGTGCTTCTTGCTCGTGCGACGTAGTGCACCGAAGTGTCCCGTCGATCACGATCTGTGTCCGCTCTTTCCGTCGAACTGATGCCATGATCGAGCCGGGTGACACCGGCATGGTGCCCGTCGTTCGCAGCGCAGTACCCGCCGATGCGGAGGCGATCACGGCTCTCTGCGCCACCGCCGAGCGGGCTATGTCGGCGTTTCGTGGTGGTGACGTGCTGCGAGACGAAATGGAGGTTCCAACTTTCGCCGCGGATTCGCCCGGGCGTATCTGGTTGGTTGCCGAGATCGAGTCATTCGTCGTCGGCGTGATCACCGCGCGTCGGGAGAACGCGGTCCTCGTCATCGATCGGGTGTACGTCGACTCGTCAGCGCGTTCCCACGGAGCCGGTGATGCCCTCGTTTCCGCGCTTCTCGATTCGGCTGCGAAACACGGCATGGATCGCGTTGATGGTTGGGCGCTGCCCGGCGACCGGGAGACGAAGAACCTTTACGAACGGAACGGAATGACGGCGCGCGCGATCATCGCATCACGAGCGATCAATCCGGATTTGCCGGACTGACGATCACGTCGTTGGCGGCCGTCTACGCCGCGATTCGCGGTTGTAGTACCTGCGAACAGTTGCGACGTGGGGCTGCTGCGAGTGGCGGCTACTTTCCCTGCCACTTCGGGGCACGCTTCTCGATGAAGGCGGCAAGGCCTTCCTTTGTGTCCTCGGTCTTCAGGATGCGACCGAACGCATCGTCGGTCATCTTGATGAGCGTGGCGTCGTCGGCGTAGTCGGCCGCGAGGACGATCTTGCGACTCTCCCAAACGGCGACGGGAGCCGACGTGCAAATCTTCGCCGCGAGTTCGAGGGCGACATCGAGAGCCTTGCCGGGCTCGGTGATGCGTGAAGCGAGACCGAGCTCGTACGCACGCTGTGCGGGGATCGGGTCGCCCGTGAGGATCGCCTCCATCGCCGCTGCTCGGCCAATGGCGCGCGGCAGGCGGAACAGGCCGCCGGCACCCGCGATGAGGTTGCGCTTCACTTCGGCGAGGCCGAACGAAGCACGCGTCGACATGACGACGAGGTCGGCTGAGAGGACGATTTCACAGCCTCCCGCCGTGGCGAGACCGTCGACAGCGACAATGATCGGCTTCTTGCGTTCGCGGTACACGATGCCGGCGAAACCACCGCGGGCGGTCATCAACTTGTCGGACAAGCCTGCATTGATCGCCTTGAGGTCGGCGCCGGCGCAGAACACCGGCTTCTCCTGGCCCTCGCTATTCGCCGTGAGTACGCCCACCCACACGTTCGGATCGGCTTCGAGCTTGTCGATGGCCGCTTCGACACCGTTGGCCACTTCAGGGCTGATGGCATTGCGAGCCTGCGGGCGGTTCAGGGTGATGATCGCAACCTGTCCGCGCGTCTCGTAAAGAACGACGTCGTTGTCTGCAATGGAGTTTTCGGCCATGGCCGAAGACTAGTTCGTGGCGGCTTCGGAGCTTTCTTCGGACGCTGCCGAACCGCTCGCGTCGACGTTCGCATCCGGTGCCGACTCGACAGATGATGCCGTGTCGGGGTTCGATGCGGCTGATGCAGGTTTTGCCGCTGCGGCCCTCGACGGACGTCCGGCACGATCGCCGGTGCGGGCAGGCTTTTTGGAGTCGCGACGCGTCAGACGCAACGGTCGCGGCATCGGCGCATCGGCCGCCACGGGAATACCGAAGAGTTCCGCGATCTGCGGAAGGGCACGACCCAGTCGAGCGACGGTGGTGAGCAGTTCCTTGCTCACCTTTTCGGGAGTGCGAGTCGGACGCACGGCCAGTCGCACGGGTGAGAAGGCGAGCGCCTCAAGAACGATGATCCAGCGATCCGACGTTGCGTCCGGTACGAGGTTCTCGGCTACGCAAGCGACGAGTCGCGCATTCATCTCCGGTTGCGGCGGCATTCCGGCCTTCGGTGGATTCGATGCGAGGCGCAGCGCGGCTACGACTCGACCGACACCGAGGGCCTCGTCGAGCGCGGCATACCATTGCGCGATCTCAGCCTCCTGGCGTCGTTCGAGGGCCGTACGCATCGCTTCACGCAGATCGGCCGTGCCCGAGTCGGCGAGCAACTGCGGGTCATTCGCCTTCGCAACGATCGCGCGAAGATCGCGCAGATCGATGTCGTCGAGGATGGTCATGGCCGCGTCGGCCATGTCGCGCCATTCGGCAACCTTCAAGCGGGGAATGAGACCGAGGGCGAAGTTGACCAGGTTCTCCGCGTTGATGAGCGGCTGATTCGCCTTGGCAAGTTCCTGATTCTGCTTCTTGACGGCTTCCCGTACCGCTTTAGCTCCTCCGCGCAATGCCTGTTCGGCAATGGGGCGCTCCTCGGGCTTCAACGCCTCGAGGAGTGCGCGACGGTGAACATCGCGCGGCTTGACGCGCTTCGGCGTCGGACGCTTCGTCAGCTCGGGTGGGGGAGTGAATGGACCCTTGCGACCACGACCATCGGACGCACCGTCACTGCTGCGGTCACGCGGACCACGGTCACGCGGACCACGGTCACGCGACGTGCGATCCTTGCCTCGACGATCACCGCGGCGGTCACCACGTCGATCGTCGCGCGAGCGACGCGGTGCCGTGGACACCTGGGTGACGGGGACGAACTCTTTGCCCGAACCGATGACCTGGAGTACCTCGGCGCGTCGCTCGCGAACCTTCGGCGCCGAGAGGGCGAGGATGTCAATGCCGTCAACGGTGATGTCGACTTCGGCACGAAGTACGTCGCCGACTTTTGCGCCGTCGGGAAGGATCGACGTAGTGCCAACTCCCTTCGGAGCCTTTGCACCCGCCGCACGCCACGTGAAGGTGTCGTCGTCGCGGACGCTGGTGATTTGGATGTCTAAGCGCCGCGCCATGGACTCGCCACGCTATCGCGGGATTCGTGTGCTACGAAAGACGGGTGCCCATCTACCAGCTCGGGGATCTCATTCCGTCGATTGATTCGACCGCATTCGTCCATCCTGACGCCGTGATCATCGGGGCGGTCTTCATCGGTGCCGAATCGAGCGTGTGGCCGTCGGCTGTGCTGCGAGGTGATGACGGTGAAATCCACGTCGGTGCCCGCACGAGCATCCAGGACGGCGCGATCCTGCACACGACGATTGAAGTGCCCACCCGCGTCGGCGACGACTGCATCATCGGCCATCTTGCGCACCTCGAAGCCTGTACGGTCGAGAACGGCGCCCAGGTGTCATCGGGTGCGATCGTTCTGCACCGTGCGCGGGTATGCACCGGGGCGATCGTCGCGGCCAACGCCGTCGTGCTCAATGACATGCTCGTGCCGTCGGGGGCCCTTGCAGTGGGCAGCCCCGCGACGATCAAGCCCGATCGTGCGCGATCGGCCGAGATCCTCGCCGGTGCACAGAATTACGTACGCCGAACGGCACGATTTCGTCGCGATCTCAAACGACTCGACTGATCCCGATCGCGTCGTACAGCGGAGCAAGGTCGAGCTCACGTGCCGCGTGCAGCCAATGCCGGGCCGCGTCACGGCGGAACGACGTGCACAGGTCGTGGCGAAAGAACCTGGCACCCTCGCGAACGACGTAGTTGAGGATGAAGAACGTGTACGCGTGCGGGAGGAAGTCGATGTCCTCGCGCGTGAGCGGCCACACCTCGTGGTACGCACGAACGAACGTCGCGAATCGCGGCTCGACAAGAGTGTGAGGGGAGTAGGTGAAGCTCGTCCTGTCTCCGGTGCGGGACGACACGCGGGACAAGAAGTAAAAATCCAGCAGACGTGTTTCGATCCGGAACCAGTCGTAGTCCCAGCGTGAGAACAATCGGACCGCGCCGTCAACGCGCGTGACGCTGAAATTGCCGAGATTCCAGTCGACGAGAATCGGGAGACGTTCCCATTCGTCGTAGTGCACCCGTTCGAGATGGAGGAGCAGGTCGTGCGTCGCCCGTGCGAGGACGCCAATTTGTTCGGGCGCGAGGTCGAAGTTGCGCGGCGCGAACGGTCCGCTCAGCTGGTCGTACAGATGGATTGCATCACCCTTCACGGAGTTCGACACGGGGGGCAGCGACGGCGCTACGTCTGCGCATGCGCGGTGGAACGATGCAATCTCACGTCCCAAGTAGGCGATATCCGAAGCTTCGAGAATCGACGGAAGTTTCTCCGCCCGCTCGATGACGGAATAGAAGACCACCCAGCGTTGACCGTCGTACCACGTGTACGGGCGACCTTCGTGGGTGAGAACCTCGGCGAGGAAGCCGTCCCAGCGCGTGCCTCTCAGCTGTGTAACGCAGCGGGCCAGGCGATCGTGGTCCTCGGCGAACAGGAAGTACGAGCCGTACGACGAACATTTGGCGATGACGGTCGAGCCGTCGTCGAGCGAAATGAGATACACACGATTCGTCGACACGTGCGCACTGAGCTCGTCACCGCCGCCAACTCTGCGGGTATCGCCCGAGCGCGCCGCGAACGCCTGCCAGGCAGTCGTGATGAGTTCCCATTCGGGCGTCCCCTCGAGTTTCGTCATGACGAATCACCCGACCGTGCCACCCCGCAGGAGCTGCGGGGACCCGGAATGGGGGAAGCGTGGTGATGTGGACGGCGGGTTACAGCCGGACGCCGATGGGGGCAATGAGGCGGTAGCCGGCGCGATGCCGTTCTTCCTCGCTTTCGCCACCCCAGAAACCGTACTCGTGGTGCTTGCGCGCATAATCACGGCACGTGTCGAGCACGGGGCACTCTTGACACACCTTGCGTGCGGCCTCTTCGCGTCGCAGGCGCGTCTGCGGACGTTCCGCAAGCGGCGGGAAGAAAATGTCCGTGAGACCGCGACATGCAGCGCCGTCCATCCAGTCATCCTGGGTTTCGATACGCCGGGCAAACTCGAGTGTGGCCATGAGATCCTCCTGTCGTTGAAGCGGTGTACTTGCGTGTCATCACCTGGCGAACTCCCACGGCAAGCCGGGCGGGGTTCAGGCGACGCGAGGAGCATAGGAACTAACTAACCGTCTGGTCAATATCGCTCTCTTGACTGTTCGTCAACGATGTCCCCGGCCATCCCCAACCGGGCGGGCCGGGGGAGACGTCAGGATTGCAGAGCGAGGGCGTGGTGCACCCCGGCGGCAAACGCGTCGACATCGGCATCTGCAACGTCCCAGGCAGTCATCCAGCGCACCTGATCCCGACCGCTGTCCCAGTCCCAGAAGAATGACCACTCCTGGAGATGGCTCCGGGCGGGGTTGCGCAGGATGGGAAAGAGGCTGTTCACCGCCGGCGGACCCGCCAACCGGAGTTGGTCATGGTGACGAACGGCGTCGTACAGGCGACGGGCAGCGGAGTTGGCCTGCGCGCCGAGGCGAAACAGGAGATCGTCCTCGAGGACGGCGAGGTACTGCGCCGAAATGAACCGCATCTTGCTGTGCAATTGGGTGACGTGTTTGCGCAGGTACTCGGCGCGCCCGGCGAGGTTGCGATTCAACCACACGACGGCCTCACCGAACATCAAACCGGCCTTCGTCGCCCCGAACGATACGACATCAACGCCCGCGCCGGTGGTGAACGAGCGCAATGCATCGCGGGTGCCACCAAGTGCCGCCGTGGCATTGGCGATTCGCGCTCCGTCGAGGTGCACGAGCATGCCGTGCGCGTGCGCGACCTCGCACAACTCGCGCACCTCGGTGGCCGAGTACAGCGTGCCGAGTTCCGTGGGCTGCGTCAGTGATACTACGGAAGGTTGCACGTGATGCACTGCACCGCGCAACGATGCAAGACGCACGATGTCATCAGGTTTCAACTTGGCATCATGCGACGTCACGCCGTGCAGCTTCGCACCCAGAAGTCGCTCGGGTGCACCCGTCTCGTCGACGTTGATGTGCGACCACTCCGTACACACGACCGATTCCGCGGGGGAGAGCATCGACATGAGGGCGAGTACGTTCGCCCCCGTGCCGCCATAGACGAACAATGTGTCGACATCGGAGCCGAACACCTCCGACATCGCCGCAGTCGCCCGCAGTGTCCACGGATCCTTGCCGTAGGCGAGCGCATGCCCCGTGTTGGCCGCAGCAACGGCCTCAATGACCCGAGGGTGAGCGCCGGCAACGTTGTCCGAAGCAAACGATGCCGACGGCGGTACGGGAAAGGATCTTGCGCTGGACACCGCGGTGATATTACGGTGCCTTTTCGTCATGACGAAATCGGCCATGAATTCAGGCGAGCAAGCACCACGATGCGAGTGGTGCCGCACCCCGTTGCCGCAGCGCGAGGGAGTCGGACGACCGCGACGGTTCTGTTCGCAGGCCTGCCGGCAATGGGACTGGGTGGCACGTCAGCGGGCGAACGAGTTGCAATTGA
>CAZIME010000002.1:88557-94234 GCA_964540395.1 uncultured Bifidobacterium sp.
CGTCCTGAAATGCGCCATCGACGACGTCGAGCGAGATCTCGACCCGGCCGTCGACCCGACGACCCGTGATTACAGGGCGGCCTTGCGGTGGCTGCTCGAGGCGGCACGGCCCGTTGTCAGCGAACCTCTGAAGCCGAGTACCCGTCTGGAACGCCCATAAGCAACGTTATGTAAAGTTAGACTGGAGCCGCTCAGGCATCAACAAGAACGAACATGAGGTCGCATTCACACGCCACCTCGCCGTTCACTTTTGCCACGCCTGAGCCCTTGCCGGCACGGGCACTCATCCGTCCGAGCGTGACGACGAGCTCGAGCTCGTCCCTGGGAATCACCTGGCGGCGGAAACGGGCGCCATCGAGGCCCCCGAACAGCGGCAACTTGCCGGGCAGCGTGCCGCCGGCTAGGACCGCATAGGCCCCCACTTGGGCGATCGCTTCGCACATGAGGACCCCCGGCAATGTCGGTCGTCCCGGGAAGTGACCCGCAAAGAACCATTCCTCCCCCGTCAACTTCCAGTGACCCGTCGCGGACGTGCCGACGACGAGATCGGTGATGCGATCGACGAACAGGAACGGCGGGCGGTGCGGCAGCACGTCGACGGGCGACGGGAAGTTCGTCATGCCGACAGCGCTTCGAGCAGCTTCGTCGGTGTGTCCTTCGGTGAAATCTTGTACCACGCGTGGAGGATCTTGCCGTCGGCCCCGATGAGGAATGCCGATCGTTCGATGCCCATGTACTCGCGCCCGTACATCGACTTCTTTTTCCACACCTTGTACGCCTTTGCGACGACGTGATCCTCGTCGGCGAGCAATGGAAATCCGAGCGAGTACTTCTCGTCGAACTTCAACTGTTTGGCGGGACTGTCGGGGCTGATGCCGACGATCGCCGTGCGCCCAACGTCGTCCTTGATGTCACGCAGCAAACAGGACTGCGTCGTGCAACCGGGAGTGTCGGCCTTCGGGTAGAAGTACACGAGCACCTTCCGCTTGCCGAGCTTGGTAAGCGTGAAGCGCTTGCCGTTCTGGTCGAGAAGATCGATGGTCGGAGCCTTGTCGCCTGGTTTGAGCATGAACAGACGTTAGACGCTTCCCCGTTCCCGCCCGCACAGAATCAATTCTTTTGCTAAGCATTCACGAGGCGCCAACCGCGTCAATTGCGCTGCGCACGTCGGCCACATAGTCGCCGACGGCGTCGGGTCCCGACTCCATGAGTCGGCGCACGACGGATGCACCCATGATGACGCCGTCCGCCACGCGGCATGCGGCCGCGGCCTGTTCGGCATTCGAGATGCCGACGCCGACGAGCACCGGTAACGTCGTCGCCCGTTTCACTCGTGCAGCGATGTCGAGTGCCGTCGCCGCAAGTTCGTCCCGCTCGCCGGTGACGCCGAGCAATCCCACGGCGTAGACGAAGCCACGCGCCCGCTGCACGATCCGTGCGATGCGCGCATCGTCGGCGGTCGGTGCGGCGAGCATGACGGTTTCGATGCCCTCGGCATCCGCATCGGCCGCCCACTCGCCCACTTCCTCGAGTGGCAGATCGGGAACGATCGCGCCGACGACGCCGGCGCTGCGCAGATCGTGGGCGAAACGACGGTGTCCCGCACGGAACACGGTGTTGTAATAACACATGACGACGAGCGGGATCGACACGTCAACGTCGCGCAGAGCGGCAAAAATCGACTGCGGCGTTACGCCCGCGCGCAACGCCCGAAGCGACGCCTCTTGGATGACCGGGCCGTCCATCACGGGATCACTGAACGGGATACCGACCTCGATGGCGTCGGCGCCGTTGGCCGCGGCGGCGCGCAATGCGTCCAGCCAGCCGTCGAGTCCCCCGGTGACGTAGGGAACGAGCAACTTCGCGCCGGCATCGCGTCGCCGACGCAAGTGCGATTCGAGGGCTCCCCCGTCACCGACTCCGCTCAGGGGCGCATCATCGGGTTTCGTCATGACAAATTCACCGCACGCCCAATGAGTCGCGTTGCGATCAACGACCCAACGAGTCGCCGAGCAGCGTCATCATCTGTGCAACGTCCTTGTCACCGCGACCGGAGAGGTTCATGAGCACCGTTGCACCGTGCATGTGTGGCGCGGCGCGCACGATCCATGCAAGGGCATGGGCGCATTCGAGCGCGGGGATGATGCCCTCCGTCCGAGCCATGAGTTGGAACGCATCGATCACCTCGGCATCGGTGACGCTCGGATATTCGGCACGGCCGATCGATGCGAGATAGGAGTGCTCCGGGCCGACGCCCGGGTAATCGAGACCAGCGGAGATCGAGTGCGCCTCCTGCACCTGTCCGTACTCGTCCTGCATGAGGTAACTCTTCATGCCGTGCACGACACCAGGAACCCCGCGACCGACCGCCGCGCCGCCGGCGGGTTCAACCCCGACGAGCCTCGACGTCGCATCGACGAACCCGGAAAAGATGCCGATCGCATTCGAGCCGCCACCGACGCAGGCGACGACGACATCGGGCGTTCCACCGAACGTCTCCGCCCACTGCTGGCGTGCCTCGGTGCCGATGATGCTCTGGAACTGGCGCACCATGAACGGGTACGGATGCGGACCCATCACCGAACCAATGCAGTAGTACGTCGACTCGACCGATGCAACCCAGTCGCGCATCGCTTCGTTCACCGCGTCTTTCAGGGTTCGACTCCCCGACTGCGCCGCCCTCACCTCGGCTCCGAGCAACCGCATGCGGAACACGTTTAGCGCCTGACGCTCCATGTCGACGGCACCCATGTACACGACGCAATCGAGCCCGAGCAGCGCCGCTACCGTCGCCGATGCGACACCGTGCTGTCCCGCACCGGTTTCGGCGACGAAACGCTTCTTGCCCATGCGCTTGGCGAGGAGGGCTTGACCGAGGACGTTGTTGATCTTGTGCGAACCCGTGTGGTTGAGATCCTCGCGCTTCAGAACGAGTCGTACACCGAGCTTGCGCGACAAGTTGTGACACTCGGTGAGGATCGACGGACGACCCGCGTACTCGCGGCTCAGTCGGTCGAACTCGGCACGGAAGGCAGGGTCGCGCCAAGCGTCAGCGAATGCGGTCTCGAGCTCGAGACACGCCGGCATGAGCGTTTCGGGAACGAAGCGTCCGCCGAAATCGCCGAACCGACCGTCGATACCGGGGGTCTCGAGTGCCGTCACGCACTCAAACTACCTGCGACCTACTCTCCGTTTTCGTACGCAGCGGCGGCATCGCGTGCGTGACGGATGAAACGTCGCACCTTCACGGCATCCTTGCGTCCCGGCTCGCTCTCCACTCCGCTCGATACGTCGACACCCCACGGCCGCACGGTACGGATCGCGTCGGCGACGTTGTCCGGCGACAGGCCTCCTGCGAGCACGATGCGAATGTCCCTGGGCAGCGGCAGCACCGACGACCACTCCCACGGCACCCCACTTCCCGGATTGACGGCGTCGTACATGATGAGGTTGGTGCGGTAGGCAGTCGGGTCACCCTCTCCCCCCGGCAACGCCTTCATCACCCACCCCACTTCCTGCGTCACGAGATCGACATCGGACCGCGATTCGTTGCCGTGCAACTGCGCCCCTCGCAAACCAGCCTCACGCACGATGTCGGCGACCCGCCTCGGGTCGTGGTTGCGGAAGACACCGACCGTCATGACGTGTGCCGGCAAGCGGCGCACGATGTCGGCCACCTTCGCCGGAACGACCTGTCGCGGGGACGGCGCGAAGACGAAACCGAGCGCGTCGGCACCCATGGCGACGCTGAGCAGCGCGTCTTCCTCGTTCGTGATGCCGCAGATTTTTACGAACATTGCCGATCGGACGTCACGGTACAGCGAGTCGGAGCTCGGCAAGGAGATCCCGGCGGCGCGACGAGGTGACGAGCGATTCGCCGACGAGGACCGCGTGATATCCCGCATCGCGCAGCCGCGCACTGTCGTTCCGACCGCGTACGCCGGACTCGGCAACTCGTACCACTTCTCGGGGAAGCAAGGACCCGAGGCGTACGGCCCGCTCATGGTCAACGGCAAACGTCACGAGGTCGCGCTGGTTCACGCCGATGAGGCCGGTATCGGCTCGCACGGCGGCATCGATCTCGCTCTCGTCGTGGATCTCGATGAGCGCGTCGATGCCGACATCGCGCGCAACGGATGCGAATTCGACGAGCTCGTCCGCCGACAGAGCGGCAGCAATGAGCAGCACACAGTCCGCACCCATGAGACGTGCGTCGAACACGTCGCGTCGTGACACGGTGAAGTCCTTGCGCAACAGCGGAAGCCCCGTGGCCCGATGAGCCGTCACGAGATCAGCCGCCGATCCGCCGAAGTGATCCGCGTCGGTGAGAACGGAGAGGCACGCTGCACCCGCCATTTCGTACTCACGGGCCAGCGCCCCGGCATCACCGTCGCCGAAAAGTACGCCCTTCGACGGCGAACGTCGCTTGATCTCCGCAATAACTGCCATCGATTCCCCGGCAGCGCACCGCAGTGACGACGTGAAACCCCGCGTCGGAGGCATCGCAATCGCCCGCTCGCGCAAATCGCCCTCGGGTCGTTCGTCCGCTGCCGCCCGCGCGCGATGGTGCGAGACGATGGCGTCGAGATAGGTCACCGACGCCTCAGAACCCCAAGCGACGTGTGAGCACGGCATCGAGGTCGGCGACGGGAACGCGATCCTGCTCGGTCGTGTCACGATCCCGAACGGTGACGGAGTCGTCATTCGGCGTGTCGAAATCGACGGTGATGCACAGCGGTGTGCCGATTTCGTCCTGACGCCTGTACCTGCGACCGATCGCCTGCGTCTCGTCCATGTCGCACATGTACCTCTTCGAGAGTCGTGCAAAGAGATCGGCGGCGAGCGTCGTGAGCGGTTCCTTCTTCGACAGCGGCAGGACGGCAATCTGGTACGGCGCGATTCGCGGGTGGAGGCGCAGAACGGTGCGTGTCTCGTCGTTGACGACGTCCTCGTCGTATGCGGCGAGCAGGAACGCCGCCATCGTGCGGTTCACTCCCGCTGCCGGCTCGATGACGTACGGCACGTAGCGCTCGTTCGTCGCTTGGTCGAAATAGTCGAGCCGAGTTCCGGAGTGGTTCGCGTGCTGGGTGAGGTCGTAGTCGGTCCGTTGGGCGATCCCTTCGAGCTCGCCCCAACCCCACGGGAACAGGAACTCGATGTCGCACGTGCCCGCCGAGTAGTGCGACAACTCGTCGGCCGCATGTTCGCGCAAGCGGAGCATCTCGCGCGGAATTCCGTGCTCGACGTACCACTCGAGTCGGGCTTTCTTCCAGTAGTCGTACCACTGGGGACCCTCGCTCGGGGGAACGAAGAACTCGAGTTCCATCTGTTCGAACTCGCGGGTACGAAAGATGAAGTTGCCGGGCGTGATCTCGTTGCGGAAACTCTTACCCACCTGGGCGATGCCGAACGGCGGTTTCTTGCGACTCGTGGCGAGGACGTTGGCGAAGTTGACGAACATTCCCTGCGCCGTTTCCGGACGTAGGTACACGTCGGCGCCGGCACCCTCGACGGGTCCGGCCTGGGTGCGGAACATGAGGTTGAAGGCGCGAGCCTCGGTGAACGCGCAGCCCTTCATCTTCTGCGGACAGTCGCGCTGCTCGAGCTGGTCTTCGCGGAATCGCCGCTTGCACACCGTGCAGTCGACGAGCGGATCACTGAAATCCGCGAGGTGGCC
>CAZIME010000003.1:0-86833 GCA_964540395.1 uncultured Bifidobacterium sp.
ACGACGGTTCTGCCCACACGACCTGCTCGCCGTCGAGACGGGCGATGATGCGCAGCGTTCCGTGCGTGGCGGGATGCTGCGGTCCGATATTCAGCGTCATGCCCTCGGTTTCGAGCTCGAGATTGACGCGTGCGTCGGCAGCCTGGGAAGCGATGTACGCCAATTGGGCACGATCGCCGAGGACGCGGTCGGTGATGCTCACGATTCCTCCCCGTCCGATCCGAATCCGTCGGGGAGAGGTTCGACGTCGACGATGCCGGGCCACGGCTTGATCATTCGCGCGAGCAGCGGGAAGTCCTTGCGCAGCGGGTGGCCTTCGAAGTCCATTGGAAGGTACATCTTTCGCATGTCGGGATGACCGGCAAAGGAGATACCGAACATCTCGTTCGTCTCGCGTTCGTGCCAGTTCGCCCCTCCGAACACGTCGCACACGCTGTCGAGCGTGAGCGAGTCGTCCGGAACGTCGACTTTGATGGTGACGCCGACGAAGGTGGACGGATTGATCAGGCGCACGAGCAACTGAAAGCGCGTCGCACCTCCGGTGATACCTTGCCGGATCGTCGAATCGCGCTCGGGTGCAGGCTCGGTGGGATCATCTTCACCGCGACCGAAAGGGGACGGCAGCCAGTCGATCGCCGACAGGAAACAGAAGTACTGCAAGCCACAGTTGTCGCGCAGACGCCGTGCGGTCTCGCGCCACCCGTCCCCGGAAACACGGATCCACAGATCGTCACCGGGGACGTGGTGTTCCTGGAGCAAGCGGTCGCCGAGCACCGAACGCAGCGTGGCCAGCAGGCCTTCGCGGGCGGTGTCGCTCACCGGGGTCGTCGTGGCATCAGCGGACAACGTCGAGCTCCTCCGTCGGCGCACTCAGTAGTGGTCGCGTGCCTTCGCCGCGCCATCTCGCACCCATGTCCTCCCGCTTGATCCGCTCTTGCAGGAGCACGATCGCCTCGAGCAGAGCCTCCGGTCGGGGCGGACACCCCGGTACGTAGATGTCGACGGGAATGATCTGGTCGACACCCTTCGTCACGGAATACGAGTCCCAATACGGACCGCCGCAGTTTGCACACGAACCCATGCTGATGACGTACTTCGGCTCGGGCATTTGCTCGTAGAGGCGCTTCACCGCGGGCGCCATCTTGTCGGTGACGGTGCCGGAGATGACGACGAGGTCGGCCTGTCGCGGACTAGCCGGGAGCGGAATGACTCCGAGGCGCATGACGTCGTAACGCGGCGAACCGAACGCGGCACCCATTTCGATTGCGCAGCATGCGAGACCCCACTGGTACACCCACATGCTGTACGAACGACCGAGATTGAAAAGATTCGTGAGCGGTCGCGGCATCCGACCACGTTCGACGAGACCCATCGTGCTACTTCCCTACACCCACCGCAGCACGTTCTTGCGCCACGCGTAGACGAGACCGAGAAGGAGCACGAAGACGAAGATGCCCATTTCCACGAGACCGAACAGTCCGTAGCGCTCGAGTTGGGTTGCCCACGGGAAGATGAACACCGCTTCGACGTCGAAAACGACGAAGAGCAGCGCGAAAATGTAGTACCGAACCTGGCTCTGTGACCAGCCTTCGCCGACCGGGTCGACTCCGCTCTCGTACGCGAGCAACTTTTCCCGGCCAGGGCGCGACGGGCGCACCAGCGATGACACCCAGAGGAGCAATGCGGCGAGAAGGACCGCGGCCGCGCCGAACCAGGCGACGGTGAGGTACGAACGAAGGAAGTCCGAGACCGTGCCCATGCCGGGAGAAAACTACTACGAGGCGGCTTTTTCCAGAAACCAGTCGACGAGACGGGAGGTGGCATCCCCCCGTTCGACGACCTTCTCCGTCGTTTTTTCACAAAGGTGCTTGGGATCGAGCCCGACTGCGTCGAGCTCTCGCGCGCCGGTCGTCGCCCAGCGCTGCACGATCGCAGGTGTGACTTCGGGGTGGAATTGGGTCGCCAACGTGCGGCCGCCGTACATCGCCTGGACTCCGACGTCGTTCATCGCCAACGTGCTCATCCCCTGCGGAACGGTGAAACGGTCGTAGTGCCACTGCATCCACGGCCCGGCGAGGAGCTCGTGACCGGCAATCTGCCCGACGTCGCACCATCCGATTTCATGGCGCGGGGCGCGTTCGACCTGCCCGCCGAGCGCATGAGAAACGAGTTGGGCTCCGAAGCAGATACCGAATAGCGGCACTCCGCGCCCGCGGGCCGTGCGCACGAGATCCGCCTCGGCTGCGACCTCTGCGGCATTCGACTCCCAGTAAACGGACCAGTCGGATCCGAGAAGTACGACGACATCGACTCCACCGAGCGAGGACCACTCGCGCGGATACTCGCGCACGGCACGCTCGAAGGTGCTGCCGTGCTCGGCCAGACGCTGACCGACGAGACCGGCATCGGCGTCACCACCGTTGCCGACGATCAACGTTTTCATGGCAACATCCTGTCAATCCTTCGAGAGATTCACCACGGAGAATCTCTCGTTCTCAAATTCAATTCGCCCGAAGCTGCGCCAGGAATCCGACGTCGCGGTACGCCTGTCGATGATGAAGTAGTCAACGCCGCGCTCGCGAAGTTCCTCACGCGCGCGCACGGACGACCGATTTGCGAACTCGAGTGACAACCGCAGTCGTGCTCGCGACTCGGGCGATAATCCACTTGAGCCTGCCACGAATCTTGGTCCTTGGATGACGAAAAGCCGTTCCGACAACGCTGGGAGAACATAGTTGGACCCTCCCCAGCCAAACTCGAGTGAGCGGCCGCTAGAGAAACTATTGGTGTCCTTCATGATCCAGTCCTCACCGATACACCGATCACAGAAGTAGTTGCTTCCGACTAGTGCAGATTTGGGACTCTTCATCCGTAGCCATTCCGCTACCGTTTGTTCCGCGCCAGAACCCCGCGCAACGCCATATTCTGCGGGCGATGAACCCATCGGCGTACCTACCTCGCGGTTTCGAAGACCTGCAACGTCTGCGGAGAAGTTGATCGTCAACACACCAACGAGAAGAAGACTTGCAATTGATCGACTTCTAGGCGATTTCTTGAAGTACAGAGGCACTGCCAAAGAGATGAGCGGTACCGCAATAATCCCTGAACCGTTAACTACCATCGCACGCAAAACAGTCTCCCAGTCACTTGATCCGTTGATGAGAGGTCGAATACTGACGGATGCAACACCGATGATCGCGCACACGAGCAAGCAAAAGACATTCCTCAGCGTCATCCGAGTGCGAATTGATGCAAGAACAACTATTGCCACCATTGAGCCGACAGTGAGTGCGCTCTCCACAAAGTAGCGACCCGCCGCATTTCCACCAAGAAGACCAAAGAGCAGCGCTAGCACGACCGCAACTGTCCCCGACACTCTCAACTCCGTCGCGTGACACCATTCTCGCCCTGCATGGTGCAAGATGATCAAAGCGAAGGCGATCGGCGTAATCAGCGCGATTAGCACTGACGACAACGCATAATGTCGCCAGAAAAAGGACCCGATGCTCGCGTAGTCTCCCAAGAATTCACGCCCAAAGCCATTAATTGAGTACGACGAAAGCTCAGACTGGACTCGCGGACTGAAGAGAACGATGAACACAGTGCACACTAGGGTCGCGCCTAGCGCCACAGAAGCAGCGCAGTTCCAGTCGTCAAAACACTTTTCTCTAACAATTCGCAACAACACCGATGCCGCAACTACCACTGCGATGATGAACAAGTTTGAGAACTTCGTTGCAATTGCGCTCGCAATCATTGTCGGAATGACAACTACCCAGTGACTAAAGCGGACTAATTCATCACGATTGAGCCAAAACATAGTCGCTGCCACCAATACTGCAAACCCAACCGCATAGCTGGGTGACTGAAAGGTGTAGCGATAAGTCAGTGCAAAGACGACGATGCACGCAAGCTGTGCTTGTCGACCAAGGTTTGTATGTCTCGAGAGGAATGCCATGGTCGCCCCGCTGGCAAACACCGCGGATGCGACGGGCATTACTCGTGACAAAAGGATCATTGGCTGCGCATTCGTCAATTGTTCGATGAATGCCACGTACTGATATGAAGCGATGTGATATTGCCAAGTGGCAGGTCCGAGAGTCGAGTACTCCTCAAATGGCCCGACGGACTTAAGTGAAGAGATCAGGGCATCGAACATCCAGTAGTCGTCCGTAAGGAACCACCAAAGCTCGGAGCGGATTCGCAGCGACACGACGACGCCGACAACAAGGAGAATCGCGGCAGAGACACCGACCACGATTCGATGCAGGCGACCGGCGAAGTGTGCAACCAGTGCAACGATTGCGGCGGCGATGGCCAGCGGTGTAATCCAACCAAAGTCGTTGAGAAGGAATGCGAGTGCGCCGAACAGAAGGACCGCCGCATCCACCCAGCTAGTCGATTCGTCACGCGATTCTGCGCCTTGCTCGGTCAAACGAGGAGCCGCGGCGGCCATCCCGAAGACGGGCACAACCACCAGCGCGACGAGAACCCAGGTGTATGCAAAACCGAATACTGCCCAACCGACGAATTGGCCGAGAATGAGGAGCGAATACACGAGTAGCGCTCCGAGCACACGGCGACCAATGGGACCGAGGAACACACCGGGCCATATCCGGTCAAGGAAGCGACCGCCAATAACGCACTGCAGAGTCAGAAATGCCGTGGCGATTGCCGCGACCATTAGTGGCGTTTCGAACAGGAGCATGAGTCCGAAAACGCCGCCGACAAGTACTGCGTACAGTCGCCACGACTCCGCCAAAGGCCGCCGAGATGAGTCTTTGCTCACGAATGATCGGGGTGGCGCATGGCGAAGGAGGTCAATATCCACATTTTCCATACACTTTGGCTACAGAGTAGATCAGGCAAATGATTCCGTCGCAGCCCGCATTCCGTTCGATCATCGAACACACGCCGATGACGCCGTCGGCGCACCTGTCACGGCGCTGGGGTGGGTCGGTGATACTGAAGGCGGAGAACCTCCAGCGCACGGGATCGTTCAAGATCCGCGGTGCACTGAACAAGGTGTTGTCACTCGGCGAAGCGGCCCGCACCGGCGTGGTGGCGGGCAGCGCCGGTAACCACGCCCAGGCCCTCGCCTACGCGGCGAAGACGGTCGGCGTTCCGTGCGAAATCTTCGTGCCGCGCGGTGCGTCGCTCGTGAAGATGGCGGCATGCCGCGGGTACGGTGCGACCGTCACCGAGGTGGGTGACAGTCTCGATGTCGCCGTCGAGCGCGCTCTTGCCCGCGCAGCCGACACGGGGATGAACTTCTGCCATCCGTACGACGATGAAGCGGTGGTGCGCGGTCAGTCGACACTCGGCGATGAATTGATCAATGACGTCGACGACCTCGGTCAGGTCATCGTGCCGCTCGGTGGCGGAGGACTGCTTGCAGGAACGGCGAGGGCGGTCAAGGAGCGCTATCCGTCGACGCGGGTCATTGGTGTCCAAGTGGCGGCATGCGCTCCGTACGTCACGGGCGTCGCCCCCGACGGTCCCGTTGCGACTCTCGCTGACGGGATTGCGGTGAAGGTGCCCGGGCGCGTCACCGAGCCGCTCATCCGCCGTTACGTCGACGACATCGTCGTCGTCGACGAGGACTCCGTTGCCGAGGCGATGATGCTCCTCCTCGAGCGTGGCAAGCTCCTCGTCGAGGGTGCCGGTGCAGTCGGCGTGTCGGCACTGCTCACCGGCGCCGTCACTCCCCCGTCATCGGGCCATACCGTCGTCGTCCTCTCCGGCGGGAACATGGATCTCGGCCTCCTCACGGGTCTCGTACGACGTCACGAAACGAACCTCGGCCGGCGTGCCATCGTTTTCGCGCGCATCAGCGACCAACCGGGCGGTCTCTCCCGTTTGCTCACGATCATCGCCAGCGCGGGCGCAAACATCATCGAGGTGGAACACGTGCGCGAGGGCGTCGATCTCGGCGTTCGCGAAACCGGAGTGCAGATCGTGCTCGAAGTGCGCGGTCACGACCACCTCGAGCAGGTCATCACGACGGCCGCCGGCTCGGGGTACACGCTCGGCGCGCCGGGGTTCCTCTCCCGCGCGGCGAGCGGCAAAGTTCCGCGCTGAACGGTCATCGAATCGTGGCGCGTCCGCTCATCCTCCTGCCGTCCAAGCGAACGACGGATGCGCGGGGTGTGCGCGGACCGAGCTTCTCCAACGGTCGCTCGTACGTCGATGCGATCCAACGTGCCGGCGGACTCGTTCTCCAGGTGCCGCCGACGACGCTCACCGAAGATGACGCACGAATACTCGTCGGCAACGCGCACGGCGTGCTCGTCCAGGGTGGTGGCGACGTCAATCCGGTGCGCTACGGCGAGACGCTGCATCCGACGACGGGGGGCATCGACGACATCCACGACGACGTCGAGATCACCCTCGTGTGCGCCGCCCTCACAGCAAACGTTCCGATCCTCGGTATATGTCGCGGGATGCAGGTGCTCAACGTCGCCCTCGGCGGATCTCTGCGCCAGGATCATTCCCTTGCGGGCATCGATCCGCTCACGCATACCGACACGTACCACGACATCGTGGTCGAGCCGGATTCGTTGCTGGCCCAAGCACTCGGCACGATCACACCGGCTCGATGCCACTCGTGGCATCACCAAGCCGTTGCGCGACTCGGTACCGATCTGCGTGCCGTCGCGAACGCTCCGGACGGCACGATTGAGGCGATCGAACACACGAACAACGACTGGGTCGTCGGCGTGCAATGGCATCCCGAGGACGATGCTGCGTCGACCGCGGACCAGCAGCGGCTGTTCGACGAGTTCGTCACCCGCGCGCGTTAGCGCGAGAGCGTTGCGAAGAGATCGGCCGAGTCGAGCAGGATTGCCGGAAACACTCCGAGGACGAGCGTCACCGCGACGCTCACGGCGATGGTGACGGTCGTCGCGAACGGCACCGTCATTTTCGAGGAATCCTGCGGCTCGGCGAGCCAGATGCTCACCATGATGCGCAAGTACAGGTAGGCCGCGACGACTGCGGTAATCATCGCGGCCACGGCGAGCACGTAACTCTCCGTGGCGACGGCTGCGCGTATGACACCGAACTTCGCAACGAACCCGGAAGTGAGCGGGACTCCCGCCTGTGCGAGGAGAAGAATCGTCATTGCGAGTGCGAGAGCCGGGCGGCGTTTCGACAAGCCCCGGAAGTCCTCGAGCGACGACCCGCCGCGATCGCCCGCAACGACCGCGGCAACCGCGAAAGTTCCGACGACGAGGACCGAGTACAGCATCACGTAAACGAGGACCGCGGAGATCCCCTCACCGGCATTCGACGAACCGACACGTCCCGCCGCCTCGAGTCCGACGAGCATGAAACCGGCGTGGCTGATCGACGAGTACGCGAGCATCCGCTTCACGTTCGTCTGTACAACTGCGAGCACCGAACCGACGACGAGCGTGAGAATCGCAACGGCGAACACGACCGGACGCCAATCGTCGGCGCGACTCGGGAATGCCACGACGAACAGTCGCACCATAGCGACGACCGCGGCAACCTTGCCGACCGACGCCATGAGACCGGTGACGTGGGTCGGTGCGCCCTCGTACACGTCGGGAGTCCACGACTGGAAGGGGACGAGCGCGACCTTGAATGCAAACCCGACGAACAGCAACGCAACACCGACGAGGAGCAGAAGATCGTTGCGTGGCAACGACACCTCGGCGCCGAGCATCGACCCGATTCCGCTGATGAGGGTCTCCCCCGTCACCCCGTATACGAGGGCGATTCCGTAGAGGAGGAAAGCGGACGCGAAACCGCCGAGAAGGAAGTACTTGAGACCGGACTCCTGACTCGACGCCCGACGGCGATTGCTCGCCGCGAGAACGTACAGCGACAAGCTCAGTGTCTCGATACCGAGGAACGAGATGAGCAGGTCGTTTGACACGACCATCATCCCGGCACCGATGGCCGCGGTGAGGTACAGCGCGTACGTCTCGGGGCCGTCGACACCGTTGCGGGCGAGCACGTCGGAGGTGACGAGCGAACTGAGCAGCACGGCGAGGCAGATCGCCATCATCGCCCACCAGCCGAAATGGTCGAGGGCGAGGGATTCCTTCATCAACTTCAGGTTCCCCCCGTCGCCGAGATCGGCCGCGCGAAGAGCGAGCAGTGTGATCGCCGCGCCCGCCGTCACCGCGGTGACGCCCGCATAAAGCCCCTTCGGCCAACGCGGCGTGAGCGAGCCGACTCCGATGAGGACGAGCGCTCCGCCGAGCAACACGATGAACGGACTGAGTGAGTACCAATCGACGAAGGGCGTCTCGAAAGCGTTGACGTCCATGACCTACTCCCCCTGCGCCGTCGTCGCCACGGTGCGTTGCTCGACGTGCTCGAGAACCGACATGATGCTCGGCTCGATGCGCGACAGCATCGGCTTCGGATACAGGCCCGTGAAGACGATGGCGACGACGAACGCACCGAGCAACAGTCCCTCGCGCAAACGCAACTCGGGAAACGACGCGTTGGCTTCGTCCGGCTCGCCGTGGAACACGCGCTGGTACGCCCACAGCAGGTAGAGCGCGGCGAGGATGACACCCGTCGTGCCGATGATCACCCACCAGCGTGCCGTGTCGAACGAGCCGATGAGTATGAGAAACTCGCCGACGAAACCGTTGAGACCCGGCACGCCGATCGACGACAACATGACGATCATGAAGAAGCCCGCGAAGATCGGGGCGACCTTCTGCAGACCGCGAAGCTCGGCGATTTGACGCGTATGGCGACGCTCGTAGATCATTCCGACGAGCAGGAACAACGCACCGGTCGACACACCGTGGTTCACCATCTGCATGACACCACCCGACAACGCCTCGGGGGTCATCGCGAAGGTGCCGAGGACGATGAACCCGAGGTGCGCGACGCTCGAGTACGCAACGAGCCGCTTCAGATCCGTTTGCATCGTCGCCGCGATGGCGCCGTAGATGATGCCGATGACGGCCAGCGTGTAGATGGCCGGTCGGGCCCACAACGACGCCTCGGGGAACAGGTACACGCCGAAGCGCAACAGGCCGTACGTGCCCATCTTCAGCAACACACCCGCAAGGATCACCGATCCGGCAGTCGGTGCCTGGGTGTGCGCATCGGGCAACCACGTATGCACGGGGAACAGCGGAACCTTTACCGCGAATGCAATGGCGAGGGCGACGAACAGCCACCGACCGGTGGTTACCGAGAAATTCGCTGACTCGGCGAGGGTGACGAGATCGAACGTGATGCCACCGGTGGACGAGCGGGCGAGGAAGGCCGTGGCGACGATTCCGACGAGCATGAACGCCGAACCGGCCATCGTGTACAGGAAGAACTTCGTCGCCGCGTACACACGCTGGTCGTAACCCCAGCCGCCGATGAGGAAGTACATCGGCACGAGGACGACCTCGAAGAAGATGAAAAAGAGGAAGAGATCGAGGCTGACGAAGGAACCCATCACACCCGCTTCGAGCAGGAGCAACCATGCGAGGTACGGGCGCTCGTCATGGTGCGGATCGACTCCGGCGATGACGAGCGGGAAGAGCAATCCGGTGAGGACGACGAGGAACAGTGATATCCCGTCGACGCCGACGTTCCAGGAGATGCCCCACATCGGGATCCATTCGTGACGTGACGTGAACTGAAAGCCGGCCTCGGCCGAATCGAACGAGGCGAGCAGCCACACCGACAGTGCGCCCGTTGCGACGCTACCGACGAGTGCGACGAGCTTCGTCCATTCGGCCCGGAATCGGCCGAACACGAGGATCGCGATGCTGGTAATGACCGGCACCGCGATGAGGGATGTGAGTATCGGGAAACCGAGCGAGGACGACGAGGCGGCAGCGAACATCACGCACCACCCATCACGGCGCGCAGGACGAACCAGGCGACGACGAGCACCGCACCGATGCCGACGATGAGCGCGTACGCCCGCACGTAACCCGATTGCGCCTTGCGCAGCGGCGACGACGCGCCGCGTACGAGGGACGCGGTGGCATTTACCGCACCGTCAACGATGCGCGCATCGAACGTCGTGACCGCCCGGAAGAACGCCGCACCCGGTCCGCCGATGACGCGGGCGACTCCGGCGTCGTAGCGCCACGCATGCTCGAGGATCGCCGGTTCAATCACCTTCAGGCGACCCTTGGCATACGTGAGCAACGCAAGCCCGATTCCCGTGGCAGCGACGACGATGGCAACGACGAGGAGCAGGTACTTGTTGTCGTACGCCCACGTACCGCTGATGCTGCGCTCCGAGCCTTCGATCACCGGCTCGAGCCAGTGCTCGAGGAAGTGGAGACTCTTGCTGAACGGAAGTTGCAGCGCCCCACCGACGACCGACAGTGCAGCCAACACGACGAGCGGGATCAACATGATCTTGGGGCTCTCGTGCGGTACGAAGTCGCCGTGTGCACCGTGCTCGGCATGTGCGTCGTTCCACCGTGCCTTGCCGAAGAAGACGAGGATCACCTGCCGCGTCATATAGAAGGCGGTGAGTAGGGCCGTCACCATGCCCACGGCGTACAGGAAGCGGTTGTTGGCGTACACGTACAGGAGGATCTCGTCCTTTGACCAGAAGCCTGCGAACGGTGGCACACCGGCGATGGCCAACCAGCCGATGATGAAGGTTCCCGCGGTGACGGGCATGACCGCGCGCAGCGCCCCCATGCGGCGCATGTCCTGTTCGTGGTGCATGCCGTGAATGACCGAACCCGAACCGAGAAAGAGAAGCGCCTTGAAGAAGGCGTGCGTCACCATGTGGAAGATCGCAGCGACGTACGCACCCGACCCGATCGCGAGGAACATGAACCCGAGTTGCGACACCGTCGAGTACGCGAGCACCCGCTTGATGTCGTTCTGCGCGACCGCGATCGTCGCCGCGAACAGCGCAGTCGCGGCACCGATGACGGCAATCGTCGTCGGCACCCAGTCGTACGAGGCGACGACGACGGGGCCGACGCGGGTCATGAGGAAGACACCGGCCGTCACCATCGTTGCGGCATGAATGAGGGCCGACACCGGGGTCGGACCCTCCATCGCGTCGGGGAGCCACAGGTACAACGGGAGCTGTGCGCTCTTGCCGCACGCGCCTACGAACAACAGCAGGGCGATCGCCGACACTGCAGTGGACGAGATGTCGCCGTCGTGCGCGGCGGCGTTGATGGCCGAGTACGACAGCGATCCGACGGTCGAAAAGGCGACGAACATCGCCACCATGACCCCCCAGTCACCGATGCGGTTGGTGACGAACGCCTTCTTACCCGCCACCGCCGCACTCTCACGGGTGTGCCAGAAGGAGATGAGGAAGTACGAGCACGCGCCCACCCCCTCCCATCCGAGGAAGGTGACGAGGAGGTTCTCGCCGAGAACGAGCAGCAACATCGAGAGAACGAAGAGGTTGAGATACAAGAAGAATTTCGGGAACTTCGGGTCGCCGTGCATGTACCCGATGGCGTACAGGTGGATGAGCGAGCCAATGCCGGTGACGAACAGCGCCATCGTCACGCTCAATGGATCGGCGATGAATGCGAGATCGACCTTCAAAGAACCGACGGGAATCCACTCGAAGAGGCTGACCACGGTCGAACGCTCTTCCGCCGGCCGCCCGAGGAGATCGAAGTACACGGCGACCGCCGAGGCGAAGGAGCCGGCGGTTGCGAGCGTCGCCACCCAGCCTGCGGCCGGCTCGCCGAGTCGTCGTCCGAACACGAGTATGACGATTGCACCCAACAGAGGCAGGGCGGGCAGCAACCACACGAGATCGGCCATCGTCCTAACCCTTCAGCTCCGCAAGATCGTCGGCGGTGAACGTCGTCCGGTTGCGCATGATGGCAACGACGATCCCGAGTCCAACGACGACCTCGGCCGCGGCGACGACGAGCACGAAGAGCACGATGCTCTGTCCGTCGATGTCGAGCAGGCGCTTCGACAGCGCAACGAACGACAGGTTCACCGCGTTGAGCATCAATTCGATGCACATGAACATGACGAGCGGGTTGCGTCGCACGAGGACCCCGACGGTGCCGATCGTGAACAGGAGCGCGGCGAGAACGAGATACCAGGTGGTCGTCGGTGTCATGACTGCTCCCCCGCTCCCGCACGACGACGTCGGGCGAGCAGAACGGTTCCGACTACCGCCACGACGAGCAACACGGACGTGAGCTCGAATGCGACGACGTAATCTCCGAACACCGAACGGGCCAACTGCGCGATGTTTGCGTCACCGTTCTCCGCATCGAGTTGGGTGGCAAGACCGCCTCCGCGCACGGCGAGAACGTCGTTGCCGCGGATCACCGCCGTGAGCAGGAGTGCGAGTAGTCCCGCACCGACGACTGCGGCGAGCGAGCGTTGCGCGACGAGCGGTTCGGTCTTCAGATCCTCCGCCCGATCGACACCGAGGAGCATGATGACGAAGAGAAAAAGCACGACGATTGCTCCGGCATACACGATCACCTGGACGGCGGCGAGGAAGTGCGCCTCCTGCGCGACGAAGAGGACCGCGACACCGAAAAGGGTGAGAACGAGCGAGAGTGCGGCGTGAACGGGATTGCGCCGCACGATGACGCCGACGGCCCCGACGAGGCACATCGCCGCTGCGCAGAGGAAAACGAACAGTTCCATGCGGCTACTTCATGCCTCGCCCGTCAGCGGTGGCCTGATCGGGCTCCGCGGCGCGCACCCCGTAACCCAGCTCGCCGGCCCATGACACCACTCCTTCGAACGATGCATCGCCCGCCGGGGCGGTCGCGCGCATCCACGCCGACGTGTTCGCATCTTCGCCCGGGCGCCAGTCCTCCCACGGCAGGTGCTTCGGTTTGCCGTCGTCACCGACGAGGAGTTCTTCCTTCGTGTAGATCGCATCTCGGCGGTTCGTGAACGAGAACTCGAACAACTTCGTCTCGGTGATCGCCTCGGTCGGGCATGCCTCGACGCAGAGATCACAGTGGATGCAGCGCAGATAGTTGATCTCGTAGATCCAGCCGAAGCGCTCACCGGGGGACGTCGGCGAATCTGGATCATTGTCGCGGCCGCGGACGTGGATGCACTTCGCCGGACACACGGCGGCGCACAGTTCGCACCCGATGCACTTCTCCATGCCGTCCTCGTAACGGTTGAGGACATGACGACCGTGCAAGCGCTCCGGCTTGTCGATCTTCTCATCCATCACCTCGGCCTTCTTCTTGTTGCGTCGGAAGACGCGGCCGCCCGAGTACTGGGTGGTGACGCGGTTCTTGCGACCGTGCTGCCGGAACGTGACGAGGAATCCGCCGAGGTAACCCATCAGAACTGTGCTCCTTCCCGTGCTCGGGTGCGTGCACTGGTGGCGAAGGCGAGGCTGAGCATCGCGTAACACGCCGCGAGAACGACGACGGCAATGACCGTCGTTGTGACGACACTCCATCCCTCGCTGCGCGCGAGGCGTTGTGCGGCGAGCAGGAGGAACCAGCCGAGCGATGCCGGGATGAGAACCTTCCACCCGAAGTCCATGAGCTGGTCGTATCGCAGCCGCGGCAGCGACGCCCGGAACCACACGTAGGCGTAGAGGAAGACGAGCACCTTGAGTACGAGCCAGATCGTCCCCTCGAGTGCGTTCGGGATGAACGGAATGTCGAGGATGTAGCCGTTGATCGCGATCGGCTGCGGGCCTCCGAAGAACAGCGTGACGATGAGCGCCGACATCGTCACCGTGTTCATGAACTCGGCGAGGAAGAACAACGAGAAGCGCAGCGCCGAGTACTCGGTGTTGAAGCCGCCGACGAGTTCCTGCTCGGCCTCGACGAGATCGAACGGAGGTCGGTTGAGCTCGGCCGTAGCTGCAATGAGGAAGATGACGAACGGAACGACCCCGGTGGTGACGACGTGCCACGTACCGAGTGTCGACTGTGCGGCCACGATGCCGCTCGTCGACAGTGTTCCCGCGGTGAGCAGCACGGAGGCGAGCGAGAGGCCGAGCGCCGCCTCGTACGACACCATCTGGGCCGATGCCCGCACCGAGCCGAGCAACGGGTACTTCGAGCCGCTCGACCACCCTGCGAGCATGATTCCATACACCGCGATCGACGAGATCGCGAGGGCGAACAGCACACCCACGTGCGGGTCCGCGAGTTGCACCCTCGTCTCGACTCCGAACCACGTGACGATGCCGTCATTGCCGTTGCGCCAGTCACCACCGAGCGGGATGATCGCGAACGCGAGGAACGCCGGGACGAACGAGAGGAACGGAGCGAGGGCGAATACGAACCGGTCAGCACGGCTCGGAATGATGTCTTCCTTGAAAAACAACTTGATTCCGTCGGCAAGTGTCTGCAGCAAGCCGAACGGACCGGCCTTGTTCGGACCGATGCGGTTCTGCATACCGGCGACGACCTTGCGCTCGAACCAGACCATGAGCATCGTTGCGACAAGACCCGCGACGAACACGGCGAGCACCTTGATACCGACGATTGCGAGATTCTGCCAGCCGAAGTCGCCCTGCAGTGCGGGATCGAGCGCGATCATCGAACGACCTCGATGGTGACATCCGTGACGTCGGCAGCATGGTCGATGAGTTCGCGCACGTCGGGGCCGTTCTGGTGCAGCGGCACCCATACGGTCCCGCGCGGCACGCTGACATCCGCGTGTGCCGGGAGCGACACCGACGTCCGCTGACTGACGAGTCGAACGTGCCCGCCGGCCGAGACACCCGCGTGCACCATGTCGGCCGGGTTGAGGAACGCACGGGACTCACCGACGAGCGGTGCGAGCGACGCGCTGCGCGCGGTACCGACGGCTCCGTCGTACAACTCACGCGACACGACGAGTCTGTGGTGGAAGCCGAGGCGCTGCGCCGGTGTCCGCGACGAGCGCGACATCGTGACGGGTTGCGGGTGCACGACGACGACACCCTCCCGGCGCACGGCGCGCGCATCGGCGGTGGGAGCGAAAGCGGGAACGCCGGCGACGAGGGCCGCATGCGCATCGGCGTAGGTCGTGACGCCGAGATCGACACCGAGCTGGGCCGCGAGCTCGACGGCAATCATCCAGTCGGGGCGGGACATGCCCGTCGCCGTCACCTTCTGGGCGACATCGCTGACGCGACCCTCGAGGTTCGTCGTCGTACCGACCTTCTCACCGAAAGCCGCGGCGGCGAGTACGACATCGGCGCGGGCCACCGACTCGGTGTGGTGCGTATCGACGGCGATGACGCTGCCGACCCGGGCGAAGGCACGACGCGCGAGGTCGGCATCCGGTACGTCGCTGAGCGGATCGGCTCCGAGCAACACGAGGCACTCGATGCGTCCCGCGGCGGCGGCCTCGAGCATGCCCACGGTGTCGAGGCCGTTACCCCGCGGCGCCAGTCCGGCGAGAACTGCGCCGCGTACGTTGGCGCGGCGCAACACGGGAAGGACACGCGCATCGGGAGCGGCGGCAAACACTTCGGCGAGACCGTGCAGGACGAACTCGGCCGACTCGGCGAGATTCGTGCGTCCGACGACCACGGTGACGGCACCACGACGCAACTGCTCCGCAACGGCGGGGGTGGCCACGAGATCGCGCACCACTCGCGATTGATCACCGGATTCGCACGTGACCGACTGCCATGCGTAGGGAGTGAGACCCGACGCACGTGTCGTCACTTCGATGATGCGGGCGCGACGCTTCTGCGCGGCGTCCCGCAGGCGCAGATAGAGAACCGGCGCTTCTTCCTTGAGGTCGGGTGCGAGGAGGATGACGGTCGGCGAAGATGCCGCGTCGGCGATCGTGGCCTGCGGGAGCGCAAACACCTCGTTGGGCAATCCGTCGCCCAGGTGTGCATCACGATTGGTGATGCCGACCGCTTCGGCGAGTCGGGACCACATGTACGCGTCCTCGTTGGTACCGCGTGCGCCGCCGATGATGCCGATCGCGTTCGCGCCTTTGGACTGATCCGACAGGGTCGTTCGCAGGATCCGACCGGCGCGCTCGAGTGCCGTCGCCCAGTTCGTTGCGACGAGTGCGTCGCCTTCCCGCACGAGCGGCGCCGTGATCCGATCGTCAGATCGCAGAGCTTCGAAGTTGAAGCGTCCCTTGTCGCACAGCCATCCCCAGTTCACCGATTCGACGTCGACACCTTGGTAACGCACGATCTCGTCGCGGCTGCTCTGGACGACGACGCGACAACCAACGGAGCACGTCGTGCACGTGCTCTCCACCTGCTCGAGGTCCCACGGGCGGGCCTTGAAACGGTACGGGGTTGCGGTGAGCGCGCCGACCGGGCAGATCTGCACCGTGTTGCCGGAGAAGTACGAACTGAACGGCTCGTCCGGGAAGGTCATCACCTGCGTGTTGTTACCGCGACTGGTGAACGAAATGAGTGGATCACCGGCGACCTCGTCGGCGAATCGCGTGCACCGGTCGCAGAGGATGCAACGCTCACGGTCGAGGTACACGAGTTCGCTGATCGGGATCGGCTTCTCGTAGTGGCGCTTTTCCTCGACGAATCGACTCTCGCCGGGTCCGTGCGAGAAGGCCTGGTCCTGCAGCGGACACTCGCCTCCCTTGTCACACACCGGGCAGTCGAGCGGATGGTTGGCGAGCAGCAACTCGAGCACGCCTTCCTGCGCCCGCTTCACGGTGTCACTGTTCGTCGTCACCGCCTGGCCCTCGGCCACCGGTGTCATGCACGACACCACCATCATCTTTCCGCGCGGACCGTCGACCTCGACGAGACACTGTCGGCACATTCCGACGGGCGTCATGCGCGGGTGGTAACAGAAGTGGGGAACGTACGAGCCGGCGTCCTGACACGCATCGATGACAAGTTGACCGGGCTGCGCTTCGTGCGCCCGACCGTCGATCGTCACCGAGACCGTCGTCTTCGGTGCCGCCGTTTCCGCTGCGGATGTGTCAGCCATGGCTCGCCACCGCATGTCCGAAGATCGGTTCGACGCCGGCGATGGCGTGACCGTGCTCGACGTAGTGCTCGAACTCGTGACGGAAGCGCCGCACCGCCGAGGCGATAGGCGACACGGCCGACGGACCGAGCGGGCAGATCGTCGTCTGCCTGGGCGGCCACGCGATGCCGGGGCTGATGCTCTCGCTGATTTCCATGAGAAGGTCGATGTCCTGCGCGCGACCGTGTCCGTCGAGCATGCGCTTCAGCACCTTCTCCAACCAGTTCGTTCCCTCGCGGCACGGCGTGCACTTGCCGCAGGATTCGCGCGCAAAGAAGCGCACGATGCGCCAGCATGCGGCGACCATGTCGGTGGTCTCGTCCATGACGACGATCGCACCCGATCCGAGCATCGATCCGGCCTTGTCGACCGTCGGCTTGTCGAGCGGCATGTCGAGGTGCTCATCGAAGAACCACATTGCCGATGCGCCGCCGGGAATGAAGGCCTTCACCCGTCGTCCGCCGCGTACGCCACCGCAGTACTCGTCCGCCTCGAACAACATGCGGAAGGTCGTCACGCCGTTCGGCACCTCGAACACGCCGGGACGCTTGACGTGTCCGCTCACCGCGAACATGCGCATGCCCGTCGACGTCGGCGCACCGATCTCCTTGAACGATGCGCCGCCGCGACCGACGATCCACGGAACGTTCGAGAGCGTCTCGACGTTGTTCACGATCGTCGGCTGCATGTACAGACCCTTCACCGCCGGGAAGAACGGGGGCTTCAGGCGCGGCATACCACGCTCCCCTTCGAGGCTCTCGATGAGTGCCGTTTCCTCGCCGACGATGTAGGCGCCCGCTCCCCATGTGAGCGTGATGTCGGCGGAAAAACCCGAGCCGCACACGTTGCGTCCGATCATTCCGTTCGCATACGCATCGTTGATCGCCGCCGCGAGACGCTCCTGCGCGAGTGCCATTTCGCCACGTACGTAGAGGAACGCGTGCGGTGCGTTGAGTGCGTAACAGGCGAGCATGATGCCCTCGATGAGCTGGTGCGGGTCGCGCTCCATGAGCAGGCGGTCCTTGTACGTGCCGGGTTCGCTCTCGTCACCGTTGATGACGAGGTAGCGCGGGTGCACACCGGCCGGGAGGAACCCCCACTTCGTTCCGGCGGGAAAACCTGCTCCGCCGCGGCCCTGGATCTCGGCTGCCTTCACTTCATCGTGTACCTGCTGCGGCGTCATCGCCGTGACGGCCTTACGCAGCGCTTCGTATCCGCCGGTGCGCACGTAACCGTCGTACGTGTGACCATCGGCCTGATCGAATCGGGTGGTGATGAGTCGGGGTCCGGTCGGTACTGCGCTCATCGTTCGTCGGCCTTTCGCTGTGCCTCGACTCCCGCATTGCTCCACTTGTCCGTGGTGCGTTGACGCACCGTGGCGAGGGTGCCGTGTGCCGGCACGTCGCTGCGGCGTCCGGACGCGAGATCGTCGATGAGTGCGTCGAAGGATTTGGGCGTCACCTTGTACTCGTAGCGGTAGTTCACCTGCAGTGCCGGTGCCTCCGTGCACGCGGCGATGCACTCGACGTCCTCGAGTGTGAACTTCTCGTCGTCGGTCGTGCTGCCGGCCTTGATCCCCAGTTTCTCCTCGGCATGGTGAAGGAGATCCCACGCGCCGAGCAGCTGGCACGAGATGTTCGTGCACACGTTGATGCAGTAGCGACCGACGGGTTGGAACTTGAACATCTCGTAGAAACTCGCCGTTCCGTACACATCCGCCGCCGTGGTGCCGACGAGTTCGGCGATGTGCACCATCGCGTCCTGGGTGACGTAGCCGTCCTGTTCCTGGGCGAGATGGAGCAGCGGAATGGTTGCGGACTTGCGGCGCGGAAAACGCGCGATGATCTCGTGTGCGATCTCGACGTTGGCCGGCGACAGACGACTCATCGGTCGACCTCGCCGAGCACGGGATCGATGGACGAGATGACTGCGACGGCGTCGGCGACCAGACCGCCGCGCATCATGTGCGGCAGGCACTGGACATTGACGAAGCTCGGCGCGCGCACGTGCATGCGGTACGGGGTCGACGATCCGTCGCTGGCGATGTAGCAACCGATCTCGCCGCGCGGGGACTCGATCGCCACGTACACCTCGCCCTCGGGAACCTTGAATCCCTCGGTGAAGATCTTGAAGTGGTGGATGAGAGCTTCCATCGACTCGTCGATGCGACCGCGCGGGGGCGGCGTCACCTTCTTGTTCTGGATGCGGTAGTTGCCTGCGGGCATCCGGTCGAGGATCTGGCGCACGATGCGCATGGATTCGCGGATCTCCTGCAGTCGAATGGCGTACCGGTCGTACGCATCGCCGTGCACTCCGACAACGACGTCGAACTCGACGTCGTTGTAACGGAGGTACGGCACGTCCTTGCGCAGGTCCCACGCGATACCCGTCGAGCGCAGGATCGGCCCCGTGGCGGCGAGGGCGACGGCCTCGTCCTGGGTGATCACACCGACGCCCTGGAGACGTTCGCGCCAGATCGGCTGACCCGTCATCAAGACTTCGTATTCCTCGAGTCGGGGCGGAATCTCGTCGAGCAGATGGAGCACGTCGTCGCGCCATCCCGCCGGCAGGTCGGCGGCGAGACCACCGGGACGGATGAAGTTGTGGTTCATCCGCAGTCCGGTCACCTTCTGGAAGAAGCGCAGCACCTGCTCGCGTTCGCGCCAGCCGTACAACATCATCGACACGGCACCGAGGTCCATGCCGTTCGTCGCCATGAACAGGAGGTGACTGCTCATGCGGTTGAGCTCCGACAGCAGCATGCGCATCCACACGGCACGCTCGGGGATGTCACCGTCGATGCCGAGCAGTTTCTCGGTCGCCATCGAGAACACGAGTTCGTTGTTCAGCGGCGAGAGATAGTCCATGCGCGTTACGTTCGTTCCGCCCTGCATGAACGTCAGCGACTCGCCCGTCTTTTCCATGCCGGTGTGCAGGTAACCGATGATCGGCTTGCAGCGCAGCACCGTCTCGCCCTGGAGTTCGAGCATGAGTCGCAACACGCCGTGGGTACTCGGATGCTGAGGACCCATGTTGATGATCATCGTCTGGTCCTCATCGGGATCCGTCCCCACCGAGGTGAGTGCAGCTGCATCGGCTTCACTCATCCGCAGAACCGCACCGGACTCGCGCATGAGTTCCTTGTGGCCGACGATCGATCGTGGCTGGAGTTCCTGAGCACCCTCGGAGGTACCCGCGGAAACGATGCGCGGTTCGACGGTCGTCACGACGCCGCTCCCTTGAACTGCACGGGAATCCGGCCTTGCGCGTAATCCTTGCGCAACGGATGCCCCTCCCAATCCTCGGGCATGAGGATTCGCGTGAGGTCGGGGTGTCCGTCGAAACGGATGCCGAACATGTCGTACACCTCGCGCTCCATCGCCTCGGTTGCGGGATAAAGATCGAACAACGACGCAACCGTCTCGCCGTCGGCAACCTGGGTGCGTACCCGGACGCGGCGTTTGTGCTGCAGCGAAAGCAGGTTGACGACGACCTCGAATCGCTCGGCCGTCACACCGACGGGTAGCGACCGCTGCGGGTGAACGAGGTAATCGACCGCGGTGAGGTCGACGCACATCTGGTAGCCGTCCTCGTACAGCCCGCGACAAAGGTTGAGGTGCTCGGTACGTGCGGCGTGCACGACGTGCTGACCGAAGCGCGTTTCGCTCGGGCAACCGTGCACGAGCACAGGGCTCGCCTGCGTCGTCGCGTCGTCGGACACGTCAGCGGCCCTGCAATGCGACGGGCACGGTGAGACCAGCGGGCACCTCTTGAATGTGGACGTCGGCGCCCGCGCCGGTCGCTGCACGGCGACGCATGATCTCGCCGTCCTCGATGAGCTGGTGCAGGGTTTCGATCGCATGGATGAGGGTCTCCGGTGTCGGTGGACAACCCGGTGCGTACACGTCGACGGGGACGATCTGATCGACGCCCTGCACGATGGCGTAGTTGTTGAACATTCCGCCGCTGCTCGCGCAGACGCCCATAGAGATGACCCACTTCGGTTCCATCATCTGGTCGTACACCTGTCGCAGTACCGGGGCCATCTTCTGGCTGACGCGGCCGGCAACGATCATGATGTCGGCCTGGCGCGGTGACGCACGGAACACTTCCATGCCGAAGCGGGCGATGTCGTAGTGCGGTGCCCCGGTGCCCATCATCTCGATGGCGCAACACGCAAGCCCGAACGTCGCACCCCAGCTTGAACGCGAACGCGACCACTTCACGAGATCCTCGATGCGACCGGTGAGGAAGTTGTGGCGCATCCCTCCGAGACCCTCGTCGGCAATGTCGCGCAGGACGCTCACCGTGAACCCACCAGTTCGGAGTTGCGCTCGCGACCTTCGAGACCCACGATTCGTACGTTGCAACCGGGCTCGGCAACGACTCCGACGTCGACGAGAGGGGCATCCTTCTTTATCGGACCCCAATCGAGTGCACCACGCGCCACGACGTACACGAACGCAACGAAGAACACCGCGCTGAACGCGACGATCTCCCAGAAGACGAATGCACCGAGTTCACGTTGCGAAACGGCGTACGGGTAGGCAAAGACGATCTCGATGTCGAACATGATGAACAACATCGCAACGACGTAGAACGACACCGGGAAGCGCTCGGGGGCCTCGCGACTCGGCACGATGCCGCATTCGTACGGCGCGAGCTTTGCGCTGTTCGGCCGACGCGGCGCGAGGAGCTTCGATGCGACGATGCTGATTGCGCCGAATCCGATGGCAAGCACCATCAGCACGATGATCGGAAGATACTGACCCACGTGCCGCTGTGCCCCGGATCAGACCTTGTCGAGTTCTCGGTCGAGTTCTCGCGCAGCAGCCAGGTTCTGGCGCAGGATGAGATCGCGACGGTGCAACATCCAGCACAGGATGAGGAAGATCAGCGTCGAGCCGAGCGTGATGAAAATCGCCGGCTGACGTTTGTTGCCGAGGTCGCGAATCATGTGCACGTAACGGCGGTCCTGCGTCTCGTCGATCTTCGGTCGCGAGGGGGCACGACCCGGTTCGACGCGCTGCGGAAGCACCGGGGCGACTTCGACGAGCGCGTAACGCGGCTCGTGGAAGAAGGCGAAGAAGTCGAGTGTCTCGTTGACCTTCGGCCAACGCTCGCCGCCGCGTTCGTAGACAGCGACAGAGACGAACTCACCGGCGTCGAATTCACCCGCCTCGTTGATGAGGATGACGTCCGACGAGGCGACTGCCTGACCACGCTGAGGGTCCGACTCTTCGAGGCGCACCCATCCGTCCGCTTCGAGCGCAGTGGCGACGTTCGCCGCGGTTTCCACCGGGGTGGCACCGGGCTGCACCGAACCTGCGACGATCTCGGCGTTCTGCAGGAGTCGTGCATCGCGCACGATCGTTGCCGGTTCGGCGGGCTGCCAGGTGGGTGAGGCACCGGTGAGACCGATTCCGTATATCCACCACACGGCTCCCATGATCGCCATCCAGCCGAAGAATCCGCCGAGGATGACGAGAATGCCGAGTCGGGCGCCGAGGTTCGAGCCGACGATGAGGTACGTGCCGCCGATGAGCGCCACCGCCATCGTGATGACGACGATGATTCCGCGGAGGGTCGGCTCCCAGTTGATTGCGAGGAGTGTTGCCAACGTCATTTAGAGACCTCGCACGTAGTCAACGATTGCCGCGATCTGATCCTCGGTGAGCATGCCGCCGAATCCGGGCATGCGTCCGCCACCCTGACCTTGTTCGCCGTAACGCTTGCCGTACTCACTGCCGGCGGTGATGAACGCGATCATGTCGGCTCTGTTCGGGAACTGACGGATCGTCGAACCGCCCGTGAGGTTCGGTCCGAATGCACCGCCACCGGTGATCTGCGGTTCACCGTATGACCAGCCCTTGGTGTGGCAGCGGGCGCACGAGTACTGGCCGCCGCCGAGATCGAGGTTGAACAATGCTTCACCGAGGGATCCGTACGTGCCGGCCGCGACGAGGCGTTCGGCTTCTTCCTGGATCTGATCCTTCGTCGACGCGGGCAGCGTTCCCCCGGCACACGTGCGCGGATCGGCGTCCGCCACGTCGCAGTTCTCGCGCGGCACCTGGATCGACTTCATGTATTCGATGATCGTCTGGATCTGTTGCTCGTTCAGCGGGCCACCACCGACGAGACCCCACGCCGACATCGGCGAGAACGGACGTCCGTAGTTGAGGATGAAGCGAACTTCTTCCTCGTCGAATCGCGAAAACACCGTGTTCAGGGCCGGGGCCTTCCAGTTCACCGACTTCACTTCCCCGGTCGTCGGGTCGGTGACGGCGTACGAGGCGACGCCACCGGCACCGCTCATGCCGCCGTGACATCCCGCGCAATTGAAACCACCGTCGGCGGTCGAGGCAAAGAGTCCCGAACCCCAACGCTCGAACTTGTGCTGGAAGTCCTTCTCTGCACCGACCTGTCGACCCGGTTCGAGGATCCAGTACAGCGGCAGCGCGATCGTGAGTACGGCGAGGAAACCGAGACCGAGCAACTGGGTGCGCTCGAGCTTCTTTCCCTCGAGGATTTCGTCGTCGTAGTACGGCTTGCGGTTCGCCGCGAGCTCGATCTCCGAACCGATTTCCTTGCGGCTCGAACGGATGTTGAAGATGCCGTAGAGCGCCCAGCCGCCGAGAGCGACGAAGAGGACGATCCACGCGAGCGTGGTCGTGACGGCGGCGAGCAATGGTGCGTTCATGCCCGTGACCTCAGTGCGCGCCCGCGGCACCGACGCAATGCGGTCCCTCGGCTTCCTGTCCGGTGGTGTTCGTGCCGATCGGCGGGCCACCGAAAACGGTTCCCGTATCGATGATCACCTGGCCGTTGACGACGGAGATGCCGAAGTGGTCCATACCTCGCGGCGCCGGGCCGGCCTTCTTCTCACCGACGCGGTTGTACTGCGAGCCGTGGCACGGGCATTCGAACCACTGCGATGTCTCGCACACCGGCACGCGGCAACCGAGGTGCGGGCACTTCTGGTACGACGCGACGACTCCCGCCTGCATTCCGGCGAACACGGGAGCCTGACTGCCGTACGCAGCTTCGGCCTTTGCGAGCGATTCCTTCGGGTATTCCGACACCCACGAGCGCGCTTCGGGAAGGTACAAGAAACCCTTGTTCGAACGGATCGCGGCGATGACGTCGTCGATCTTGCCCGCATTGATCTTCGATCCGAATCCACCCGACGCACCTCGCCAGAGGAACGCGACGACCGCGGCACCGAAACCGCCGAGACCTGCGCTCATCAGGGTCACCGTCGCACGGTTGAAGAACTGACGACGCGACACGCCGATGACTTCGGGATCCGGCGGCGACCACGGGGCAACCTCAGCAGCCTTGGGAACCGCCACCGCCGTCGAGGTTGCGCGAGCGTTCACCGCAGCTGCTTCCGCCGCGCGTGACGCCTTGCGCGACACGCGATCACGCAACTTCGTCTCACGCGAAAGCACGCCCACTCGGTCGCGACGACGGGTCGCGGTGACGGCGATGACGACGCCGAGCACGAAGAGCACGGCGACTGCGATGGAAATGATGGTGATGCTGCTCATGGTGACCGCCGATCAGAGCTCGAAGAAGATTCCGTCACGCCACGGGAACGTGAAGTTGAAGCCGGGACCGCGGAAGAACGAGCCAATGATGACGAGGATCGCCCAGAACATCATGTGAACCGTCATCAGACTCGTGATGAACTTGCGGTCTTCGGGTTTGTTCGACGGGTTGCGATCGAGGTACGGCGCGAACATCAACGCGATGAGTCCCATTCCCGGGATGGTGACGCCCGCGATCATCGGATGGAACATCGTGAGCAGTTCCTGCAGCCCGAGGAAGTACCACGGGGCCTTCGACGGGTTCGGGGTCGCATTGAAGTTCGCTGCCTGCAGCAACGGCGCGTTGACGAACCACGAGAACATGAACGTGAATGCGAGGCACGCGAGCGCGGCGACGAACTCGACGGACAGCAGGTGCGGCCACGTGTGCACCTTGTCGACCGGCACGGCCTTCACGTCCTGGATCGATCCCGACTTAACAACGGTGAGCAGGCGCTGGGTGTGACCTCCGGGGCCGGCACCCATCGGTACGCCACCGCCGACGGGGGCAGCAACGACCGGAGCCTTCGGTGCGTCGGCAACGGCGACGCCGCCGGCACGGGCAGCCTTCGAACGATCGAGGAGTTCCTGCGGGATGCGCGACGCGCCGGCACTCTGCGCCGACGACGCGTCGTCACCGCCGGTCGATGCGGCCTTTTCGCGGGCCGCTTGGGCGCGCTTGAGAAGGTGTTCGGGGATCTCCGTCATGGTCGTTGGGCTCCTTTCACCGGCTCACAGCGGTCCGGAAATTCCGCCGTCCTTGCGGACGCGCCAGAAGTGAATGGCGAGGAAGATCACCGTGACGAACGGGAACAAGATGACGTGGAGTACGTACCAACGCAACAGCGTTTCCGGTCCGATCTCGGTTCCGCCGAGGAGCACGAACCGCACCTGCGATCCGATCACCGGTGAGTAGCCCATCATGTTCGTTCCCACTGCGACTGCCCACAGTGCGAGCTGGTCCCACGGCAACAGGTAGCCGGTGAACGACAGCAGCAAGGTGAGCGTGAGGAGGATGACGCCGACGACCCAGTTGAACTCGCGGGGTGCCTTGTATGCGCCGTGGTAGAAGACGCGCGCCATGTGGAGGAACACCGAGAGGACCATGAGGTGCGCGCCCCAGCGGTGCATGTTGCGCACCATGAGGCCGAAGGTCACCGACGTGTGCAACGACTGGATGTCGTCCCACGCGTTGGCGGCGGTCGGACGGTAGAAGAACATCAGGAAAATGCCCGTAATCGTGAGCAAAATGAACAGGAAGAAGGAAAGCCCGCCGAGACACAGCGTGTAGCTCACCTTCACCGCGTGTCGCTTCACCTTCACCGGGTGGAGGTGGTACAGCACCGAGTTCATGACGACGTACGAACGGTTGCGCGGTGAATCGGTGTATCCCTTGCGGAAGATCGAACCGGGGCGGAAGATGGAGTTCCACACCTGGCTGCCCTGCAGGGACTCGTTCACCTTGGCAATGCGCTCCTTCAGCGAAGGGCGGGGCTTTTCTTCAACGACGCTGGCCATGAATCGCTCCTTTAGAACCGCATCCCGTAGGCGTAACCGTGATTGTTCGTGCGCGCGTGGGGGTCACCGTTTGCCGGTGCCACACCGACCTTGCCCAACACGATGACGCCGGTCGGGCAACGGTCGACGCACAGTGCGCATCGCGTGCAGATGTCGTCGTCGATGACGAACACGACGTGGTCGGAGGGATCGGCGCCGGGCATCTCGGTGCCGGTCGATTCGACGACGGCTCCCGGGTTCACCATGTGGATGCACTTCCACGGGCAGATGTCGACGCAGCCCTCGCACATGATGCATTCGCTCTGATCGATGTGGATGAACTGCTTCGGCTTCACTGCCTTGCTGAGGTAGTCGGCATCGACCTCGACGAGGTGGTACTCGTCGGTGAACGGCATCATCGGCGGATTGGCATCAGTGCGAGTCACGGTCGATCACCCCTTCCTCACGAGCGGACGGCCATACGTGCTGGTCGGCAGGGCCTTCGGCTTCTGTTCGCCGCGCTTCTGCCACCAAGCAAACAGGTAAATCATCAGGCCGATGTAGAAGGCGTGGATGACGATGACGATGATGTCGCGAATCGCCTCGTAAGAAATGGTGAAGGCGAAGGGGCCCCCGAGTTCCTGGGGCTTCAGGAGATCGAAGGGTCCGAAGATGATCTTGTCCTTGCGCCAGCCGAGATCCTTGTCGGCATGGTCGATCCATTGGTGGGGCACGACTCCGAAGGCAAGGAACAACACGAAGAAGGCGTACGCGGAACCGAACATCGCCTCACCCCACGTCGCCTTGCGGTCGGAGCGACGGCGCTTGCCGACGGGAATGATGACGAGAGCGAGGGCGGTGGTGATGATGAACGAGAAGAGGAACGCCTGGTTCATCCCCGGCCATCTCAGAACGTCGACTGCCAACATGCGTGTCGAAGCCTAGTAGGGGTGCCGATCGCAGGCATATCGTGGAGATAAGTGCGCTCGTGCATGAACTTCGGTCGTCGACTCCCATCGGGTTAGTCTCTTCGGTTGTGTTTGCAGCTCATCGTGCCGCGCTCGTGCTCTCCACGGTTGCAGTGAGGCTGCCCGTCGAAAAGGCATCGCTGTCATGACCGAAGTACCCGATTATCTCCTCAAGCGCTCGCGCGACCGGCGCGCGGTTCTGCAGGGTGGAACTCCGTCCGCCGACGCACCCGCCGCATCGAGCGCAGCCGTTGAAAAGGCGACGAGTTCGTCCGCTGCACCCGCCGTCGCAGCAGAGCCGACTCCTCCGCCGCCCCCGAAACCCGATCCTGCATACGTCGTTGCGGCAAAGACCCGCAAGAAGATTCCGTTCTGGGCAATGGCCACGCTGAGTTTGTTGCCGTTGTGGGCATTTCTCTATCTCCTCGCATTGTCGCCGCAGGAAGAAACCGTCGAAGGTCCGATGGCCATCGGTGCCGAGGTCTACGGATCGTGCGCAAGCTGCCACGGTGCCGCCGGACAGGGCGGTGCGGGTCGCATTCTCCACGAAGGCGAAGTACTCCTCACCTTCCCGCACATCGAAGACATGCTGAACTTCGTCTACACGGGCAGCCAGCCGTACGTATCGGCCGGACTCAACGTGTACGGCAACCCCGAGCGCGAAGGTGGCGTGCACGCGCCGTTGTCGTACAACGGCAACGCGATGCCGTCACAGGGTGCCAAGTGGGGCGGCGGTCTCACCGAGTACGAAATTCTCGGCGTCGTGTGCCACGTGCGCTACGCCATTTCGGGTGCCGATCCGGCGAGCGAGGAATGGCTCGAGGAATACGAGCGGTGGTGCTCACCGGAATCGGAGATCTTCGCCGGACTGCAGGACGGAACGACGACGTTCGACACGGTCGCCGACACGTTCAACATGCTCGAGAATCCGCCGCGCATCGTCGGCACCGAAGCGCGCGCGTCGAAGTAACCGCCTCGCGGTAACTTCCGTCACCTCGTCTCGACTCCGCTTCGGATATCGCTGCTGCGTGCCGTCCGTGAACGGCGCACACCGTACGCTGACGGTCATATGACGACCCCCGATTCGTCGCGCGTACTCGTCATCGGTGCGGGTCCGGGCGGTGCGGCGATGGGTTACTGGCTCGCCCGGCACGGCCACGACGTCACCCTCGTCGAGAAGAAGCACTTTCCCCGCGACAAGACGTGCGGTGACGGCCTCACCCCACGTGCCGTGAAGCAACTCGAGGACATGGGGCTCACCGACGCGTTGTCGAAGCACCATCGTTACGACGGACTTCGCGCCACGGCCCACGGTCGGCAACTCGAGTTGCAGTGGCCGAGCCATCCGATCTATCCGCAGCACGGCTACGTCGTGCGACGCCGCGACCTCGACATGATGGTCGCGCACAATGCCCGCGATGCCGGCGCCACGTTGCTCGAGGGACACGAAGCCACCCAGCCGATCGTCGAGCGAGGGTGCGTGCGCGGAGCGGTCGTGCGCGATCTCGATCGCGACGTCACGACGGAGATGCGCGCCGACTACGTCGTCATCGCCGACGGGGCGAACAGCCGGTTCGGACGGTCGCTCGGGACGTCGCGCACGAAGGAATGGCCGTACGGCACCGCGATTCGCACGTACTGGCAGAGTCCGCGCCATGCCGACCCGTGGATCGAATCGGCCCTCGACGTGAAGGATCGCAACGGCGACTCGATGCCGGGCTACGGATGGATCTTCCCCGTCGGCGACGGCACGATCAACGTCGGTGTCGGACTTCTCTCCACCTTCAAGAACTTCCGCCAGGTGAACACGTCGCATCTGCTCGATTCGTACGCGCACATGATCGCCGATACGTGGGGCATCGATCCGTCGTCACCCGAATGCCGGGCGACGAGCGGCAAGATTCCGATGGGCGGATCGGTTTTCCCGAAGCAAGGTGCAACGCACCTCGTCATCGGTGATGCAGCAGGCAGTGTGAACCCCTTCAACGGCGAGGGCATCGACTATGCGTACGAAACTGCGCGCATCGGTGCCGACGTTCTGCACGAGGCGATCATGACGAACGACGCCACGATTCTCACCCGTTACCCGACGTTGCTCGATGCCGAGTACGGGCAGTACTTCAAGGTGGCCCGCCTGTTCGCGCGGGTGATCGGGCGACCGGCGCTCATGCGCGAACTGTCGCGCGTCGGAATTCGCAGCCACACGCTCATGGAATGGGTGCTGCGTATCATGGCCAACTTGTTGCGACCCGACGAGCGCGGTCCTGCTGAAGTTGCGTACAAGATGGCTGCGGCGATCGTGCGCCTCGCGCCGAACGCCTGACTGCCCCGCTGCGTCGCGCTCAGCCCGCGGCGGGCACGCACACGACCTCGATAATCTCGTCGCGATCGACGTCGAGGATCGTGCGTATTCCGCGGCTCGCATAGCGCTCGATGAACTGGCGCAGCGTTCGCGTCGTCTCCTCGCCCGCACAGGTGCGCACGACACCGTTCGTCAGCGGGACGATCCAGTCGTTGGCGAGCACGCCCCGATCACCGTCGTCGACCATGTCGACGAGCGTCGGCAGCGTGAGCACGCGCGACTCGGGGTCATCGGCGGGAACGACGGCGAACCACACGACCGCGGGTCCGAGAGTGTCGGCGAGCAGAACACACGCGGCCGGAGTGCCTCGATCGGTGCAGGATGCTTCACCCGGGGTGCCGTCGGTGATCGCCACGCGTCGTCCGTCGTCGAGCAGCAGCGTGGCCGTGCCGACGGAGCGACCGTCGGCGGTCGTCCACGCGTCGGCCCCTTCCCAGGCCATCACCGATGCGGTGGTATCGACGTTGCGTCGCGGGATGTCGGTCGACGGAGATTCACCGCCGCCGAGCACCACGGCAGCCAGGACGACCGTGGCCAGGATGACCGCGGCGAGTGCTGCCCACGTGCGCCACGCGAGCAGTTGACGCACGACGCGAGGTTAGACGCCGACCGCGTCGGTTCGGGGCGACGAGCCCGCCGACCGCATCTGCTCGTGGTAACCGAGGATCTGCAGTTCGACGCCGAGGTCGACATTGCGCACCGACACGCCGTTCGGAACCGTCAGTACGACGGGTGCGAAGTTGAGCAACGATCCGATACCGGCGGCGATGAGATCATCGGCGACGCTCTGTGCCGCCGTCGACGGGACGGCGACGACTCCGATTCGTACGCCCATCGATTGCACCACTTCCTTCATGTCATCCATGTGTCGCACGGTTGCTCCACCGATCTTCGTGCCCACCTTCTTCGGGTCGACGTCGAACAGACACGCAACGGGAAATCCGCGCGACGCGAAGCCACCGTTCGTCGCCAGGGCCGAGCCCAGGTTCCCCGCGCCGGCGACGACGACTTTCCACTCGGTGAGCAGGCCGAGCTCGCGCTTGATTTGGTAGACGAGGTAGGTCACCTCGTACCCCACCCCGCGCGTTCCGTACGTGCCGAGGTACGACAGGTCCTTGCGGACCTTCGCCGCATTGACACCGGCGAGTGCCGCGAGCTGATCACTGGAGATTTGGTGCGTCTCGGTCATCTGCAAGTCGCTGAGAATCTGCAGATAGACGGGTAGCCGATTGACGGCGGCATCGGGAATGCGCCGTGACCGGCGTGGGCTGGTGGGAACGTCGGGAGGGGTCGACATGGCCCCAAGGGTAGGTGCCTCGTGCAGCATTTCACGAAGTCGGGCGCCCGACGTGCCGCATGCCACGCGCTGCGGGACGATACGTCTGGATGACCCGTCCACGATGCATCGCGGCGTTCCGGACGTGAAGACTGTGCGGGATGAACACCGACATGACGAACGTCGTCCTTGCGACCATTGCGACGCTCGTCGCGACGCTCTTCGCTCTCGTCACCATCGACCGCTGGCGACGCCGTCGCCAGCGCCACACGAATGCATGGGCGATCGCAATGACACTGTTCGCCGTCGGTGCCGCAGCACTGTGGTGGGCAGAAGCCGACGGTTGGTCGATGCCCGTGTTTCGTGTGTTCTTTCTCGTGGGTGCCGTGCTCAACGTCGCGTGGTTGGCACTCGGCTCGCTGTACCTGCTCATCGGCGCACGGTTCACGAATCGCATCCGGGCGTTCGTCGTGGCGGCATCCTTCTTCGCCACGGGCGTCGTTCTCACCACCCCCGCCCGCGGCGCCGTACCCGTTGAAGGTCTGCCGCGCGCCAGGGAGTTGTTCGGAGCGCTTCCTCGACTGCTCGTTGCGATCGGGTCCGGAGTTCCGGCGCTCGTCATCATCGCCGGGGCCGCATGGTCGGTATGGCGACTCGTGCGCCGCCGGACCCCTGCGCTCGCCGCGGCACAGCGATCCGCGCCACTGTCGGCGCGCCGACTCGTCGCGAGCAACGTAATCATCATGCTCGGCACGCTCATCTTGTCGGCAAGCGGCACGCTCGCCGGCCGTCTCGGCGAGGATCGTTCCTTCGTGGTTACTCTCACCGTCGGCGTTGTCGTTCTCTTCGCGGGATTCCTCGTCGCCGGCACCCGGCGCAGTGACGGCAGCGCGCTCGCCGACGTGACGGGCGATTCCCGTCTGCACACGTAGCGAATCAACCGACTTCCCGAACGACTGCCGCCGCGTCGCATCGGCTGCGTGCGTCGGGGCGTGATCGGTGGGCGGTCAGCCCATCGTCAGCGAAACGATGCCCGCGATGAAGATCGCCGCAAGGAGCAGACCGAGAGCGAGAGTCGTTGCGGGACGCACGACTCCGACTGTAGCGGCGCAACTAATGGCGCCGTTCGTCGCCCGCGCGCGAGCCGAGTTGTACGGCAACGGTGACGCCGGGTGTCGCGCCGGCAGCGGCTGATCGCAGCTGCACCGAGTCGCCGGCAGCGAGACGCAGCTCGTCTGCCGCCGACCGCTGGCGCATGCAGACGGCGAGCATCCCGTACGAGTCGAGGACGAGACCGAGTCCGCCGCCGACTCCCTCGAACGACGTTGCGCGCTGCACGGAACGCGTGACGCTCTCGCCGGTCGCCGTCGTGCACGAGAGGGAGAGCACGTCGCCCCACTCCGCGACGTCGTCGGATGACACGTTCAACTGGCAATTTCCGTAGCGATCGACCCACGTCACTTCGGCAATGAGCACGTCGCCCTCCCGGCGCGACAGAGGAAGGACACCCGGCATGAGCAACGCGGGGTCGACTGCGGGTCCGAGTTCGCGCAGCGGAACGCCGTTGCACACATGTGCGGCGACGGGCGCAAAAATGTCGCGACCGGCGAAGGTTGCGCCGGGTGCGACGAGGTGGTAATCGTCGTTCGTCAACTCGACGGCATCGTCGGCTCCACCGGCGAGGGCGACCGCCATCGACAACAGCCCGTTGTCGGGACCGATGAGGACTCCCCGCCCGGCGGCGACGGAGACGGCGATCGCACGGCGACTCGTGCCGACGCCCGGGTCAACGACGGCAAGGACGACACCTTCCGGGACGTACGTGATGCTGCGGGCGAGAGCGAGTGAACCGGCCCTCACGTCGAACGCCGGGATCTCATGGGTGAGATCGAGCACCGTCACGTGCGGGGCGATGTCGGCGATGACGCCCTTTACGACACCGACGAACTCGTCACTCACTCCGTAGTCGGAAAGAAACGACACGTGCTGATACCTCGGTGCCGGCGACGGGGAATTCATCAGCGATCACAGTACCGAGCAGCCGCAGATTCGAAGGTCCTGCTGCCGCACGCAGTGCATGGTTCCCGCACATGTGAACGTGGGAGCCGATGCCAACCCCCCGACGGCATCGACTCCCACGGCGCGGCCCTTGCGGGCGCGTCTCCCGGAGCGGAGTGACCCCCGTCCGGTGATCTGAAAACGCGTCATACGTTAGGCACGAAATCCCGCCGGCAACACCGTTCCGCGGGGAAATTTTTTCCGCCGGTGACGATGGCATCACCGTGCGCCAACCGTGCACGGCCGTGCAGTAATCCGCGTCTACCGCGGCAACGTACCGAGTTCCCTGCTTCGGGCGGTGGCACGCTCAACTGCAGCAACGAAAGCATCGTGAACTCCCCGCTCCTCGAGTGCGGCGATGCCGGCCGCCGTCGTGCCGTTCGGTGAAGTGACGCGACGACGAAGTTCCGCGGGCGACTCGGGCTCGCGCTCGACGAGGGCAGCAGCGCCGGAGAGCAAACTCGCCACGAGCATCTCGGGCTGGGGCAGGTCGGCGTTTCGGGCCGCATCGAGTAGTGCCTCGGCCACGTAGAAGACATATGCCGGGCCGGATCCGATGAGTCCGGTGAATGCATCGATGGCGGACTCGGGCAACTCGACGACCATTCCGACCGCCCCGAGTATCGTGCGCGCCCACCCAATGTCGTCGGCAGTGCAGTTGGCACTCGTCGCAATGGCCGTCGTCGACTTGCCGACGACCGCGGGTGTGTTCGGCATCGCCCGGACGATCGCGGTATCGCTACCGCAGCATTCCTGCAGTCGGGTCAGCGTTACACCTGCGGCGATCGAGATGATGCGGCGGACTCCGCGTGCCGCAAGCGCCGTGCATGCCATGTCGACGTCGCCCGGCTTCACCGCGATGACGGCACCGCCGATCGCACCATCGTGCGCATCGATTGACGCGACGATGCGTGCCGGTGGATACGCCGTTGCAAGCTGCATCCTGCGCCCGGCGTTCGCTTCGACGAGAACGAGCGTTCGCGCATCGACTCCGGCCCGCAACAGTCCGTCGACCATGGCCGAGCCCATATTGCCGACACCAACGATCGCGAGATCGCCGAGGTGCTTCACCTCGCCGAGGCTACCGAGACGGCCGACGTAGCCCGGGAAACGCGAGATCAACGAGCGTGGCGAAGTGTTGCTCGATGGTCGCGTACACCGATCCGATGATGCGGTCGAGCTCCGCGTCGTCGAGCGACTCGAGCAACAGCTCACCGTACAGATGCAGTGCGTCCTCCGCACCGATGCCGAAGTGGTGCCCGACGAGACGCTCGTTGCGCCGCAAGCAGTAGCGCATCAATTCCTCGGAGTGCATCGGCGGGGTTGGAAGCACGTACGTCTCGTGGCGAAGGGTGCGCTGCCCCAGGAGGAACCACACCGTCATTGTTTCCTTCGCCTCCCCGCGCAGGCGCACGAACCAGCGGTCCGGTTCGTCGGTGGAGCGACCGGCTGCGAGAACGCTCGACCATTCACCTCGCACGCGGGCGCACCATTCGTCGATCCGCCGCTCGAGGACGGCCCGCGACGAATCGTCGAACAGGTCGGTCATCGCCTGTTCACGAGCACGTGACGGGTGTGCGTGCTGACACCTCGGCGTAGATCCTGCGGAGTCGCATCGCAGCGGAGTTCCAGGTGTAGCGCCTGCTGCGATCGTGAGCGGCAGCACCCATGTCGCGCGCGACGGTGGGTGAATCGATGACCCGGCGCAGGGCGTGGGCGAACGAGTTCACCTCGCGGTCCGTGACGAGCACACCCGTCGCACCGTCGTCGACGAGAGACAAGAGTCCGCCGACAGCACTGGCGACGACCGGTCGACCGCTCGCCATCGCCTCGAGGGCGACGAGACCAAAACTCTCGCTGCGCGACGGCACCACGACGACGTCGGCTGCACGGAAGTAGGTGGAGAGCAGGTGGTGCGGCTGCGGGTCGACGTGCCGCACGCGTGCCGACATGCCCAGTCGCTCGACGAGTGAACGAACGGCGGTCACTTCGCGCGCACCGTCCGGACCGCTCGCACCGCCGACGACGACGAGTTGGACGTCGCTGCGGCCGAGCGCCGCAACAGCGCGGATGGCGAGGTCGACCCCCTTCAGCGGCTGGATCCGACCGACGAAGAGAACGACGGGGGAATCACCCAGACCAATCGCCGCGCGCGCACCGCGCACGTCACCCGGGGAGAAAACGGCATGTTCGACACCCGGTGCGACGACGTCGGCGGCTCCGGTCCACTGCGGGTACAACGTTCGTAGCTGATTGCGTTCTTCTGCGCACGACACGACGACCGTGTCGGAGCAACCCATCACGGCCACCTCGCCCGCATCGCGCTCGGGTGACTCACCGTCACCGAACAGCGACTTCACCCGGGCAAGCGTGTGGAACGTCGTCACCAGCGGCAGACCGAGATCGTGCTTCAGGGCGTGCCCGGAGATGCCGGACAGCCAATAATTGGCGTGGATGACGTGCGGCTCGCTGCGCAACAGATGGTGCCGAACCTCGGCAGTGAAGACATCGACGACGTTCGGCAAGTCTTCCTTTTCGACGTCGTAGTCCCCTGCTTCGACGTGGACGAGCGTGTTGTTCGGTTCGCGCACGATGACCGAGGGCAACCCCGGTTTCCACGCACGGGTGTACGTCGTCACCTCGACCCCGAGACGGGCGAGCGCAGATGCAATCTCGCGCACGTAGACGTTCATGCCGCCGCCGTCACCGACACCGGGCTGGGCCAACGGCGAGGTGTGCATCGAAAGAAGAGCTACGCGTTGCATCGTGCAACGAGCAACCTATCGGCGGACATCCCTCGCGAATCCGCCGCAGCGGGCGGATCAGTCGTCGAGCAGCTCGTCGACGGCGGAATCGTGCGTCTTGTAACGCTTCACCAACTCCGCGGACAGCGCGTCGATCGCGGCGAACAACTCGCGGCGCTGACGGGACACCTCTGCCTCGAAGCTCGACAGTTCGTCGATGCACACGGTGAGTTCGTCGTCATCGAGGCCGTGCACCGATCCGAATCCGACGCGGTCACACAGCGCATCGAGCTGTGCGACCAGTGGATCGTCGATGCTCGGTTCGGTGTCGCGCGGCGGCCGTTGTGAGCCTCCCGCGCTTTCCGCAGCGAATACTCGCGTGATCTCACCCGACACGTCGATGTCGCCGCCCCGATTCTCCGCGCGTCGCTCTCTTTCGGCGCGCGCAATATCCAGTCGACCCTGCACCATTCGCCGCACGTACGACACCGAGTCCTCGCGCTGCTGGAGATCGTTGCGTGTCGTGCGCAAATCGGCGAGGGACAACGTGGTCGGATCGCTTCCACCCGACACCGGCGGCAGGATCGCAACTTCGTCGAGCGCACCGACGACACAATGTTTCTCCGCAGGTTCACCGTTCACCCAAATGCGACTCATCGACAGGACGTTCTCGAACGCCGGGCCGCAGCGGCCGATCACGTGTGCGAGCACCTCGGCGACGGTTTCACCCGGAACGTCGTCGCTCGCGCGACCCGCGACGTCGCGTGCCTGGGCGAAATACAGCACGCGCGGCATGTCGCAACTGTACCCAAGGCACTACCCTGCGTCGGCGTGCACGGCCAGGCTTCACCGACGATCACCCGCGTGCTCGTGCTCCGTCACGGCGAATCCGAGTGGAACGTTGCCGGTCGCTGGCAGGGTCGCGCCGACGTACCCCTCACGGAGCGTGGACGTCGACAAGCTCTGCTCGCGGCCGCGCGTCTCGATCCCGTCGACGCGATCGTCGCGAGCACGTTGCAGCGCGCGTCCAGAACTGCCGAGCTCATCGGTGCCGCACTCGGTGCGACGACTCCGGTGCTCGACGCTCGCCTTGTTGAGACCGATGTCGGCCCTTGGGAGGGTTTGACGCGCGACGATATCGACGCGCAATGGCCCGGGTACCTCGATTCGATGCGCATTCCGCAGGGATTCGAACCGACGCACTCCGTCGTCGGGCGCGTCCACGAATCGTTCGTCGACCTTGCACGCCGCCATCCCGGTTCGACTCTGCTCGTCATCAGCCATAGCGGCGTCATTCGCACCTTGCGTCGGCACCACGGAGTCGCCGATAAGCGCTTGCACAATCTCGAAGGTTGCTGGTTCGACGTCTCCGCCGAGGGAGTCCTCTCGGTCGGTTCGTTCGTGTCACCGCTCGCCACGACGGGGGGCGCAACCGAGTCGCTCTGAGACCGTGTCATTACAAGATCGTGTCATTACAAGACCGTGTGATTGCAGCGAGCGAGCGCCGGATCATGCACGACCGCACCATCGGCAAATGGATCAACCGCAGTAGCGTCGTGCGTCGTGCCACGACGAATCATCGATGCGTCGTACGCACCAATCGTTCGCGAAAGCATTGCACCGCTCACGACGAGCAGGCTCACTGCGAATGCGGCCTACCGCTTCGCCCCGCCGTTCATCGCGATCATTGCCGCGGGAAGTGCCGGATTCGACGTGTCGGTCGTCGACGTCGGAATCGCCATCTCCGTGTCGGAACTCACCGGGTTCCTTGCACCGGCACTCGGCTCGCTCGTCGATCGCGTATCACGTCGCGTCGCGATGGCACTCGGCCTCCTCGGCTGCATCACGGGCACATTTGTCGTCGCCGCCAGCCCGAACGTCGCAGTATTCGCGGTGGGGCTCACGATGATCAATCTCCTGAAGTCGCTGTACGACCTCGGTATGGCGGCGTGGATCGCCGACCACGTCGAATACGAGAAGCGCGGCCGGATCGTCGGAATCACCGAAACATCGTGGGCACTGGGTTTGCTCGTCGGTGTGTCGGCAATGGGTATCGTCACGGCGCTGTCATCGTGGCGCTGGGGGTACGTCGCAGGCGCGGTCGCCGTCGCCGTGACCGGCGTCTGGCTCGACTCCAGGTTGCGCCACGACACCGTCGCCACGGTGCGTCGTGGTCGTACCCGGGGCGACACCCCGTCGCACGATTCGAAGATGCGCGGACGCTCGTGGTTCGTACCACTGTCGATGTTCGGGCTGATGGGTGCGAGTCAGTGCATATTCGTCACGTTCGGGGCCTGGCTAGCTGACGATTTCGGTGTCGGTGCGTTCGGTCTTGCGGCGATCGGTTTCGTGCTCGGCGCGGTCGAGCTCGCATCATCGTTGACGAGTGCGCGCAAAACCGATGCGTGGGGCAAGGAACGCAGCGTGCTCATGGGATCCGTGATCATGATTCCAACCGCACTCGCGCTCGCGCTCACCTCCGAATTCATGTACCCGGGTCTGCTCGCCATCGCTCTGCTCATTCTCGGATTCGAGTTCGCCGTCGTCAGCATGCTGCCGCTCGCGACGCATCTCGTCCCGAGCTCACCGGGCAAGGGATTCGGAATCGTCATCGGCGCGGGGACGTTCGGACGCGGAGTGATGTCCCTCGTCGCGACGGCGGCATACGAGTACTCGGGCATCGCCGCCGCGGCAATAGCCTCGATTGTCTGTGCGGTGCTCGCCGGCGCGGCTATCGCCGCGTACGGACGTACGGGCGTCGGGCATCGCCACTGAGGTTGTTGGCTGCAGACGGGAACCGGTCGCGATAACCAGGGGCTCGGTGCGGTCTAGCCGCGGTAACCGTGAGTGATCGGCAATCGTCGATCCTTGCCGAACGCCTTCGTCGTCACTCGCACACCCGGCGGCAACTGTCGCCGCTTGTACTCGTTCGCATCGACGAGTCGTACGATTCGCGCAACGAGCTGCGCGTCGACGCCGCTCGCGACGATGTCCGCCGCGGTGCGATCCTCCTCGACGTACGCACGCAGGATCGGGTCGAGTACGTCGTACGGGGGGAGGCTCTGGTCGTCGCGTTGGTCCGGGCGCAACTCAGCGGACGGTGGCTTCGTCAACGTCGATACGGGGATAACTTCGCGACCGGCGCGCTCGTTGATCCGCCGGCACAGGTCGTACACCTCGGTCTTGAAGACGTCCTTGATCACCGCGTACCCGCCGACCGAGTCGCCGTACAAAGTGAAGTAGCCGACCGCCAGCTCGCTCTTGTTCCCCGTCGTGAGCACCATCCACCCGAACTTGTTCGACAGCGCCATCAGCGTCGTACCTCGCACGCGACTCTGCAGGTTCTCCTCGGCGAGATCGTGTGCACGCCCCGCGAACGACGGTGCCGTCATCTCGAGGTACGACGCGAACGCGGGCTCGATGGGAATCGTGCGGAAATCGATGCCGAGGTTGCGCGCGAGTGCCGCCGCATCGACGAGCGAACCCTCGCTCGAGTAACGCGACGGCATTGCCACCCCATGCACGTGATCGGCACCCAACGCATCGACTGCAATTGCAGCGACGAGTGCCGAATCGATTCCGCCGGACAAACCGACGACGACGTCCGTGAATTTGTTCTTGCGCACGTAGTCGCGCGTTCCGAGCGCAAGTGCACCGAGCACCTGGTCGACTTCGGATGCACGTTCGACGATCCTCGCAGCGCCCCGTTGTGCGGCGCCCGATGGCACTCTCGACACCGCACGTGACACCGAACCTTCAACGTCGACGTCGACGACTTCGCACCGCTCCTCGAACTGCTCGAGTCGTGCAATGACCGCACCGTCGGGTCCGACGACGACGGAGCCGCCGTCGAAGACGAGTTCGTCCTGCCCGCACACCTGGTTGACGTAGACGACGGGAATTCCCGTTTCGCGCGCACGATCGACGATCGTCGTTTCGCGTCGTGACGCTTTTCTGCGATCGAACGGCGAACCGTTGATGTTCAGTGCAATTCGCGCTCCGGCGTCCCGTTGCCGTGCGAGTGGACCGTTCTCCACCCACAGGTCCTCGCAGATGCTCACACCGACCGGAACGCCGGCGATCGGCACGGTGAAGCCGGGAACGTTTCCCGGTGCGAAGTAGCGCACCTCGTCGAACACCGAGTAGTTCGGCAGCATCACCTTGTGGTACACCGCTTCGACGCGTCCATGGCGGCACACAGCGGCCGCATTTGCGAGTCGCGCGGGTTGGGCACTCGACGGTGTCGAGTCGGATCGGCCACCTGCCGAAGCGTCGACGAACCCGACAATCGCAACGCAGTCGGAGACCGCCCGCGCGACATCGTCGAGGGCGCGGCGCACGTCGTCGACGAATCCCGACTTGAAGACGAGATCCTCAGGTGGATAGCCGGTGAGTGCGAGTTCGGGAAAGACGACGACATCGCAGCCCGCCTGCGTTGCCTCGGAGATCCTCTCGCCGATCTTGCGGGCATTTGCCGCGAGATCCCCGACGTGCGGGTTCATCTGGGCGATGCCGATGCGCATCTTTCCGGCATGTGGCGTGGCACCGGGCACGCCGTGAGGCTACCGAGCGGGTCGATCGTCGGATCTGTTCACACACCGTTCACACTCGGATGACGGAACCGATACGCCGGGCGACCAACATGGATGGGTCACTCCATGAAAGGAACCCCTATGCCCTATCAGGCTGAATACATCTGGATCGACGGCACGAAGCCAACGCCGTTGCTCCGCTCGAAGACGAAGGTCCTCGACAATTCGGTGAAGACTCCGCCGATCTGGGGCTTCGACGGTTCGTCGACGGAGCAAGCGACCGGCGAGTCGTCGGACTGCATGCTCAAGCCTGTCTATTGGTGCAAGGATCCGATTCGCGGCGGCAAGAACATCCTCGTCATGTGCGAGGTATATCTCGCATCGACGGGTTTGCCGCACCCGACGAACACCCGTGCCGCGTGCGCCGCGGCAGCGGAGAAGTACAAGAAGCACGGGATGATCTACGGCATCGAGCAGGAGTACACGTTCATGCGCCTGAACGGTCGTCCGTACGGCTTCCCCGAACTCGACGGCGAGCCCGGGCCGCAGGGTCCCTATTACTGCGGCGTCGGTGCCGGACGCGTCATGGGCCGCGACATCGTCGAGTTGCACACCGAGGCGTGCATCGAGGCGGGACTCACCATCTCGGGAACGAACGCCGAAGTCATGCCCGGGCAGTGGGAATTCCAGATCGGACCGCTCGATGCGCTGAAGGTCAGCGACGAGATGTACGTCGCACGTTGGCTGTTGCATCGCATCGCCGAGGACTTCGACGTGGTCGCGTCGTTCGATGCCAAACCCCAGAAGGGTGACTGGAACGGTGCCGGTGCACATACGAACTTCTCGACGAAGGCGATGCGCGAGGGATACGACGCGATCGAGTCGGCGTGCAAGGCTCTCGAAGGTCGCGTGATGGAACACGTGGACAACTACGGTCACGACATCCAGAGCCGCCTCACCGGCAAGCACGAGACGGCGCCGTGGAACAAGTTCAGCTATGGCGTGTCGAATCGCGGTGCGTCAATCCGAATTCCGTGGCAGGTCGCCAAGGATCGCAAGGGTTACGCCGAGGACCGTCGTCCGAACGCGAACATGGATCCGTACGTCGTCACCCGACTCATCCTCGAGACGGTGTGCAGCAAGGAGAAGCTGCCCGCCGCCGATGCGAAGAAGAGCAAGAAGGGCGACAAGAAGAAGTCCGGAAAGAAGAAGTAGGTAGCGGTTGCGCGGCGCACGCGTCGCACGATCATCGGTTCACGAGGGCCCGGGGCGTCACCACACGGTGGCACCCCGGGCCCTTGCCGCTTGACTGAGAGGAGAGGTTCGGATGCTCGAGCAACAGCGCGAATACGTTCTACGCACCGTCGAGGAGCGCGGGATTCGTCTCGTGCGCCTGTGGTTCACCGACGTCCTCGGCAACCTGAAGAGTTTCGCCATCAGCCCGGCCGAGTTGGAGAATGCCCTCGTCGACGGAATGAGTTTCGACGGTTCGTCGATCGACGGCTACGGCCGCGTCCAGGAAACCGACGTGCTCGCAATGCCCGACCCGAACACCTTCGAGGTGCTGCCGTGGGTCGATCCGAAAGGCGCTGAAGCCCGGGTGTTCTGCGATATCGGTCAGCTCGATGGCTCACCGTTCAATGGCGACCCACGTCAGGTGCTGCGCCGCAACTTGGAGGCTGCGCGAGCGCTCGGCTTTCAGTTCTACGTCGCACCCGACGTCGAGTTCTTCTACTTCGCACCGCCCGAGGACGGTGTGGCACCGCGACCGCTCGATTCCGGCGGATTCTTCGACCTCACCACCACCGACATTTCGTCGTCGCTGCGCAAGGAGACCATCCGCACGCTCGAGACGATGAGCATCCCCGTTGAGTACAGCTTCCACGAGGACGCACCGAGCCAGCACGAGATCGACCTGCGCCACACCGACGCCCTCACGATGGCCGACAGCATCATGACGTTCCGGTTCGTCGTGAAGGAGATTGCCTCGCTGCACGGCGTCCATGCGACGTTCATGCCCAAGCCGCTCGAGGGGGTGCAGGGTTCGGGCATGCACCTTCACCTGTCGCTGTTCAAGGGTGACACGAATGCATTCCACTCAGACGACGACAAGTACAACCTCTCCGACACTGCACGATCGTTCATGGCCGGACTCCTTCATCACGCACCGGAGATCACCGCCGTCACGAACCAGACGGTGAACAGTTACAAGCGTCTCGTTCCCGGTTTCGAGGCACCCGTGCACATCTCATGGGCTCGCAACAATCGCAGCGGCCTCATTCGCGTTCCGATGCCCAAACGCGGCAGCGAACTCGCGACGCGCATCGAGTACCGCTCGCCTGATGCAACGTGCAACCCGTATCTTGCGTTCTCCGTGATCCTTGCCGCGGGTCTGCGCGGTATCGAACAGGGATACACCCTGCCCGACGAAGCCGACTCGAACCTCTTCGAAATGGGTGACGACATGCTCGCCAAGATGGGAATCGAGCAACTGCCACAGTCACTCAACGACGCGCTGCGCGTCATGGAGAAGTCCGAACTCGTAGCGGAGGCACTCGGCGAGCACATCTTCGAGTGGTTCCTGCGCAACAAGCGTGCCGAGTGGCGCTCGTACAAGACCCACGTCTCGCAGTTCGAACTGGACCGGTACCTGCGCGCTCTATGACGACGCTCGGATTCCTCGCCGTCTATCCCGATCATCCGACGGTCGAGCTCGCCCGCACCCTCGATCTTTCGGGTTATCCGTGGAAGGGCGTGTCGAGTGCCGACACGCTCACCCGACTCGAACCTGCCGACGGTTGGGCGGGTGCCGTCATCATGTGCGACGACGATCCCGAAGGTGGCTGGGCGATGTGCCGCGCATTGCGTCGCCGCGACAGACCGGTGCAACGGGTGCTCGTCGTCGTCACCGGCGCGCAACTCGCCGATCTCGAACTGCGCGACGATCTCTTCGATGACTTCTGCCTCTCCCCGTTCCACCCCCGCGAACTCGACGCCCGCTTGCGCCACCTCTTCTTCACCCACCTCACGGTGAAGCCCGAGTCGCTCATCGAGTACGGCGGTCTGCGTCTGAACACCGAGACGTACCAGGCGTCGTTCGGCGGTCGTCCGCTCGACCTCACGTACATGGAGTACGAATTGCTGAAGTTCCTCGCGCAGAACCCCGGCAAGGTGTTCACCCGCGAAACGTTGCTGTCGCGCGTATGGGGCTACGAGTACTTCGGCGGAGCGCGAACCGTCGACGTACACATTCGCCGCCTGCGCGCCAAGCTCGGCGAGGAGCATGCACACCTCATCGAGACGGTGCGCAGCGTGGGCTACCGCTTCGGACAATCGAAGTGGAGCATTTGACGGCTCCTGTCGCCAAATGAGGTGACGCTCTTGGTGACTCCCGACGTCAGATGAGAGCGACGATGCCGAGCACGATGAACAGTGCTCCGGCACCGCGCTGAACGAAGCGCAGCGGTACGCGCGATACCAGCCATCGCCCCGCAAGTACCGCAAGACCCGACACGCTGATGAGTGCTGCCGCGGCACCGAGACCGACGGCAAACGGGCGACCCGTCGATGCGGCGAATCCGGCGGTTGCAAGTTGCGTGATGTCGGCGAACTCGGCGACTCCGACCGTCGACACCGCCACGGTGAACGTGCGGCGCCACGTCACCCGAGCCGGCATGGCGCTCGCATCGGACTCTTCACGTTCCGGGGCGCGCGACGACCACAACACCCACGCACCGGCGACGATGAACAGAAAGCCGATCGTCGCTTGCACCGGACCGCGCGGCAACCGCGAGAGAAATCCGCCGAGGGCCGATGCGACGACGACGTGACCGACGTACGCGACCGACACCCCCGACCACACCGCCGATCGCGAGGGAAAGCGCGTCGACAGCAACAAGGTCGCGAACATCGTCTTGTCGGGAAGTTCCGCCAGGAACACCGCCGCGAAGACGACGGCGATCGTCGACAACACGGTCGCGTCAGCTCCGCTCGCCGAGTCGTTGCATCCGTCGCGACAGCCGCTCGTGGCGGGAGAGCATCTCGTCGAGTGCATCGTGAACCAGTTCGTGGTTGCGAACGACGGGCTTTCCGTTGACGATGGTGTCGCGTGCCGATGCGGGCCCGCAGCGCAACCATGCCTCGATCGGATCGGCAACGGCGCCGGCGAATCGCGGCCCATCAAGGGACCACACCGCGATGTCCCCCACCGCACCGACGCTGATTTCGCCGATCTCGCCGATGCGACCGAGACATCCGGCGCCGCCGCGGGTCGCGCATTCGAGTGCGACTCGTGCCGATGCCGCACCGGCACCGTCACGCAATTTCGCCAGCAGCAGCGCCTGTCGGGCTTCGAGCCACAACGATGCCGAGTCGGCCGACGACGATCCGTCGACGCCAAGTCCGACGTGCACACCAGCATTGCGCAGCGGCACGATGGGTGCGATCCCCGACGCAAGGATGAGGTTGCTGCTCGGGCAGTGTGCCACGCCAACCTCGGCTGCACCGAGTCGCGCGATTTCGGCGTCGTTCGGCATGACGCAGTGCGCCAACCACGTCCGCGACGACACCCAGCCGACATCCTCGAGATACTCCATCGGACGACACCCGAACGTCGCGAGTGAATATGCGTCGTCCTCGGCATTTTCGGCGAAGTGGGTGTGCAACCGAACGTCGAGCTTCTCCGCCAAGTGCGCACTCTCGATCATCAGCCGCTTCGTGACGCTGAACGGTGAACACGGTGCGAGCGCAATGCGCACCATCGCTCCGTGCGAACGATCGTGATGGCGCTCGACGGCACGCTGCGAATCGGCGAGGATCTCGTCATCGTCCTGCACGACGTCATCCGGAGGCAGACCTCCGTCTTTTTCCGACAGTGACATCGACCCGCGGGTGGGATGGAAACGCATGCCCAAGTCACGCGCGGCCGCAATCTCGGCCGACAGAAGGTCGCCCCCACCGCGTGGATGGAGATAGAGATGATCGGTCGACGTCGTGCACCCCGACAATGCCAACTCGGCGAGTCCGATCCAGGCGGACACGTACGCCGATTCCTCATCAAGCGCACTCCACAACGGATACAAGGTGCGCAACCAACCGAACAGCGGAGCGTTCGTCATGGCGGGAAATGCACGCGTGAGGTTCTGGTACAGGTGATGATGCGTGTTCACGAGCCCCGGCGTGACCAGGCAATTCGCCGCATCAATCGCGACCGGGGCCGCGGGTGGAGTCCCGGTTCCGATCGCGGTGACCAATCCATCTGTCAACGCGACCCAACCGTTCGCGAGTTCGCGCCGCTGCGCATCCATCGTCGCGACGAGTCGTGCCGAATGCACGACGAGATCGGGCCGCGCGGTCATGATGCGACCACCCGAGGGTTACCGATTGAGTTCGAGAAGTTCGCTCCCGGCGTGACGCTTCGTCGCGTCGCGATCGAGGGACGTGCCGAGCAATGCTGCGAGCGCGACCGAACCGAGTCCGACGATGACCGGAAACGCGAGAAGTACCGCAACGAGGACGATTGCACCGGCCACGATCAGCGACCCGTGCGACGCGACTTCTTCGCCGTAACTTTTTCCGACACGGCTTTTTTCGCTGCGGTTTTCTTCCCACTCGTGCTCTGCGCCGTTCGGGCAGGCGCCGCCGTTGCGCGCTGCGGCTTGTACGCCCACGCCTCGATTTCCACGGCCCCTCCGGCCGGCAGGGCCGAGACCTGCACGGTGCTGCGCGCGGGGCGCGCGGTACCGAAGCCCTCGACGTACGACTCGTTGAACGTGGCAAACGTGTCGAGATCGGTGAGGAAACACATCGTCTTCTTCACGTCGGCGATCGTCGCACCGACGCTCGCGAGGTGGGCCTTCAGGTTGACGATCGCCTGCGCCGTTTGCGTCTTCACACCACCGGCAACGATGGCTCCATCGCGCAATCCGAGTTGACCCGACACGATGATCCAATCGCCCGCACGAACGACGGGTGTGTACGGTCCGATGGGAGTTGCCCCTGTGGAAGTTGCCATATGTTCAGGTTAGACGGAGCGTCACGCAACACCGTCGCCGGGTGGCCGTCCGCGAGGGTGGCAGCGTTACCCTGCGGGTGATGAACGACGTGTCACGGCGCCGATTCCTACGCAACGGTATGTTCTTCACGCTCGCTGCGGGTACCACCACCGGTTTCGGCACGATTCTCGCGGCATGCGGTGGGTCGCCGGAACCGCAGGATGCAGGCGGCGCGATCGGTGAACTACCCGACGACATCCAGATCATCCAGCGATTCCCGCAGATCCTCGTGCCGGGTGACGTGCGCATTCCCGTGTCGCTCGCGTTCGGCGGTGGCCTGCTCACGACGAACGGTGACATGAAGCTGCCGGACCTGCTCACCGGTCGACTCGAGCGACTGGTCGGTGCCGATTTCGTTGCCTACCGCGACTCACTCACCGCGGAACGGCACGACGAGAATCTCGTGACGCCGTACTGGCCGTTCCGACTCACCATCGACGAACCGGGCGTGTACCAACTCGTCCTCGACGGTGGTCCGATCGAGGGCGCTGCAGTTCAGGTGTCGCCACGCGACTCGATCGCCGTGCCGAAGGTTGGCGAACCGCTTCCGGCGCTCGACACTCCGACGACGACCGATACACGCGGAGTCGATCCGTTGTGCACACGAACGCCGGAACCATGTGCACTTCACGACACGTCTTTGCGCGAGGCGCTTTCGCTCGGCCGACCGATCGCGTACCTCATCGGCACACCCGCTCATTGCTCAACGGGTACGTGCGCACCGGCGCTCGATGCGTTGCTCGCCATGCACGCCGAATTCGGTGACGTCGCCACTTTCATCCACGCCGAGGTGTACGCCGACCGTGCCGCGACGACTCCGTCACCGGCGATCAGTGATTTCGCGATGACCTACGAACCGGCGTTGTTCGTCACCGACACCAGTGGCACGATCATCGACCGCTTGGATGCGGTCTTCGATGCGCGGGAGTTGCGCGCGAGCCTGGCCCGCGCGGGGATCAGCTGAAGCTCTGACCGCAGCCGCAGGTGCGTGACGCGTTCGGGTTCGTGATCTTGAACCCCGATTCGGTCAACCCGTCGGTGTAGTCGAGGCTCGCACCGGCGAGCAGTTGCGCCGACGCCGAGTCGACGACGACCTTCACGTCGCCGAACGCTTCGACCTTGTCCTCGGGGGTGAAGTCACCGTCGAAGTACATCTCATACGAGTAGCCCGAGCATCCGCCGGGGCGAACTGCGACGCGCAGCGCGAGGTCGCTGGCGTTTTCCGTCTCGAGGAGTTGTTTCACCTTCGTCACGGCGGTTGGCGTGAGAGTGATCATCGTCCGGTCTCCTTTTGACTCGGTGATTGCGGCGGTCTTTCGACCAATGAACTCAGGATACAGCGCCCGTCACACGACGAATCGAACGGTGCGTCGACTCGTGGCATCCCTCCGCGGATAGGTTCGGAGCGTGACCGGTCGCACGGTTTCCCCTCCCACAGCCGACGAGGTCCGCAACATGTTGCGGGCCGTCATCGACCCCGAGCTCGGCGAGAACATCGTCGACCTCGGCATGGCGGGTGACGTCACGGTCTCCGCGACGGGACTCGTCACCATCGGGGTAAAACTCACGATCAAGGGCTGCCCGCTGCGCGCACAGATCAAGAAGGACGTCGAATCACGGGTCCTCACCCATCCCGGTGTGACGAAAGTGTCGATCGACTGGGGCGAGATGACGAGCGAGGAGCGCTCGGCGGTGATGACCCGTGCCCGATGGAGTGCCCGTGAACGGGCCGTCGACACGGCGGTACCCACGTCGGCCCGCGTACTCGCAGTCGCGAGCGGCAAGGGAGGAGTCGGCAAGAGTTCGGTAACGGCGAACCTCGCCGTTGCGCTCGCTGCCGAGGGATTCGTCGTCGGTGTCCTCGATGCCGACATCTGGGGATTCTCCATTCCCCGCATGCTCGGAATATCGGATCGCCTAGAAGCGCGGCGCATCGACGGAATCGACAAGCCACGTATCATTCCCAACGAGCGCACAGTCGGCGACGGCTTGCTGAAAGTCGTGAGCACGGGCATGCTCGTCGAGGACGAAGAGACCGCACTCATGTGGCGGGGGCTCATGCTCACCAAGGCGGTCGAGCAGTTCCTCAATGACGTGCATTGGGGTGAGCTCGACTACCTACTCATCGACATGCCCCCGGGAACCGGGGACGTCCAGATGGGTCTGGCGCGCATGTTGCCCCGCACCGACTTGCTCATCGTCACCACGCCGGCGGTGTCGGCGCAGAAGGTGGCGATTCGGGCCGCCGACATGGCGCGACGCAGTTTCTTGCGCGTCGCCGGCGTCATCGAGAACATGAGTTTCTTCGTCTGCGAACACGGAACGCCGACACCGCTCTTCGGTGAAGGTGGAGGTGCGACCCTCGCCCGTGACGTCGGAGTCGAACTGCTCGGTCGGATCCCCATCGAAAACGCCGTGGCGCACGGCAGCGATACCGGCGAACCGGTGGCCCTCGGCGGCACGACGATGGCGGCTCTCGAGTTCCGCACGATCGCGAAGAAGCTCATCGCCGACACCGTTCCGTCGGTCGACATGGCCGGGTGTTCGGCACGCATGCTCGAGTCGGTTGCTCTCGCGCTCGGTCCGAAGCCCGCACCCAGGTCCTGACGTTCGGTTTCCGACTCGTACGTCGGTTGGTGCGGCACCCCATCGGCGCACGTCACCGCGCAGCGAACTCAGTCGGTACGCACGTCAGTCAGGGAGTGAGTCGTACCCGGGTTCACCCGGCAATACCACACCGATGACGTGACCGCGCGCGTCAACCTTGAACTTCGGAAGGATCGGCGCGGGAGATCCAACCGCATCGGCCGCGGCGAGAACGGTGCCGATGTCGTTGTGACCGGCAAGGAACTGCAGATTGCTCGCGGTCGGCGGGAACATCGCAAGTTCTCCCCGCGTTGCACGCTCGAGTGCCTCGCTCGGTTCCACCCACAAGCTGTCGATCGTTTCGAGATCGTCGTGCAACGGTTCCTGGCCGGGCGGCGCGGGAGCGACGAAGAATCGGGTATCGAAACGGCGGGATTCCCCGCGCGGTGTAACCCAGTTGCTGACATAGCGCACGTCGCCGAGGGCCAGCCGCAGTCCCTCCTCACGGCACACGTCGAGCAGCGTTGCCGTGCCATCATGCACGGCGTGACGCGCCTCGGCGAATCGTCGGGCAGTTGCCGCATCGTCGCTCCGCACGAGCTCACCGCTGCGGGCGTGACGCGCGAGCAGGATTCCCGATTCCTCGAAGCACTCCCGCAAGGCCCCGACCCAGTACGCCAACCCGCCGCGCTCCACACGCAACAGTGCACTCGCTCGCTCGTCGTCGAGCCCGTCGCACAATGCATGCAGTCGCGGATCGGCGTCAGCGTCATCGACTCTTCCGCCGGGGAATACGTACATTCCGCGGGCGAAGCTCGCGTTGTGCGTTCGTTGCACCATGAACACCTCGAGCGTGGTTGGCGAATCGGAACGTCCGCGCACGAGCATCACCGTCGATGCAGGCCTGATCGGCTCGTCGTGACGATCGGCGTGGAATTCGCGTTCGATGGCCATCGGCGGTTACCGCTGCATCGGAGCTGACACGTCCGGCGCCGGCACGTTCGGTGTGGATACCGCCGCGGATGCCGGTGTGCGTCCGAGCAACCAGGCCCCACCGACGGTGACGGCACTTCCGACGACGCTGACGACGTCGAGGCGCTCACCGCGCAGCACGACACCGAGGAACAGCGATACGGGTGGCATGAGGTACAGGCTTGCCGACGCCCTCGTGGAACCGATACGACCGGCCAGCGTCGCCATCATGTAGTGGGCGAGGGCCGTTCCGAGGGCACCGAGCACGAGCACCGCACCCGCGGCCTTCCACGCGAACCTGCTCTCGTCGAGCGAGACGATTCCGAGCGGCAGGACGCACAGGAACGCGATGCCCTGCGCACGCCAGAGCACGGGAAGGGCACCGAATTTGCGCTGTAGCGGTGCGGCGACGTTCAACGCGAACCCGTAGAGAACGAGAGCGCCGAGCACGAGCATGACGCCGAACACGCTCGACGAGCCGCGACCGAGGCTCGGCACCGCAATGAGAACGACGCCGGCCGTGCCGACGAGGAGTCCCGTGCGCTGCATCGGCGGTGGCAGACGACGCAGCATGCCGATCGCAACGAGGGCCACGAACACGGGCGACGCACCGTTGAGCATGCCGATGACGCTGCTCGATACGTGCAGCTCGGCGTATGGGAATGCGGTGAGCGGAATTGCGAGCCAGACGAGTGCAAGAACGACGACTTTGCGCCACTCGGAAGCTGGAAGGCTCTGCCGTGACTTCGGGAAGAATGCGAGCGTGACGAATCCGATCGCGATTCGCAACGGCGTGATGAGACCGGGTGAAACGTCGTCGAGTGCGATCGCAATGAAATAGAACGACGAGCCCCAGATCGTTCCCGGAAGAACGAGCAAGAGCCACTCGACGGGGCGCAGAGCCCGGTGTTCGTTCGCGCTCACCCGCGCAGAGCTCGGGTCGATCGTCATTGACTGCGGCGCTCGCGATAATCGCGTGCGGCGCCTTCGAGGGGCTCGATTTCGAGCGTCACTCCGTCGATCGAAACGACGCGACATTCCTCGCCGTTGCGCACGGGAGTGGCACGATTGGTGCGTGCGCGCCACCGGGCGTCGCGCACGATGACGATTCCGTCCGGATCGACATCGTTCGCAGCTACGCCGCGTTCACCGATCAGCCATTCACGTCCGATCGTCGGGGTGGCGAATCGGGTTCGCACCATCGACGGCATGCCGACGACGAACGCAAGGGTGACCGACGCAATTCCCGCGATGAGCGGCAACCACCCGAGACGCAGCGACTGCATCTGGGCGGATTCGAAGAGAAAGAACGCTCCGACAACGTGGATGATGACTCCGACACCCGTCCAGAAACGGGGGATCCCAACCTGGACGTCGACGGCGAAGGCCAGCGTCGCGAGGATGAGCAAGGCAACCGCCCACCCGCGCGCCGGGAGTTCGGCAAGCCCGTAGCTACCGAGAAGGGTGGTGATCGCACCGACGGCTCCGGCGATGCCGATACCCGCGGTGAAGAACTCGAACACGAGGAGCGCCAACCCGAATGCGAACAACAGGTACGCGAGGGGCGGACTCGCGACGGTGTGCATGAACTGAGCACCCGTGCCGAGCTTGAAGAATCGTGTCGTCGTCGCTTCGCGTGTGATCTGACCGTCGGCATCGAGGGTCTCGACGACCGTGTCTAGCGCCCGACCCTTGATCGTGAGTCCGTCCATCGCAAGGAGCATGTTCTTCAGCACGGGCACACCCTCGTCGGGTGTGGTGAGGCGCAGCGCACCCGTCTCACGGGCCTCGCGGTAGTCGAGTGTGCGGGTGCGCAACAAACTCGTCGCATCGCCGAAGTCGACCATGTCGCCATCGACGACAAGTGGCTGACCGATGCGACCGATGAACGCAGTCGGCGCCATAGCTGATACGTCGGCAACGGCGAGCAGCTGCGCAGACCAGCCGAGAGCGCGGGCACCGCTCGGACCCACCCACATTCCGACGGGGATGTCGGAGTTGCGGATCGTGGCGAGCAGACTTTCCATGCGGGCGCGATCAACGATCGCACCGGTCGAGTTGATCTGGAGGATGAGGGCTTGCGCACCGTTTTCCTGCGATCTGGCGACGGCCGTATCGATACCGTGGGCGACGACGTTGTCGATGAGTCCGGTGACTTCGACGACGTCGACCTTCGCAAGTCGGTCGATCGGGTCATCGGTCGCGCGAACGCCGCCCACGAATGCGAGCAGGGCGAGCAGTACGGTGCTGAACACGGCACGACCACGGTAGTGCTCGCTTGGTAACCTTGCTGCGTGCACGTGCTCGTCGCCACCGACGCCCAGTGGGTTCTCGACGAGGTGTTGTCGGCGCTCGGCACGGCCGAGACGTCTTTCACGGTGTGTCGTGACGGTCGCAACGTCACGCGCGCCGTACTCCAGCGCACTCCCGATCTCGCGGTGCTCGACCTTCAGGTCGGTTCGATGGGTGCGATGGCCGTGACGATGAACCTGCGCCTCGACCACAGTGGCGGTCGTATTCCGCACGTCCCCGTGCTCATGCTCCTCGACCGTCTCGCCGACGTTCATCTCGCCCGCCGCAGCGGTGCCGAAGGGTGGATCATCAAGCCGCTCGATTCGCTGCGCTTGCGCCGCGCCGCAACGGAGATTCTCGGCGGAGGCTCGTGGCACGAAAGTGCCGCACCGATGACGCAGCTCGCCTGAGCCCGTCCCGTCCGCTCGTACGACCGTTAGGCTGATCGGGCGTTTACTTCGAATCCGGGGAGTAGCGCAGCTTGGTTAGCGCGCCACGTTCGGGACGTGGAGGCCGGGAGTTCAAATCTCCCCTCCCCGACTCAGAGCGATGCGACGACGATCTCGGCGATCTGCAGTGCGTTGAGTGCCGCACCCTTACGCAGGTTGTCGTTCGACACGAACAGCACGAGGCCCTTGTTGCCCTCGACCGACTGATCCCGGCGGATGCGACCGACGAAACTCGGATCCTTGCCCGCTGCGATGAGCGGTGAAGGCACGTCGACGACGGCGACTCCCGGTGCACCGGAAAGGATCTGGACGGCCTGCTGCGGTGTGATGTCGCGGGCGAACTGGGCATGCAACGACAGCGAGTGACCGGTGAACACGGGCACCCGCACGCAGGTCCCCGACACGGGCAGACCGGGGATGTGCAGGATCTTGCGCGTCTCGTTGCGTAACTTCTTTTCCTCGTCGGTTTCGAGCTCGCCGTCGTCGACGACCGTGCCGGCGAGTGGAAGCACGTTGAACGCGATCGTCTGGGAAAACTTCTTCGGCGCAGGGAAGGCCACCGCCGACCCGTCGTAAGTGAGCGCGTCGACTCCGTGTGCGGCAGCGACTTGTTCGTTCAGCTCACCGACGCCCGCAACACCGCCGCCACTCACCGCCTGATACGTGCTTGCGGTGAGTCGCACGAGGGTCGCCGCGTCGTGCAACGGCTTCAGCACCGGCATCGCGGCCATCGTCGTGCAGTTCGGGTTGGCGATGATGCCCTTCTTCGCCAGCTTCACGTCTTCCGGATTCACCTCGGACACGACGAGCGGCACTTCGGGATCCATGCGCCAGCACGAAGAGTTGTCAATGACGACCGCGCCTGCTGCGGCGAAGCGTGGCGCCAGGTTGCGCGACGTCGTTGCACCTGCGGAGAAGATTGCGATGTCGAGGTTCGACACGTCCGCCGTGGCGGCGTCCTCGACCTCGATCATCCGGCCGTCGAACTCGAGTTTCGTGCCGGCTGAGCGTGCGGATGCGAAGAAGCGCAGGCTCTCCATGGGGAAACTGCGCTCGAGGAGCAAGGTGCGCATGACGTTGCCGACCATTCCGGTGGCACCGACGACACCGATGTTCGGTTTACGTCCGTGAAGAGCCATGATTCTCAGGCTACGTCGGCAACCAACCACCAGTGACTGCGATGGATGCGTCGTGCACGCACGTCTCTTGCCGTGTCGGGTATCGGGTACGACGCGTGCGGTGAGCGCACTATCTCGACGTTCGACAGGCGCGATGCCACGCCGCGGGCGGCGAGGTATGCGAACACCTCGCGCGGTCGCAAGCGATTGGCCTGCCAACCGAGCCGCGTCAACGGTCGCCAGCGGGCCATGTACTTCGCCACTTTCGGCAGGCGCCAGGCGACGCGCACGAGCATGCCGAGCGGGACGAGCGCGACGTCGAACGGAACCCACGTGCGGTAGTTGAGTACGACGCGACCGCCCGGTGCAGCAACACGCACGGCGTGGGCAGTGAGTGCGAGTGCATCGGAACGATCGCAGTGCTGCAACGTGATGTAGGAGAAAACGACGTCGACCGACTTGTCGGGGAGATCGATCGTGCGACCATCGGCGACGTGAAGCGTGCGCAAGCGCATCGGCGTGCCGTGGGCGAACACCGACTCGCGGCACCGTTCAAGGAACGCGGCGTCGACATCGCTGGCGATGACCTGACGGTAGGCATTCGTCATCGCACACGTCATGCGCCCGATGCCGCTGCCGATCTCGAGGATCGAGCGCTCGCGTGCACGTTCGGGATCGAGGCGCAGGATCCGCGAATACTGGGCGAACTCGGCATCACCCTGTGCGACAAACTGCGCGAGCGATACGCCCTCGCCCGTCATGTTGTTGAACACCCACCCCGTCGAGCGCACGGCTTCGTCGGCATTCATCGACTCGGTCATCAGTCCGGCACTGCGCCACGGAACCCCCTCGGGTCGGCGCAATCGTTCGAGCAACCGGCGGGCGACGTTCAACGCGACCTACTTGCGTTCCGGCAGGGGTGCGCTGTACTCGGATCCACCGTCGAGATCGAACGCCGAATGAAGGGCGCGCACCGCGGTCTGCATCGATCCCCCACGCACGACCACGGAGATACGGATCGTGCTCGTCGAGATCATCTCGATGTTCACGCCGTTGTCGGCGAGAACGCGGAACATCTTCGCCGCGACGCCGGGGCTCGTCTTCATTCCCGCACCGACGAGCGACACCTTGGCGATGTCGTCATCGTGCTGCACTCCGCGCGCACCCAACCCGCTCGCCACCTTCCCGACGATCGGCTCGGCCGTCTCGCGGTCGGCCTTCGGGACGGTGAACGAGATGTCGGTCGTGCCTTGTATCGACGTGTTCTGCACGATCATGTCGACGTTGACGTTCGCGTTCGCGAGACTCTCGAAGATCTCGGCGGAAACGCCCGGGCGGTCGGGGACTCCGAGGATCATGATTTTCGATTCGGAGGCATCCTGCACGACGCCGGAGATGATCGGTGCTTCCATGGCCTTGTACTGCCTTTCGTGATTGCGATGGGTGATCCACGTGCCCGGTTCCCAGGTGAAACTCGAGCGGACGTGAATGGGTACGTCGTGGTTGCGGGCGAACTCGACCGAACGCAAGGCGAGCACCTTGCTACCGGCGCCTGCCATCTCGAGCATCTCGTCGAACTCGAGCGAGGCAAGTTTGCGCGCACGGGGAACGATGCGCGGATCGGCACTGAACACGCCCGTGACGTCGGTGTAGATCTCGCAGGCGTCGGCGCGCAATGCAGCGGCGAGTGCAACGGCGGTGGTGTCGCTGCCGCCGCGGCCGAGCGTCGTGATCTCCTTCTCCGTGCTGATGCCCTGGAAACCGGCGACGACGGCAACCTTCCCCGCGGCGAGTGCTTCGCGCACGCGATCGCCCTTCACTTCGAGGATCTTCGCCTTCGTGTGCACGGTATCGGTGATGATGCCCACCTGGCTTCCCGTGAAACTCATTGCATCGACATCGCAGTCGTGCAGAGCCATGCACAGCAGCGCCATGCTGATGCGCTCACCCGTCGTCAGCAACATATCCATCTCGCGGCTCGGGGGATTCGACGACACCTGGCGGGCGAGCTCGAGCAGATTGTCCGTTGCTTTACCCATCGCCGATACGACGACGACCACGTCGTTGCCCGCACGGCGGGTTTCGGCGACGTGGCGGGCCACGTTGCGCATGCGCTCCGGATCGGCAACCGACGTCCCGCCATATTTCTGAACGATGAGAGCCACGGCGGCTTCACGCTAGCCGTGCAGGTTTTTCCGAACCGGTCGTCGGGCGGAATCCGTCTACTGGCATCCATCGCATCGTCGACCAATAGGCTTCGTTCAGCATGGGAACGTCAAAGCGCCAACGCCAGAAACAGAATCGTCAGCAGGTCGTCGAGGCGCGTGCGAAATCGGTCCAGCGCCGTCGCACCCGCTCGCGCGGCATCCGCATCGCCATCGTCGCCGCGATCATCATCGGCATGGTCGGGGTTGTGTTCGTCTCGGGAGGCAGTGATTCCTCCCCCACAGCCGACTCCGCGACGACCGTCGCTCCCGCGCCGACAGCGGGTGCTCGTGACTTCGTGTATGGCGACGGGGAATGCCCACCCGTTGACGGCTCGGCACCGCAACGGCGCGAGTTCGGATCGGCGCCGCAGTTGTGCATCGACCCGGCAAGGTCGTACGAAGCCGATGTCGTCACCAACCTCGGTGAATTCACTATTCGCCTCGCCCCCGATCGGGCACCCGGCACGGTGAACAACTTCGTGTCGCTCGCCCGCTGGAAGTACTACGACGACACGACGTGCCACCGAGTCATCGCCGATTTCGTCGTCCAGTGCGGTGATCCGACTGCGACCGGGTCCGGCGGTCCCGGTTATCAGTTCGCCGACGAACTGCCGCAGGCAGGTGAGTACAAGATCGGATCAATTGCCATGGCAAACGCCGGACCAGATACGAACGGCAGTCAGTTCTTCATCATCACCGGCAACGACGGTGCGGGCCTCCCGCCGAACTACACGCTGTTCGGCGAGGTGATCAACGGACTCGATACGACAGTTCCCGCAATGGCCGCGTTGTTCAACCCCGATCCGAGTGCCAACGGCGTGCCGCCCGCGGGAGAGATTCGCATCGAGTCGGTGACGATTCGCGAGAGCTGAGTCGTCGCACGGTGCCGATCCCGGCACATGCGCAAGCGATGACGTCGGTGAGCGGAGTCGACATCACGTTCTTCAACGAGAACGAGCGACGCAGCGGTCGATGGGATGGGCCGCCATCCCCCGTCGATCCGTCGAAGTACGCGTGGCCGGACGCCGGATCATGGCCGACGAAGGGCGACGTCGTCGCCCGCGGCGCGGACCTCCACCCGTCGACGCTCATCGATGCATACCGACGCGGCCTCTTTCCGATGGAGGGTGTCGACGACGAGAACCCGACGGAGATCTACTGGTGGTCACCGCAACGACGCGGAATCATTCCCCTCGACGGATTGCGCATCACCCGGTCGATGCGGCGCAGTGCACGGCGGTACTCCGTACGCATCAACCACGACTTCGTGCGCACGGTGCTCGGCTGTGCATCCCGTGCGCGGGACGGTGATCGCGACACCAACGGCGACGACGACGGAGAATGGATCACCGACCGCTTCGTCGACGCCTATGCGCGGCTGCACGAACTCGGATGGGCGCACAGCATCGAGACGTACGATGCCGACGGCGTGCTCGTCGGCGGTCTGTACGGTGTGCGGATCGGCGGATTCTTCGCGGGCGAGTCCATGTTCCACCTCGCACGCGACGCATCGAAAGTCGCCCTCATGGCACTCGTCGAGCTGATGCAGGTGAGCGACATGTCGTTGCTCGACACCCAATGGTTGACGCCCCATCTCGAGTCCCTCGGCGCGGTCGCGGTTCCCCGGGACGACTATCTCCGGCTTCTCGCGTCGGCCACGGGGACGGGCCGACGCTTATCCTGATCGCATGACTAACGCATCCGCGACGCCTCGGCCGCGACGCGACGAGCCGTGGATGATGCGCACCTACTCGGGCCACTCGAGCGCCGAGGCATCGAACGAGTTGTACCGCCTGAACCTCTCGAAGGGGCAGACGGGTCTGTCCATTGCATTCGATCTCCCGACACAGACCGGCTACGACCCCGATCATGAACTCGCGCGCGGCGAGGTCGGAAAGGTCGGCGTGCCCGTCGCGCACCTCGGACACATGCGCACCCTGCTCGCCGGCATTCCACCCGGGGACATGAACACGTCGATGACGATCAACGCAACCGCGCCGTGGCTGCTCGCCCTGTACGTCGCCAACGCCCGCGAACAAGGAGTGCAGGACCATCACCTGCGCGGCACGACGCAGAACGACCTGCTGAAGGAATACCTCTCGCGCGGCACGTACATCCTCCCGCCGCTCGCGTCGCGCCGGCTCATCGTCGACATGATCGCCTGGTGCGCGAAGAACTCACCGAAGTGGAATCCGATGAACGTGTGCTCGTACCACCTGCAGGAGGTGGGTGCGACTCCGACGCAGGAGCTGGCCTTCGCGCTCGTCAATGCCGTCGACATTCTCGATGCCGTTCGCGACAGTGGGCAGGTGTCCCCCGACGACTTTGTCGGGGTCTTCGGTTCGATTTCCTTCTTCGTCAACGCCGGAATCCGCTTCGTCGAGGAGACGTGCAAGATGCGCGCCTTCGTCGAGCTGTGGGAGCGCATCGGTCGCGAGCGCTACGGAATCACCGATGACAAGGCTCTGCGCTTCCGTTACGGAATGCAGGTGAACTCGCTCGGACTCACCGAGGCACAGCCCGAAAACAACGTCCAGCGAATCGTCCTTGAAATGCTCGCGGTGACGTTGTCGAAGCGGGCCCGTGCCCGCAGCGTGCAGTTGCCGACGTGGAACGAGGCCCTCGGGTTGCCGCGCCCGTGGGACCAGCAATGGTCGCTGCGCATGCAACAGGTGCTCGCGTACGAGACCGACCTGCTCGAGTACGACGACATCTTCGACGGCTCACGGGTCATCAACGAAACCACCCGCAAACTCGTCGACGGTGCATGGGCCGAAGTGAACGAGATCCTCGCTCTCGGCGGGGCGTACGCGAACGTCGAGGAACTGAAGTCGCGGCTCGTCGCATCGATGGCCGAGCGCGTTCGCCGCATCGAGTCGGGCGACCAAACGGTGGTCGGCGTCAACCGCTTCACCGAATCGGAGACGTCGCCGCTCGGTGGCAGCGACAACATCTTGCGCGTCGACCCCGGTGTCGAGGCGCGGCTCGTCGCCGACATCGAGCAGTGGCGCGCACGACGCGATGGAGCCGCCGTGCAGCGGGCCCTCGATGCACTGCGAACCGCGGTGGAACGCGGTGACAACGTCATGCCGCCGTCGATCGAGCTCGCCATTGCGGGTGGCACGACGGGCGAGTGGGCCGCCGCAATGCGCGACGTTTTCGGTGAGTACCGCGCACCGACAGGTGTCGGTGTCCGCAGCGTCGCCGGCAGCGAGCGCCTCGCGGCGATCGCCCGGCGCAGCGCGTCACTTGCCGGCGGACCGCCGCGCTTCCTCGTCGCCAAACCCGGGCTCGACGGTCACTCCAGCGGCGCCGAGCAGATTGCCGTCGCCGCCCGCGACGCCGGCATGGAAGTGATCTACAGCGGAATCCGTCTCACACCGCACCAGATCGCCGCATCGGCACGCGACGAGGACCCCGATGTCGTCGGTTTGTCGATCTTGTCGGGATCGCACCTCGAACTCGTGCCCGTCGTCGTCGCCGAGCTGCGCAAGAACGGCGTCCAGGCTCCCGTCATCGTCGGTGGAATCATTCCCGAGGAGGATCGCGATCGCCTCATCGACATCGGCGTTCACCGCGTGTACACGCCGAAGGACTTCGACATTCCCGCGATCATGGACGACATCGTCGACTTGGTGTCTTCCACGCGCTCGGCGCGCTGACATCGACCGAATCGCTACGGCAGCATCGTCGTCGACGGCGCAACGGGGACAAATCCCGTCGCCGGCGGCATCTCAAGTATCTGCCCCGCCTCGATGCGATCGGGATTCGTGATGCCGTTGAGACTCATCAGCGCGCTCATGTCGACGTTGAACATCTGTGCGATCTGAAAGAGGTTGTCCCCGGGTTGGATCGCATAGAAGATCGGCGCCTGGTACACGGTCGTCGTTGTCGTCGACGTGGTCGTCGTCGTCTCCGGAACGGCCTCGGTCTGCGATGCGACCCGGGCGGTGACGAGAGCAAGGACTCCCGACACGAGCGACACGACGAGCAGCGTCCACTGCAGTCGACCGCGGAGGAACATCGTGCTCAGGCTAGGCGCGCGAGACGATGGCGGTTGAACCGCGTAACGACGATCGGCGGAACGTTGACGACGAGCGAGAAACCGACGTTGGCGATGAATGGCAGCGGATCGTTCCACAGCAGGAACACGGGCGTGACTGCGAGCATCGTGAGGTGCGTTTTTTCCGCGCGTAGCGACTCGACGGCGAGGCGCTGCAGTCCGCCTTCGTGCATTTGAGGGAGCCGCCGCTTGCTCATGCCGCCGAACCACGTACCCGCCTCGGGAACGAGACGCTTCCATGCGCGTATGCGAAAGACCCGGACGTACAGCTCGCCACCGCGCTCGAACGACCGCAGTCGAGTCCAGCGTCCCACTCGCGCGATACTGGCGAGCGGCTGACGGGCCCGCCACACACCGACGACGGAGCCGATGACGACCCACGCGACGACGTTGACGATGAAGATCGTCATGTTGACGGCATCATGACGCGGTTTTCGCTGCCGCCTCAGCGGCGCGCGTCCATGAACATCCCGCGCAACGCCTGGTAGTTCTCGACGCAGTGACCGGCCCCGAGCACGACGGCTTCGAGCGGCTGGTCGGAGAGGTTGACGGGGACACGGGTATCACGCTGCAATCGTTCGGCGAGTCCGCGCAGCAGCGCACCTCCACCGACGAGATAGATGCCGCGCGTGAGGAGGTCCTGCGCCAGCTCGGGAGGCGTCGCTGCGAGGCACTCCTTCACCGAATCGATGATCCGCGTGACGACCTCGTCGAGCGCAGTCCGGATCTCCGCCGCGGTGAGGACGACGATTTTCGGCAAACCGGTGACGAGATCACGACCGCGCACCTCGGCATCGCGATCGGTCGGCGACGCAAGCGCGCTGCCGATGCTGATCTTGATCTCCTCGGCAGTGCGTTCTCCGATCGCCAGGCCGTGCTCGCGACGAACGTGGGTCTGGATCGCTTCGTCAAGGGTGAAACCGCCGACGCGCTCGGCTTTCAGGGTGACGATTCCACCGAGACTGATGACGGCCGTTTCGGTCGTGCCACCGCCGATATCGACGACCATGTTCCCCACCGGTTCGTCGATCGGCAGGTCCGCGCCGATCGCGGCGGCCATCGGCTGTTCGAGCAACTGGGCGTCGGCGGCACCGGCTCGACGCGTCGCGTCCGTGACCGCGCGGCGCTCGACCTCGGTGATCGCCGAGGGCACGCAAATGAGAACCTTCGGTCGCTGGAATCGCGACACGCCCGCACGCTTCAGCAGGAGACGGATCATCTGCTCGGTCGTTTCGAAGTCGGTGATCGCCCCGCCGCGCAACGGTCGCACGGCGACGATCGAACTCGGCGTGCGCCCGATCATGTCCCATGCCTCGCGACCGGTTGCGAGTACCTCGTTGGTGCGGCGGTTCTTCGCAATGACGGTTGGTTCGTTCATGACGATGCCGCGTCCCTGCATGTACACGAGGGTGTTTGCGGTACCGAGGTCGATGGCGAGGTCGCGTGCCACGGTCAGACCGACTTTCCGGATCGCGTACCTGCACGCAGTTGTTCGCGCAAGTGGGCGCGCGAGTCGTCCGACAGCGCCTGCAGGTGCTGGCGGAACCGCTCCGCACCGTCGACCTGGCGGGTGCGACCGCCGTCGGCGGCGACGAGATACGCGAGGATGCCCGCGGACACGATGGAAATCGCGGCAAACATGATGCTCAAGGTTCCCGCCACGCCGATCACCGGCGACTCGTCGCTGACACGTCGATGATCGGCTGCGCGTTGGTTCCCCAATCGCTGCCGTCGGCCCATGTCTCGCGCTTCCAGATCGGAACCGTGTCCTTCAACGTGTCGATCGCGAAGCGTGCCGCCTCGAATGCCGACGGTCGGTGCGGTGCCGACACGACGACGACGACTGCGGAATCGGTGAGCTGCAGGAGTCCGACCCGGTGCACCATGCCGATGCGACCGAGATCGGGCCATCGCCGTCGCATCTCGGCGGCGATGTCGAGCATGCGGCGGCGTGCAGGTTCTTCGTACGCCTCGTAGGCGAGCGTCGAAACGTCGTGGCGACCGTCTGCGTGGTCGCGCACCGTTCCGGAGAACAGCACCACCGCTCCGCACGACTTCGTCACCGCCCAGTCGTACATGTCGGCGACGTCGATTGCATCGGTGATGAGCTCGATTCGATCGCTCGCATCGCCGGAAACTGCGTGATCGTGACGCGGCATCGGCATCATCGTACCGCGCACCGCACGACCGACCGTCCAAAACCGGCGCCATAGCATCGTCGTCGTGAGCGACGACTCGGGTGTCGATCCGCTGCGCCATCCCCTGTTCGGTCCGATGGCCCGTGCCCTCGCCGGCAGCGGCCCCATCCACTGGGACGTCGCCCGACAGACGGCGATGATGATCGCAACCGGTGGTTCACCCGAGATGAACGTCGATCCCACCACCCGTATCGCCGTCGAACGACTCGCACCGATCGCCGAGATGCACGTTCGCGACGTCACCCAACTCGAGGTGAGCGCCTCGAGTGTCGCGGTCGTCGATCGGTCGACGTGGGTCCACCACACTCTCGCCGAATGGCGCACCTTCTTTTCGTCGCTCGCCGGATCGCTTCAGCCATCCGCCGATCGCGATGCCGATCCCGTTGCGGCGATGCTCGCCAACGTCGGGCGAATGATTGCGCCGGCAATGACCGGAATGTCGATCGGATCCATGATCGGCACCCTCTCAACGACGTCGTTCGGTTGCTACGACCTGCCCCTGCCCCGTGACCCGCACGGTGCGATCCGCATCATCGGGCGCAACGTCGACGAGTTCGCGCATGAATGGTCGCTCGAGGCCGACGACGTCCGCCTGTGGGTCGTCGCGCATGAACTCGCCACCCATGCCGTGTTCAACGTCGCCGACATTCGCAACCACGTCGTCGCATTGATCACCGGATTTGCCGGCGCATTCCGTCCCGATCCCGAGGCATTGATGCACGGGCTCACCGACGTCGATCCGTCATCGGCCGATCCGATGGCGCTCATGCAACGCTTCGTCGACGATCCGACACTGCTCACCGGCGCCGTCCGGTCACCCGAACAGGACCGGATCCAGCCGATTCTCGATGCAGCAATGACCGCGCTCATCGGCTTCGTCGATGTCGCAGTCGACGAGGTGACGAACCGTGTACTGGGTTCGTCATCGCGCATCAGCGAAGCCGTTCGACGACGCCGGGTGGAGGAATCGAGTCAACGTACGGTCGTCGAGAACCTGCTCGGTCTGCGCCTCGACCGCGACGGCATCGCCGCCGGGCGAGCATTCGTCAACGGTGTCATCGAGAGGGGCGGTCGGGACGCCCTGGCGCGCATGTTCACGGCCGCACACCGACTGCCGACTCCCGCCGAGATCGCGGCACCGGGTTTGTGGTTGGCGCGGGTCGAATTCGACTAGACGCGTTCGAACTTGTAGCCGAGACCGCGGATCGTGACGATCGACCGCGGTGCAGCGGGATCGGACTCAACCTTCGAGCGGAGGCGCTTGATGTGTACGTCGAGGGTCTTCGTGTCGCCGTAGTAATCGCTGCCCCACACACGATCGATGAGTTGCTCGCGCGTCATCACTCGACCGGCGTTCACCATGAGAACGTAGAGGAGCTCGAACTCCTTCAGCGGCAACTTCGTACGATCGCCGCGGATGACGACGACGTGCTGCTCCGGGTCGATCGACACGTCGCCGACGACGACTGCACTGTCCGACGAACCGGTGCCGGTATCGGACGGCAACGTGCGTCGCAGCGCCGCACGGATGCGGGCAGTCAACTCGCGCATACGGTACGGCTTCACGACATAGTCGTCGGCACCGACTTCGAGACCCACGACCGTGTCGAGTTCGGTGCCCTTCGCCGACACCATGATGATCGGTACCGCGCTGCGCTTGCGGATCTCACGACACACGTCGGTTCCCGACACCTTCGGCAGCATGACGTCGAGCAGGATGACGTCGGGATTGACGGCTTCCCAGGTACGCAAGGCTTCGGCACCGTCACGAGCCACCTCGACGCTGAATCCTTCGCGCTTCAAGCCGACGACGAGTGCATCGACGAACGACTCCTCGTCCTCAACGACGAGGACCGTGGGCTGCGTGGTGCTCATGCATCGACTCCCGGTGCGTAGGTGCGGTCAATGACCGGGGTCGACGGGTCGACGGTGCCGGTTGTTCCGACGGAGACGTGACGCGGAAGGACGACCGTGAACGTGGCACCGCGACCCTCCTCCGAAATCACACTCACGGTTCCCCCATGATGCGCAACGACATGGCGCACGATCGAGAGACCGAGTCCCGATCCACCCGTTGCGCGACTGCGGGCCCTGTCGACACGGTAGAACCGCTCGAAGATCCGCTGCTGGTCCTTGGCGGCGATGCCGATGCCCTGATCGATCACTTCGATCGCCACCGACGTGTCGGCAACCTTGACGAGCAGCTGGACGAGTTTCCCGTCACCGCTGTACTTGATCGCATTCTCGACGAGGTTGGCGACCGCCGACACGAGCTGATTGCGGTCGCCCTTGACGTAAACGCCCTTCGGGCAGTCGGTCTTCAGAACGATCCCCGTTCGCGCACATTCGTGCTGCATCCGTGCCGTCACTTCGTCGACGACGAGCGACATGTCGACGGCTTCCCAATGTTCGGCGCCGCCGAACTCGATCCGCGATAGGTCGAGCAGGTCGTCGACGGTGCTCGAGAGACGGTACGCCTCGCCGACGATGCGACCGGCGAATCGCGAGAGCACCTGCGGATCAGTCTCCTCGACCATGGCATCGGCGAGCGCGGCGATGCCGCCGATCGGGGTTTTCAGCTCGTGGCTGAGGTTCGCAACGAAGTCGGTACGCACGGTGTCGATTCGCATGCGCTCGGTGACGTCCTCGATCGTCACGATGCCGCCACCGGACAGCAGCAGACGTCCGCGCAGATCGAACGAGCGCATCGGTTGCCCGGCGGTCTGCAGGAGACGCTGTGTCTCACCGCCGGTCAGCGTGCTCTTCAGCAACACTTCCGCCGCCTCCTCGACAAGTACGTCGACATGGCGCACACCGGTTATCGCCGCGGCAGCGACGTTCTTGAACGTGATGACACCCGTCCGGTCGGCTACGACGACACCGGCCGGTAGGGCGTCGAGCGCCGAGCGCAACACGACTAGCGAATCCTCGATCGACGAACGCGCCTCAGCCGCGACGCGTGGTGCTTCGCCAACCAACGACGTCGGTTCGAGGTGAGCGGCATCACGCACATCGGCCGGCGATTGGTGCGATGTCTGACGGCGCACGGAGATGCCGAGTCCGGCACCCACCAGGAAGATGACCAGTGCGAGCAGCAGTTCCATCGGTATGCGCGACCTCAGGCGGTCGGCAGGGGGAACTCTCCCGTCGCGTCGCGTTGACGCTGACGATCGATCGCCTTCAATTCGGGCTTCCATCCCGTGAGGGCGAAGCGCACGCGTTCACCGACGTTCACGGCATGGTCACCGATGCGCTCGTAGAAACGGGCGACGACGGCAAGCTGCACGGCGAGCTGTAGATCCATCCGCTCGCGCGCATGTGTCTCGAAGATCGATCCGACGAACTGACGGTGCAGACCGTCAAGGAAGGAGTCCATGTCCTCGAGCGCCGCGGCAGTTGCCGCATCGTTCTCGGCAAACGAATTGATCGCTGCGGTGAAGAGTTGTTCACCCTGCTCACTCATCTTCGAGATGAGTCCGCGCAGGACCGGATCGATTTCCTTTCCGTAAATGCGTCGCGCTGCCTTGCAGATGTTGACCGCGAGATCCGCCGAGCGCTCGAGATCGCTGACAATCTTCAGGATCGAGACGAGCTGGCGGAGCTCGCCGGCGACCGGTGCCTGCAGTGCGAGTATCTCGAAGACGCGGTTCTCGATGTCGTGCGAACGGGCGTCGATTTCGTCGTCGGACTGCACGAGGTAGTCGGCACCCTCGAGATCACCGTTGAGCAGAACCGCCGTCGCCCGAGGAATCGCTTCGATGACCGAGGCTCCGAGACGGACCACTTCGGCACGTAGAGCCTCCATTTCGGAGTGGAAAGTCTTCCTCGTCTCTTCCATTGGCGGTCTCCCGTCATACGACCTTGGGCACAAGGGTACGGGGTCGACGAAGCGCCCCGGTGAGATTGCGCTGAATGCCGTCTTTCGGCAATCTGAACGTTGGGTGAACGTCGCCGACGACTACCGCACCTGCGTGCGCACGACCCACTCGTGCAACTGCCGCTGGGCGTCGTTCGTTCCGCCGTGCTCACCGACGAGACGCCACGAGTCGTCGGGGTTGAGTCGGTAATGCACGTTTCCGTCGTCAAGAAGGAAGCCGAGCACAGTGTCGAGCCAGGCGCGGTGTTTCGGGTGCGTGAGACGCACGAGTGTCTCGATGCGTCCGTCGAGATTGCGACTCATGAGGTCGGCGGAACCGATGAGATGCAGTGGTTCACCATCGGTGTGCCCGTGCTCGAAGCGGTAGATCCGTGAGTGCTCGAGGTAACGACCGAGGATCGAACGCACGGTGACGTTCTCCGACATCCCTGCGATGCCGGGTCGCACGGAGCAGATCCCGCGGACGATGAGGTTGATCCGAACACCCGCATTGCTCGCCGAATAGAGAGCTTCGATGACGTCGGGTTCCTGGATCGCATTCAGCTTCAGCGTGATACGTCCGGCATCGCCGTACGACGCCTCTTTGTATATGAGGTCGACGATCCGTGACTTCATTTGGTGCGGAGCGACGAGCAACTCCTCGTAGCGGGGTTCACGTCCGTAGCCGGTGAGGTAGTTGAAGAGTTCCGTTGCGTCGCGTCCGACATGGTCCTCGCACGTGAAGAAACCGATGTCCTCGTACACCTTCGCGGTCGTCGAGTTGTAGTTTCCGGTCGCGAGGTGGACGTACCGCTTCATGCCGGTCGGTTCGTCGCGCACGACGAGGATGCACTTCGCATGCGTCTTCAGACCGACGAGACCGTACGTGACGTGGACGCCCGAGTACTCGAGCTCGCGTGCCCACGACACGTTGCGCGCCTCGTCGAATCGTGCCTTCAGTTCGAGTACCACGGCAACTTGTTTTCCCGCTTCGGCGGCTGCGATGAGGTGTCGCGCGACCGCGCTGTCACCCGACGTGCGGTACAGGGTCATCTTGATCGAGAGGACCTTCGGATCGCGTGCCGCCTGTTCGACGAATGCCTCCGTCGAGGATGCGAAAGACTCGTAGGGGTGATGGACGAGCAGCTGGCGTGCAGTGATGACGTCGAAGATGCTCCTCCCCGAGTCGTGCGCAGCGACGAGACGCCCCGCGGTGACGGAGGTCCACGGTTCGTAGCGCAGCCGCGGAACGTCGAGGTTCGACAATTGCTGCAGCAGTGTGAGGTCGATCCACGAGCGGTGCCGGATGACGTCGACGGGCTGGAGTTCGAGCTCGTCGAGGAGCAACTCGAGTACGCGCGCCGGCATCGACTCCTCTACTTCGAGACGCACGGCACGGCCGAAGCGGCGGCGGCGCAGCTCCAACTCGACTGCGGCGAGGAGATCCTCGGCGTCCTCGTCGTCGAGGCTGAGGTCGGCATTGCGCGTCACCCGGAACCTCGAGACGCTCTCGACGTTCATGCCGGGGAACAGGCGGCCGAGATGCGCCGCGATGACGTCCTCGAGCAGGACGAATTCACCCGACGATGCGGTGAGCAGGCGCGGAAAGTTGCGTGGCACCTTCAGTCGTGCAAATCCCTCGCGACCCGTGTCGGGGTCGCGCAGGAGTACGGCGAGGTTGAGAGCGAGATTCGAGATATAGGGAAATGGGTGCGACGGATCGACGGCGAGCGGCGTGAGAACGGGGAAGATGCGCGCCTCGAAGTCGGCGGACAACTCGTCGCGCGAGCGGCGCGACAGCTTCGACCATGCGACGATTCGAATTCCCTCCGCGTCGAGCGTCGGGCGCAGTACGTCGATGAGCAGACGTTCCTGCTGCTCGACGAACCATTGCACTCGTGAGGCAATCTCGCGGATCTGCTGCGCGGGCGAGCGACCGTCGGGACTCCGCGTCGCAACATCGCCGGCCACCTGATCCTTCAGTGCTGCGACGCGGATTTGGTAGAACTCGTCGAGATTCGAGGCGGATATCGCAACGAACCTGCACCGCTCGAGCAGGGGTACTCCGTCGCTCGACGCGAGGGTGAGTACACGCTCGTTGAAGTCGAGCCAACTCAGTTCACGATTGATGTATCGGGACTCGATGGGCTCAAGGTACCGAGGTGGAGCCGCCGCGGACCCGGAATTGCGCGATACTTTGCGAGACTTCATCCGCCGTTCACCGCTCATTGGTGTGCACGTCTTCCCGATGTCATTTCCGCGGAACGCACCGTGTACGTGGGGTGCGTCGCGGCGGCAAGTCCTACGAGTTCACCTCTGCCGGGAACCACTCGACACTGATGTTCTCGCGCAATGCATCGCCGTTGATCCGCTCGCGGTTGCGACGGAACTGCGAATCCTTCCATGGGATGAAGGCAAGTCGGGCAAGTACGCGAGCCTGGAACTCCTCGAGCACCGAACGATCGCCGTAGTCGCCGATGACCTCCCAATGGGGGTACACGGGTCCGACGTACGTGATCCGGACGTGCGCCCGGGGCGGTTCCTTGTGCGTGGTGACGTCGGACATTGCGACCTCCAGGCGTTGCAGGCTATCGCTGTCCCGACTACTTCACGGTGGCCGCGTCTGTTGCTGATGCGGTCCGCGACGATACCCGCAAGAAGAGCCTGCAGAAGTGCTGGAATGAAGGCCGATGTCCGACCTCATCGCCGCACTCGACGTGGGAACGAACAGTTTCCACCTCGTCGTCGCCAAGCCGACGTCAACCGGCTTCGAAGTGGTGACCCGTGAACGCGAGGTCATCCGTCTGGGTCGCGGCGGCGGGGACATGAAGGAGATCTCCGACGACGCCATGGATCGTGGTGTGCGCAGTCTCGTGCGCATGCACGAGATCGCCGACTCACACGGGGCGATGTTGCGCGCCGTGGCAACGAGTGCCGTGCGCGAGGCGACGAACCGCGGCGACTTCATCAGGCGTGCACGCAAGGAGGCCGGCGTCGATCTCGAGGTGGTCTCGGGAACCGAGGAGGCCCGCCTCATTCACCTCGGTGTGCTCAATGCAATCGGCGTCCATGATCAGGTGATGTTCATGTGCGACATCGGTGGCGGATCCACCGAGATCGTCGTCGGACTCGACGATGAAGTGATGTTCGCCCGCAGCTTCAAGGTCGGCGCCGTTCGTCTCACCGATCGCTTCTTCACCCACGAGACGCTGCATCCGAGTGCGGTGTCGAGTTGCCGACAATTCGTGCGCTCGACGTTTTCGGTCGTTGCGCCCGAAGTGCGCGGTCTCGGTTTCCAGGTAGCCGCCGCTTCGTCGGGTACGGCGGAGACGGTTGCGAGGCTCGTCATCCGCGAGCGGGGAATCGACGAACCCCGTTCGCTCAACCGCTTCGACTTCTCCGCCGACGAGGTGCGCCGCGTCGTCGAACGTCTCTACTCGGTACCGACGGTCGACGAGCGTCAGGCGATATTCGGGCTCGACCGCAGCAGGGCCGAGATCATCCTCGCCGGCGCACTCATCCTCGAATCGGTCACCGAGATTTTCGGTGTCACGACACTCACGTTCTCCGACTATGCGTTGCGCGAAGGAGTCCTGTTCGACACCCTCCGTCGTGACGGTCGGATCGTCGTCGCCGACGAGGACGATGCCGCACGACGCAGCGTGCATCAACTCGCGGAACGCTGCGACGATCGTCCGGACCATTCTCAGCACGTTGCACGTTTGGCAGGTGACTTGTTCGACCAGTTGTTCGCACCGCTGCGTCTCAGTTCCCAATGGCGCCGTTACCTCGAATTTGCCGCGCTTCTCGCCAACGTCGGGGTGGTCGTCGCGCACGCCAAGCACCACCTTCACTCGTATTACGTCATCCGCAACTCGGAACTCGTCGGTCTCACCGACCGTGAAATCGAGATCGTCGCCCAGATCGCCCGGTACCACCGCAAGAGCGTCCCGAAGGAATCACACCCCGAATTCCTCGCCCTGTCCGAGTCCGATCGCTACGTCGTGCGGTCGATGGCCGCGATCCTGCGCATCGCCATCGGACTCGATCGCACCCAGGACGGCAGGGTGAAGTCGGCATTGGTATCGACCGGCGACGACACGATCACGATTTCACTCCGTGCCACCGGCAGGAAGCGTGGTGAACTCGGACTGAACGTCTACGCGGCCAATGAACGCAAGGGTTTGCTCGCCGACATCAGCGGGAGCAAGGTGAAGATCGTCGAGGAATGACGATCAGGAGTGCGAGGACCCCGAGTCGTCCTTCGATGCCTCGTTCTTCACGCCCTCGGCCTTCTTCGCCTCGGCATTGCCCTCGGCGAGACCCTTGCGCAACTCACCCTGAGCGCGGCCGAGGTTGCGTGCGATCTTCGGCAGTCGCGAACCGCCGAACAATAGAACGATGACACCGATGATGATCCACAGTTCGATTCCGCTGGGCATGGCGTCACCCTAACAGGGCTGGTGAGTTACGCAGTCGCGATGACGCGCGTGGCCTGCGCACGCTGACGACGCAAGCGGCGTCGTTCGCGTTCCGACAACCCGCCCCAAATGCCGAACTTTTCACCGTTCTCGAGGGCGTAATCAAGGCACTGCTGTCGCACTTCGCAGCCACGACATACTTCCTTCGCTTCGCGCGTCGATGCGCCGCGCTCGGGGAAGAACAAATCGGGGTCGACACCGAGGCAATTCGCCCGGTCCTGCCACGAGCGATCCTCGCTCGCAGGCAACAGTTCACTCTCTTTCACGTACGGAACCTCTTTCCCCCCGAACTACAGCGATGTCATTCTGACAGAAAGTTAACTCCGAATGCAAATAGGACGCCCGTGATCGTCGAGGGGATCCGATGATCACCCTGCACGTCGTGACGACCGGCGGGACCTCTCGTGGCGCTTGCCGTCGAGGAAGTCGATGAGCACGTACTCACCGAGTGTGTCGGGGGAGGCGAAGAAGGCGCGGCCGCCGTTGAACCGGGCCATCTTTTCGATGAAGTCGCGTAGTGCGGTCGTCGCATCGAGCATGAAGGTGTTGATACGGATGCCCTCACGGGTGCACCGTGCCACTTCGCGCATCGTCGCTTCGACGGTCTCGTACACCGGCGGATAGTGGAAGAACACCTCGCCATCATCCATGACGTGGGCCGTCGGCTCGCCGTCGGTGATCATGACGATCTGGCGGGTTCCGGGCTTGCCCGCGAGCAGTTGCCGGGCGAGGCGCAGACCATGCTGCATGTTCGTGCCGTACACGAAATCCCAGGAAACCGCGGGCAAGTCGACCGGGTTGAGGACCCGCGCAACTTCGCTGAACCCGACGATTCCGAGGTAATCGCGCGGAAAACGGGATGTGATGAGCGCGTGGAGGGCGACTGCCACCTTCTTCGCCGGAAGGAAGTTGTCACGCATCGGCATCGACAGCGAGAGGTCGACCATGAGCACGGTCGACGAACGCGTCTGGTGTTCCGTGCGCTCGACTTCGAAATCGTCGGGATGGAGTTCGATCGGCACACCGGCGCCTCCCCTGCGCAACGAATTGCGCAATGTCGTGCGCAAATCGAGGTGGAATGGATCGCCGAACTCGTAGGGCTTGGTGTCCTCGGCGCGCTCGAGCCCCGTGCCGAGTTCGTCGAGTCGGTGACCCCCGAAGACGTCCCGACCGAGCCGACCGAAGATCTCGCGCAGGGCATTGTTCCCGATCTGTCGAAGGCCCCGGGCGGTGAGTTCGAGACGACCCTCGGTCGTGTCGATGAGACCTGCCTCGGCAAGCGACTCCGCGAGTCCGGCAAGACGGCGCAAGGAATCGGCGGAGTCTTCACCGAGATGTCGGGCAACGGCCTCGAGGTCGACGTCGGCGAGCTGGCCCGGAGCAGCTGCCCGGGACAGGAACGCCTCGAGGTCCTCCAGCCGGGCCATCTCTTCGGCCGCCCGTAGCGCGTCGCGCATCGACAGCGGGTCGCCTCCGCTGAACTCGGCGGCGTCGTTCCAACCGAGATTCGGATACATCGCCTGGAGGTTTTCCGCCAGTTGGTCCATCTGCCAGCGCAGGTCCATGTCGCCGAGGAGCTCGTTCGACAGGGCCTCGAGCTGCGCGCGTTGCTCGGGCGACATCGCGTTGAGCACGGACCGCGCCGCAGCCATTCGGCGGGCGAGCAACTCGAGCAGATCGTCGATGTTGGCAGGGTTTTCCGGGAAATGCGCCCCGAAGCGTTCCATGAACGCCTCGAACTGTGGGTCTTCTCCGCGGCCGTGTCGGGCGAGCATCTCGTTGAGCGCGGCGAGCATGTCCTTGATCTCTGCGAGCTGCACATCGTCGAGCTGCTGCATCGCCCCGGAAATCTGATCGACGTGGCGCTGCATGATCTGTTCGCGAACGTCGCTGAGCAGCGCCTCGAAGCGTCGTCGCGCATCGTCGGAGACGAAGTCGTAGCCCCGCAGTTCCTCGATTCTTGCGGCGAGCGGATCAGGCAACAGGTCGAGTTGCAGCGCCCGGGCATCGGCGCGATCGGCGTCGGTCGGACGCAACCGGTCGAGTGCCAGCCGCTCCTCGTCGAGGATGTCGTTGAGTTGCTCGTTGAGTCGGGTGAACATCCCGCCGGGGTCGCCCTTTGCGAGTTCGGCACGTCTTTGCCGCAGCCGCTCAATCATCGAGCGCAGCCCTTCGATGTTGCGGCCGTCGCCCCGGTCGAGTCCACCGTGCATGATCCGTCTCAGGGCGGCGGCAACGTCACCGTGGTGGATGACCTCGTCGGTGATCTCGGCGAGGAGATGATCAGAGTCGGGGGCAAGTACGCGCTGTGTGCCGTCCCATCGTGAATACGTGAATCGGCGTCCCACGGCTGAACCGTAGCATTGGTCACACCATGAGGTTCCCGCGCACGATCATTTTCGTCGACCTCTCCGGCTTCACGGAATACATCGAAACGCGCGGCGACGAGGCGGCGGTCGAACTGCTCCACCGCTTCCGACGCATCGCCCGCGACCTCGCAGCCGAGCTCGGCGTGCGCATCGACAAGTTTCTCGGCGACGGTTTCATGGCGATCTCCGTCGAGCCGGACAGCGGCATCGTGTTCGCCACCGAACTGCGCCGCCGTACCGCGGGCGAACTGTCACCGCTGAAATTGCGCATCGGCATCGCGTCCGGCGACACGATGCTCTTCGACGGCGACGACTACATCGGCACGGCACCGAATCTTGCCGCGCGTCTGTGCGACGAGGCGACCGACTTCGGCATCCTCATTCCCACCGATCAAACGGCTTCCTTGCCGCGCGGAGTGCGCGCCGAGCCGATCGGCAAGTTGCGGTTGCGCGGGTTCCCCCGCCGCATCGCGGTGTCGGCGCTCCGCGGTGACGCCGAGGTGCTCGAACGCAACGACACCGGCGAGTTGTGGACGCGCGCACCGTTCCCGGTGTGATCACCACGGCAGTTCGCAGCGCTTACCCCGTACGAACGATTCAGCGAGCGGTTCGGGATCGGTAGACGCCGCCGGCTGACCCGGTCGAGTCCTTGTTCAGACGCTTCGCGAGGTGAAGACCCTCGAGCACGAATTCGACGGCACTCGCCCGCACGGCCGATGATGCGTCGGCGCCGACGAGCGAGTCGACGACTCCGCTGAACGCGGGAATTGCGGCAGCCTGGGCGACAAGATCGTTTGATGCGACGTCATGACCGGTCGCCGCGGTGAGACCGTCCTCGAACGCTGCAACGATGTCCCGCGTCGCCGGCGAGGTGACACGTCGCTTGAACACGGCGAGTGTGGCTGCCGCCAGGATCGCCCCGAATACGTCTCCCTCGCGGTGCTCGTCGATTCCCTCGAACTCGATCTTTCCCGCACTCGACGCGACGAGTGCATCGAGGTCGCTTATTCGCGGTACGACGAGGGACTCACCGGCCCGCAGTGCGCGGCGCATTGCACTCGCCACCATCACTTCGCGGTTGCTCACGGTGAGACGGACCGACACGCCGCTGCGCTGGTTGACGTTGTTGTGCTGCCGCGCCGCCTGACTCATTTCAGCAACGATCTCGTCCATGAAGTCGGGGATCTCCGTCGCGACGTCGCCGACGTCGGGGTCGCGTGCCTCCTGGCGCATGATCGCCATCTCGGTGGTGACGTCGAGCGGATAGTGCGTACGGATCTGCGAACCGAACCGGTCCTTGAGTGGCGTGATGATGCGCCCGCGGTTCGTGTAGTCCTCGGGGTTCGCCGACGCGACGAGAAGGATGTCGAGCGGTAGCCGCACCTTGTAGCCGCGCACCTGGATGTCGCGCTCCTCGAGGACGTTGAGCAGACCGACCTGGATGCGCTCGCTGAGATCCGGCAACTCGTTGATGGCGAAGATGCCGCGGTTCGTGCGCGGCACGAGACCGTAGTGAAGCGTGAGTTCGTCGCTGAGGTACCGACCTTCGGCGACCTTGATCGGATCCACCTCACCGATGAGATCGGCGATCGACGTGTCGGGCGTGGCGAGTTTCTCACCGAAGCGTGCGTCGCGGTGCACCCATGCAATCGGGGTTGCATCCCCTTTCTGGTTCACGAGGTCACGTGCGTAGCGGGAAACGGGGTGATACGGGTCGTCGTTGATCTCGCTGCCTTCGACGATCGGCATCCACTCGTCGAGCAGTCCCGTGAGCGACCGAATGATTCGGGTCTTTGCCTGTCCCCGCTCGCCGAGGAAGACGATGTCGTGACCGGCAAGAATCGCATTTTCCAGCTGCGGAATGACCGTGTCTTCGTATCCCATCACCCCGGCGACGAGCGGCTCGCCCCGCGTCATGCGCGCAACGGCGTTCGCACGGATCTCCTCTTTCACGGGTCGTGACATCCATCCGGATGCACGCAGTTCACCGAGGGTGCGAATGGCGGGGGACATGCGCTCAACCATAGGCGTGGACGACGTACGAAGAACCATCGCGTCGTTAGCCTGACAATGTGACCCCCACCAACGCATCTTCCTCCACTGCCGCCGCGCGTGCCGAACAGGCGACGAAGCACTACGGATCCGGCGACAACCTCGTTCGTGCCCTCGACGGAATCGACGTCTCCTTCGAGCGCGGAAAGTTCAGCGCGATCATGGGCCCGAGTGGTTCGGGCAAGTCGACGCTCATGCACTGCCTCGCCGGGCTCGACTCACTCACGTCGGGTCGGGTATACATCGGCGACGTCGAGCTGTCGGCTCTCAACGACCGCGAGCTCACGAAGTTGCGTCGCGCCAAGGTCGGGTTCGTCTTCCAGGCGTTCAACCTCATCCCGACGCTCACCGCCGAGGAGAACATCGTCCTTCCGCTCACTCTGGGCAACGAACAAGGCGACAAGGAATGGATCGACCGGGTGGTGCGGACCATCTCGCTGCAGGACCGTCTCGATCACCGTCCGAGCGAACTCTCCGGCGGCCAGCAACAGCGCGTCGCCGTTGCCCGCGCTCTCGCAAGCAAGCCAGAGATCATCTTCGCCGACGAACCCACGGGAAACCTTGACTCGCGCACGGGCGGCGAGGTGCTGAAGTTCATGCGCCAGGCCGTCGACGAACTCGGACAGACGATCGTCATGGTGACGCACGATGCAGTGGCGGCGAGCTTTGCCGATCGCATCGTCTTCCTCGCCGACGGTCGACTCGCCGGTGAACTCCTCGAACCGACTCCCGAGCGCGTCCTCGACCGGTTGAAGAACCTCGGCAGCTGAGGCACCCCGGTGATCCGTCTCGCACTGAAAATGACGCTGGCCCGCAAGGGTCGGTTGCTCCTCACGGCACTTGCCGTCATCCTCGGAACGTCGTTCCTCTCGGGAACGTTCATCTTCCGCGACACGATCAACAAGACCTTCGACGAGCTCTTCTCCGACGTCTTCCGCGACGTCGATGCCTACGTACGCTCGACGAACTTCATCGAGACGAACTTCGGCGGCGAGCAGCGCTCCCCGGTTCCCGTTGCCTTGCGCGACGAGGTGCTGAAGGTCCCCGGCGTCACCAACGCCGTCGGCGACATGCAGGTGTTCGCACGTGTCATCGGCAAGGACGGCAAGCCTCTCGGAAGCGAGGGGAACGGTCCGCCGACTTTCGGCGGTATCGCCATCGAGGAATCGGTGTTCTGGACGGTCGTCGACGGTCGCTTCCCGAGCGGTCCGCGCGAGGTCGTTCTCGACCGGGGCACCGCCGAACAAGGCGACTTCGTCGTCGGCGACACCGTGCGCATTTCCGCCGTGTCCGGGTCGCGCGAATTCACGCTCGTCGGCATCGTCTCATACGGCGACATCGCATCTCCCGGTGGTGGCACGTTCGCCCTCTTCGACCAGCCGACGGCATCCGAGTTCCTCCTTCGTCCGGGGTTCGTCGATGCGATCCTCGTCCAGAGTGATGACTCGGTCGACGACGCGACACTTGCTGCCACGATCGAGGCGTCCCTCCCCGCTTCGGCTCGTGTCGAAGTGCTCACGGGTGCCGAGATCACCGCCGAGGTACAGGGACAGATCAAGTCAGTGCTCTCCATCTTCACCAACTTTCTCATCATTTTTTCCTACATCGCACTCGCCATCGGTTGCTTCGTCATCTACAACGTGTTCTCCATCACCGCGGCGCAGCGTGAGCGCGAGAACGCGCTTATGCGTGCCATCGGTGCGAGCAAGTCGCAGGTGACCCGTACGTTGATCATCGAGTCCGTGGTCATCGGTGTTCTCGGCTCGCTCGTCGGATTCGCACTCGGCATCCTCATCTCGCGCGGACTCGCCGCCGCGCTCACCGCAGCGGGCCTCGAGATCCCGTCCCGCGGACTCGCAGTCGGTCTCGGCTCATTCCTCACGACGTTCATCGTCGGTGTCGCCGTCACCGTTGCATCGGCGGTGCTTCCCGCCCGTCGTGCGAGCCGCGTGTCACCTCTCGCAGCCCTACGCGACACCGCGATCGAGACGGCCGGCAGCATTCGCGGTCGCGTCATCGTCGGTTCCGTGCTCATCGTCGGCGGAATCGCCGCACTGTTGCGTGCCGCTGCCGATGCACCTGCCGCGGTGCTCGGTCTCGGTATCGTCGCGGTGTTCGCCGGGATCCTCGTCATGGGACCGGCCATTGCACGCCCCGTCGCACTCGGTCTCGGACGTCCGATTGCCCGCTGGCGCGGCATCACTGCGGCGATGGCCCGCCAGAACGCGGCGCGCAACCCGAAGCGCACCGCGCGCACCGCCGCTCCTGTACTCATCGGCGTCGCACTCGTCACGGCGTTCACCGCACTCGCGGCGAGCATCAACACGCAGATTCGCGACACCTTCGGCGACGCGTTCCGCGGCGATCTCGCCCTCACCGTCGACTCGCAGGGCTTCGGCGGAATCCCACTCACCGTCACCGATGCCGTCGGCGCACTCCCCGAGGTCGAACGTGCGACGGGCGTCGGGTTCACCCCGCTGCGCTTCGGCGACGAATCACGATTCGGCATCGTCATCAACCCGGCGACGATCACGGGTCTCTTCGATCTCGGCATGGTCGAGGGAGACCAGACCCGCCTGTCGCCGACCGGTGTCTTCGTCGCACTTGAGAAGGCGACCGAGCTCGGACTCGCAATCGGCGACCCGCTCCCCGTGCGCCTCGTCGACGGCACCGAAATCGCGGCGAAAGTCGAGGGCGTCTTCGACAGCGATGCCGTGTTCTCCAACTACGTCGTCAGCCGCGACATGTTCAGCGACTCGACTGCATCGTTGTTCGACAACTTCGTGTACATCGACGCACGTGACGGTGTCGACATCGCAACCGTGAAATCGGCGATTGCAGCGATCAGCACCGATCTCGGCATCGGCACCCTGCAAACGAAGGATGAATTCATCGACGCCCAGGCGGCGAGCATCAACCAGATTCTCGCGCTCATCTACGCGCTGCTCGGCCTGTCGATCATCATCGCCATCGTCGGCATCGTCATCACGCTCCTGTTGTCGGTGTTCGAGCGACGTCGCGAGATCGGACTCCTGCGTGCCGTCGGAATGACGAAGTCGCAGGTGCGCACCACGGTGCGCTGGGAGAGCGTCATCACGTCGCTCTTCGGTGCGGTGAGTGGTGTCGTACTCGGTATCGTCATCGGTCTGTTCGTCGTCGCGACTCTCAGCGACTCGGGCATCTCGGGCTTCACGCTCCCTGTCACGGGAACGATCGCGATCCTCGTCATTTCGTTCTTCCTCGGCGTCGTTGCGGCGATCTATCCCGCATGGCGTGCGACGAAGGTCGACGTCGTCACGGCAATCGCCTCGAACTGACCCCGATTGGCGGGGCGATCAGCCTGCGCGTTGCGACGGCAGATGATCGTCCTCGCCGGCGAACAGTCGCGCGGCGGGATGCCTGTCGGTCGGCGTGTCGTCGATGAGCCTGCGCGGCGCGACGACTGCGGGCGTGTGCATCGTCTGACAACCCGGACACCAGTACAGGACACGGTTCGCCTCGCCGTGGTGGGTGACACGAACGAGATCGCTGCACCGTGGACACTTCTTGCCCTGGCGCCCGTACACCGCGAGGCCGCCGCGCACGCCGGATGCGGTGACGCGGTGGGTATGGGCGAGATTGGCACGCAGCATCTCGGCGGCGAGCTCGACGATTTCGCGGCACTCGTCGCGCGACAACTCACCGACACGCGCCCACGGATTGAGTTCGCATGCCCACAACAACTCGCACCGGTACACGTTGCCGACGCCGCACAACACCCGCTGGTCGAGCAATACCTCGGCGAGCGGGGTGTCACGCGGTTCGTAGGTGTGCATGCGTCGCACACACTCGGTGAGATCGGCATCGGGTCGGCACAGATCGGGACCGAGTGTTCCGAGGATCGGATGACGTCGCGGATCGAAGTCGCGGTACGTTTCGACGACCGGTGCGCTGAAGCACACCGCCACCCAATCACCGACATCGATGACGATGCGTGCACGGTGCGCCGGCTTGCGCCATTTCTCCCCGTGCCTGTACAGGTGCCACGAGCCCGTCATCCGCATGTGCGTGTGGAGCACGATTCCGTCGTCCCACACGATCTCGAGGTGCTTTCCGTGACTGCGCACCTCTTCGACGACGGCACTCTCGCGGGGCACGGGTCCGACGAGTCGCGCGGCTTCGAAGCGCACCATCGTTTTGCCGATCATCGCCGTGCGCAGTGCTGCAGCGGTGCGGTAGATGGTGTCGCCTTCGGGCACGCCACGAAGATTACGTTCGCCGCGCGTTCGAACGCGGGAATCTCGCGTCACGGTCGTATCGCGCGTGGCGTGCCGAGCGCCGCGAAGTCGGCGCGCGGTCAGGGCAGGGCGCCGACCGATGCGAGAGCGAGTCGAATAAGTCGGTCGTGACCCCCGGTCATCTCCCTGCGAACGTCATTGCTGACTGCTTCGTGCGGCGTATACCAGGCGAGGTCAAGCGCCGCCTGTGACGGCTGACAGTCCCCCGACACGGGAACGACGAAGGCGAGGCTCACCGCGTGCTGACGCGGATCGTGGAAGCCCGAGATCGAGGGGTCGGGGAAGTATTCGACAACGGTGAAGGGCGACGGCTCGGGCGGAATCTTGGGGAGTGCGAGCGGTCCGAGATCCTTTTCCAGGTGGCGCAACAGTGCTTCACGAATCCGCTCGTTCAACAACACCCGGCCCGACACGACCGTGCGTGAGATGGTGCCGTCCGGCGCCTGACGCAACAACATGCCCACCGATGTGACGTTGCCCATGTCGTCGATGCGCACGGGAACGGCATCCACGTACACGAGAGGGACTTGGCCGCGCACGGCATCCAACTGTTGGGGGTCGAGCCAGTTGGTGCGGGTATCAATGTGGTCGGTCATTGCTCGTCGTGGCCTCTGCTCGGTTCGTTCCGGCGAGCCGAGCGCAACGACTTAGTCTTCGCGCATGGCTCGCTCTGAAAAACTACTCGCTGCATTCCTGCTCGGTGCCGGAATCATGCATTTCTTCAACCCGGGCTTCTTCGACGAAATCGTGCCTCCATGGGTGCCCGGTTCGGCGCGGACCGCTACGTATGTGAGCGGTGTGGCCGAGATTCTCGTTGGACTCGGAATCGTGTTCGCACGCACCCGCCGCGTGGCGTTGTGGTCGACGGCAGCGCTGTTCGTCGCCGTCTACCCCGCCAACCTCTACATGGCTTGGGAGTGGCGCGACCGCGAACTCAGCGAGCGTCTCGTGGCCTACGGGCGGTTGCCACTGCAGATTCCGATGATCTGGTGGGCTGTCGCACTCGCGCGACGAACCGCCCCGCACGTCAACTGAACCCGATGTAAGCGCAGGAGAACGCACTGGTCGGCGTTTGCGTCGCGTCTACCAGTTTCCTGCGACGTACTTCGTTTCGAGGAATTCGAGGGTGCCGTCATGTGCACCTTCGCGCCCGAGGCCCGAAGCCTTCACTCCGCCGAACGGTGCGGCGGGATCCGATACGAGGCCCCGGTTGAGGCCGACCATTCCCGTCTCGAGGGCCTCGGCGATGCGCATGCCCTTCGCGACGTCGCGCGTGAAGACGTAGGACACGAGCCCTTGCTCGACGTCGTTCGAACGCGCAACGACGTCGTCGGTGTCGGCGAACCGTACGATCGGCGCGACCGGTCCGAAGATCTCCTCGGCGAGGATCGGCGCGGCAGGATCGACGTCGACGAGCACCGTCGGCATGTAGGCGCATGAACCGTCGTCGGCAGGTCGTGCACCGCACGTGGCCGTCGCCCCTCCGGCCAGAGCGGCATCGACGAGGTCGGCGACGCGTCGCTGCTGGGTGCGCGACACGAGGGAGCCGACGTGCACGGTCGGATCCATGCCGTCACCGACCACGAGCGACGACATCCGTGCGGTGAAACGGCTGACGAACTCGTCATGGATCGATTCATGGACGAAGAACCGGTTCGCCGCAGTGCATGCGGCACCGCCGTTGCGCATCTTGGCGAGCATCGCGCCCTCGACGGCAACGTTGATGTCGGCGTCGTCGCACACGATGAGCGGGGCGTTGCCGCCCAATTCCATCGAACAGTTCACTACCTTGCGCGCCGCAATCGCGAGCAACGCAGAACCGACGCGTGTCGAGCCGGTGAACGACAGCTTGCGGATGCGCCCCGATTCGAGCATTGCCTCGACGGCGTCACCGGGTGGATCGGGAACCACAACCCGTACGACTCCCTCGGGTAGACCGCATTCGCGCAGGATGGCGACGATTGCGAGTGTCGTGAGCGGAGTGTCCGATGCGGGCTTGATCACCGCGGTGCAGCCCGTGGCGATCGCCGGACCGAGTTTTCGCGTCGCCATGGCGGCGGGAAAGTTCCACGGTGTCGCGAGGAGCGATGGTCCGACCGGTTGTCGCATGACGAGCAGCCAGTTCGCACCCGAAGGTGCACGACGGTAATCGCCGTCGATGCGTACCGCTTCCTCGGCGAACCAACGGAAGAACTCCGCCGCGTACGTCACCTCGGCGGTTGCATCGGCAAGAACCTTGCCGTTCTCCCGCACGATGAGCGCAGCCAGTTCATCGCGACGAGCGATCATTGTCTCGAACGAACGACGCAACACCTCGCCTCGTTCGCGCGGAGCCGTCCGACTCCATGCGGGGAATGCCTCGTTGATCGTGCGCACTGCATCGAGACAGTCATCGACGGTTGCGCGTGCAACCCGACCGACGAGCGCACCATCGTGGGGATTCGTGACATCGATGAACGCCGGGGAACTCATGGCGCCATTGTCGCACGAAATGCCCGGGGCGCGGTTCGTCGGTAGCCTCGCGTGGTGCCCCGGCGTCGACTGCTCATTGCGCTGTTCTTGGCGATTTTCGTCAAGTCATCCTCCTACGGCGTGATGTTCACGATGCTCGACGACTACCGCAACCAGTTCGGAATCTCCGAGGGTTCGCTGGGACTCGTCATCGCAATCGGCTTCTTCACGTCGTTCGTTGCCCAACTCCTCATCGCACCACTCGCCGATCGGGGTGCGTCACGTCGGCTGATCATCGTCGGGTTGGGCCTCGCCATCGGTGGCAACTTCTTCATGGCATTCGCCGATTCGTTGCCCGAATTGTTGTTCGGTCGGTTCGTCTCGGGTCTCGGCATCGGCTCGGCTTTGCCCGCGATGCGCCGCGTCATCATCGTCGCCGATCCCGCGAACCTCGGACGCAACCTGGGGCGCGTTTTGTCGAGCGAGGTGGCGGGATTTGCCATGGGACCGGTGCTCGCCACGTTGCTGGTTGCACCGTTCGGCATTCCCGCTCCGTACATCGTCGTGGGTGTTTTGCTTCTCGTGTCGGCGATCTTCCTCTTGCGCGAGGACATCCCCGAAACGACCGAACAAGATCAGCCGACCGAGCGGTTTGCAGTCGACTTGCTACGCAATCGGGCGATCACTGCGGCAGTGCTGCTCGGAGTCGCGCTCTTCTACATGATCGGCACCTTCGATTCGCTGTGGGTACTGATGATGGATGACATCGGCGCACCGTCGTGGATGGCCAACGTCGGCATTTCGCTGTTTGCGATTCCGCTCATCGTCCTCGGGCCCCGCGGCGGGAAGTTCGTGCAGTCGGTCGGACCGTACCGCGCCGCCGGTGTGGGACTGCTCGTCGGTGGTGTGTGCATGGCGACGTACGGCGTCTTCTCTTCGCCCCTCGTGCTCATGGGAATCCTGCTCATTCACATGACCAACGACGGGATGACCGTGACGGGCGCGGGTGTTGCCATCGGATCGGTGGCGCCCGCCGAGCGTCAGGCCGGCGCGCAGGGACTCCTTGGTGGAGCGCAAACACTCACCGGTGGCGTGTCGTCGTCACTCGCCGGCTTTACGTACGAGTTGTACGGCCGCACCGTGAGTTTCCTGATCTCGGGTGTCGTCATCGTCTTCCTCGTTACGGCGTCGCGCATACTCGCTGCGCAGCGCTGGTCGATTCGTGGTTCGCAACTGACGGAGAACGTTCACTAGTCGCCATGGCACATCGTGACGGAGACGGCTTCGTGCATTGCGCGTGCGGCCTCGACCACTGGGGTCGGCATGGAGCCGCGGGTTTGTTGCTCGTGCGCCTCGACATGGCGTCGCCGCACGCACTGCTGCAGTTGCGTGCGAGTTGGACGCACGGCGGTGGCACCTGGGCTCTTCCGGGAGGAGCGCGCGACTCCCACGAGGACATCCGCGATGCCGCACTGCGCGAAGCGCAGGAGGAAGTGGGCATCGATCCGACGCGCGTGACCGTCGTGCACATCTTCGGTGACGACCACGGCAACTGGCGCTACGACACCGTCATTGCGACGTGCACCGATGACGCGGGGGCGTATGCCGCGAACCACGAGAGCTCGAACGTCGAATGGGTTCCGCTCGACGTCGTCGGCACGTACGAGTTGCATCCCGGTCTCGCCGCCCACTGGACGACGCTCGCCGCGATAGTCCGGCGCGAGGTCTTCAGCGCCTAGAGGGCTGCTGCGTACAGCTCGGCCACTTCGCGGCGTGACGGGTACCGCGGCGTATTGAGGATGATGAGGTCGCGCAATGCATCGACGGTGAGAGCGTCGATGTTCGCGCGCGATGCACCCAACTCGCCGAGTGTCCTGTTCGTGCCCACCGTCGCCGAGAGTCGCTCGACGGCCGCGATCGCCGCATCGGGATCATGTTCCGTGCCGAGTGCCGAGCCGACGTCGGCATACCGGTCGGCAACGAGGTCACGGTTGAAGCGCATCACGTGCGGCAGCATCGTTGCCAGCGTCTGACCGTGTGCCTGGTGGAACTGTCCCGAAATGGGGTGTCCGGTCGCATGCACGAGACCGAGCAGCGGACCCGAGGAAAATGCGCGGCCGGCGAGGTGCGCGGCGATGTGCATCTGCGCGCGGGCCTCGAGGTCCTTGCCGTCGGCGACTGCGCGCGGCAACCACTCACCGGTGAGTCGGATCGCGTGCAACGCGAGTGCGTCTGCGAAGGGGTTCGAGTTTGCCGAGGTGTACGCCTCGATGGCGTGGGTGAGCACGTCCATTCCGCACGCAGCGGTACCCCGCGGCGGCATCCCGGTCGTCACCGTCGGATCGAGGATGACGACGACCGGTGCGATCGACGGATGTGTGAAGGTGAGCTTGCGGTGCACCACGGGGTTGGTTCGCGTATCGGTGATGAGACCGCCACCGTTCGTTTCGCTCGCCGTACCCGACGTGGTGGGAATTGCGATCGTCGGCAGACCGTTGACCGTTGCCTGCCGCTTCGGTGCGAGCGTGGCGAAGTCGATCCGGTCGTTCGCATCGAGGTCGGGGGCGAAAGCGAGATCGAGGTTCGTGACATCGTTCGTGGCGGCGAGTGCGACGTACTTGCCGCAATCCATCACCGATCCCCCGCCGACGAGAACGACGACGGTGCCATCGAGGCCGAAGTCACGCACCGCCGCAACTCCCGCGGCGACGTTGACGTCGGTCGGATTCGGCGACACCTCGTCGAACACGCGGGTGGGAATGCCGGCCTGCTCGAGGGCGGCAACGATCGGATCGACGATTCCCGCGCCGCGTACTCCGGAGTCGGTGACGAGGAACGCCCGCGATCCGCGCGCCGTGACGTGTTGCGGAACCGTCACCGCGAAGCCGGGACCCGAGACCGTCTCCGACAGCGCGGAGATGTTGAACATTCGTTGTGCCGAGACGTTCATATGGAAATTCCTTTCACACCGCGAGGGTGTTGCCGAAGATCTGCCAGGCGAGGAGCGATTTCGCCACGAGGCTGAGTACGAGGTACACGCGCTCGCCGTAGGCATACGCCGCCCACTTGCCGACACGGCGGTACTGCAGCCATTGGTTGAGGGCGAACAGGTTGAAGAAGATGAACAGGCTGACGAAGATTCCGTAGACGAACGACGGCGTGTTCGATCCGGGTCCGACGACGTAGAAGAAGAGCGCGATCCACGGCACGATGCCGACGATGCAACCGAACCAGTACGGCGTCCACCACACGGCGGTTCCGGGCTCGTTGACGACCTCCATGATCCAGCCGAAGAGGATCATCGAGACGTTCGCCCCGGCGAGTCCGAGCAGGGCGGCGAGGTCGGTGACGCCGAACACCATCGCGATCATGATGATCATCACCGTCGACGACAGCGAGTATTCGACCCAACGGAAGCGGTTCTGCTCCCTCGTCACCTCGGCCTCGTACACGCGGCGACCCGGGCCGAACGACACCAGCGCGTGGAAGAAGAACGACAAAAAGAGGAACGCGAACACTCCCCACGCGATCGGGACGTCGAACTCGCGCACGAGTCGCGACGGGTCGAGTTCACCGCTCGGTACGTCGTTCCAGTAGAAGCCGGTGACCGGTAGTGCGAAGTCGTTGGCCAGTGCCGCGACGGCGATGGCCTGTCCGAGATGAAGGAGCGCCGCAGCGACGTTCAATCGGCGGAGTCGCGTAAAGGGCGTCATGTCCCCATCGTGCCACGTTCGACCGCATCGGCGGAACGGTCCGTTTCGTGGCGCGCGATCTCCGCACGACCGACGACGTGCCAGTGCACCTCGTCCGGGCCGTCGGCGAGTCGCAGGGTGCGCTGCGCGGCGTACAGCCGTGCAAGAGGCGTCCATTGGGACGTACCGGTCGCACCGTGGATCTGGATCGCCTCGTCGATGATGTTGCACACCCGCTCGGGAACCATCGCCTTCACCGCGCTCACCCACAACCGTGCCTGCTTCGGATCGAGTACGTCCATCGCACGGGCGGCACGCAGCACCATGAGCCGCATCGCTTCGATCTCGATGCGCGCCTTGGCGATGACTTCGGGATTCTTGCCGAGCCACGCGAGTGGCTTGCCGAATGCGTGCCGTGACAATCCGCGCTCGACCATCAAGTCGAGTGCCCGCTCGGCTGCACCGATCGAGCGCATGCAGTGGTGGATGCGACCCGGTCCGAGCCGCAGTTGCGAAATTTCGAAACCGCGCCCTTCACCGAGGAGCACGTTGGACGCCGGCACCCGGACGTCGTCGAATCGCAGGTGCATGTGGCCGTGCGGGGCGTCGTCCTCGCCGAACACCTCCATCGCGCCGAGCACTTGCACGCCGGGAGTGTCCATCGGTACGAGGATCTGTGAGTGCCGGTTGTACGACGCGGCATCCGGGCTCGTGAGCACCATGACGATGAGCACCTTGCAGCGGGGGTCTCCTGCACCGGTGATGTAGTACTTCTCGCCGTTGATCACCCATTCGTCACCGTCGAGCACCGCGCGACAGGAAACGTTGCGGGCATCCGACGAGGCGACCCCGGGTTCGCTCATCGCGAACGCCGAACGGATTTCGCCGGCGAGCAACGGTTCCAGCCATCGTTTCTTCTGCTCGGGCGTGCCGACACGCTCGAGCACTTCCATGTTCCCCGTGTCGGGCGCACTGCAGTTCGTCACTTCGGACGCGATCGGATTGCGACCGAGTTCGGCGGCAATGTACGCGTAGTCGAGATTCGACAGACCCGCACCACCTGACGACTCGGGAAGAAACATGTTCCACAAACCGGCGGCACGAGCCGCACTCTTCAACGACTCGAGGAGTGCGAGCTGAGCGTCGGTGTACGACCATCGGTCCGCCCGACCGGCACCCAGTTCGTGGAACTCCGCGGTGCGCGGCTCGACGACGTCGGCGACGAAACGGCGCACCGCGTCGTAGACGGGAACGGCGCGTGCCGACATCGTGAGATTCAGCGATTCATCGGTTGCTTCACCCCCGTGCAATCTCGGGGCTGCCATGCCGGTCACGTTAGTCACGACCCGCGTCGCCGGCGGTTCGCGCTACTCCCCCAGGCGAACGACGACGGGTGCGGGGCGTTCCTTGCGCGGAAGCTCCCGTTGCGGCCAACCGACGTAGAAGATGCCCACGACGTGATCCGTCGGGGCGAATCCGCAGAACGACGTGATCGCGTCGTTGCAGCCCTCGTTCGGGGAACTCCACAGCGAAATGAGACCCATCGACTCGAGCAGCAGCAATGCATTCTGCATTCCGGCAGCCACCGAATACTCGTTCTCCCGCGTCTCGTGTTCGTCCTCACCCACCGCCGACGCGACGACGAGAACGAGCGGCGCGCGCATGTACTTCGTGCGCGCCTTTTCCACCCGGTTCTCGGCATCACCGCGCGCCGCCATCGCGTCGCCGATGGCGTTACCGAGAGCAAGACGTGCATCGCCGCGCACGGCAGCGATGCGCAGCGGGCGCGTCTT
>CAZIME010000004.1:0-56226 GCA_964540395.1 uncultured Bifidobacterium sp.
CGTCTCGAACAACTTCGCGTTCGCGAGGTGCGGCGTGTAGACGAACTGGTACCCGCCGCTCTGGTGCCTCTCGCGGCTGTAGTCCACCATCAACTTGCGAACAATGGCCCCCTTCGGATGCCACACAGCGAGACCCCCGCCGAGTTCCGACGGGAACGACAACAGATCCATCTCGACGGCGAGGCGGCGGTGGTCGCGCTTTTCGGCCTCCTCGAGTCGGTGCAGGTGGTCGGCGAGTGCCGCCTTCGACTCCCACGCAGTTCCGTAGATGCGCTGGAGCATCGGCCCCTTTTCGTTACCGCGCCAGTACGCACCGGCCACCTTGCGCAATGCGAAGTGACCGAGTCGCCCGGTGCTCGGCACGTGCGGTCCGCGACACAGGTCGACGAATCCGTCACCGTTGCGGTACAGACTGACGCGATCACCCCCGCCAACTTCGTCGGCGTCGGTGCTGTCCGCGGCACCGCTCGTGACGCGGGTGATGATCTCGCACTTGTACGGCTGATCGGCGAACACCTGCAGCGCCTCACTCGGCGACACTTCGCTGCGCACGAAGCTCTGGTCGGCGTCGACAATGTCGCGCATCTTCGTCTCGATGGCAACGAGATCCTCGTCGCTGAAGGTACGAGCACCGGGAAGTTCGAAGTCGTAGTAGAAGCCATCCTCGATCGCCGGACCGATGCTGAACTTCGCACCCGGGAACAATGCGAGGACCGCCTGGGCGAGCACGTGCGCCGTCGAGTGGCGCAGCACGTGACGACCGGGGTCGGAATCGGCGGTGAGGATCGCGACGCGCGCGTTGTCCGGCAGGGGCACGGCGAGATCGACTTCGGCGCCGTTGACGACCGCAGCGACGGCCGCCTTCGCAAGTCGCGACCCGATCGCGGCGGCGAGGTCGGCCGCCGTGGCCCCGGACTCGAGGCTGCGCGACGAACCGTCGGGCAGCGTGACGCTGATCAACGAGGCGGACATGTGCGCTGAAGTCTAGAAACGCGACGGGCGCTCAGAGCGTGACGCCCAGGAGCATCGCGGCATCGGTCGCGCGCAAGCCCGCAGCGGCAGCCGCGTCGACTGCGGCAAAGGCGGCAGGAGTATCGAGATCGTCGTCGAGTGCGGCGCGCACGTCGTCGAGCGCCGCGCGACCGTCGCCTTTCGTCGCCGCGCGCCAGCGGTGCAGGCGTTGTCCGGCACGTACCACGAGTTCATCGTCCCATTCCCACTCGGTGCGGTAGTGGTGCTCGATGATTCCCATGCGGATCGCCATCGGGTCGTACGCGCGGCGCAGCGCATCGACGAAAACGAGGTTGCCGCGACTCTTCGACATCTTGTGTCCGTCCATCCACACCATCGCGACGTGCATCCAGTGACGCACGAACGGCTCACCCGTCGCCGCTTCCGATTGGGCTCGCTCGCATTCGTGGTGCGGGAAGATGAGGTCGGTGCCGCCACCGTGCAGGTCGATCGTCGTGCCGAGCTCGCGCAATGCGAGTGCAGAACATTCGATGTGCCAGCCGGGCCGACCCGCACCCCACAACGTGTCCCATGCGGGTTCGTCACCCGACGACGGTTGCCAGAGGACGAAGTCGAGCGGGTCGCGCTTGTTCGGGTCGTCGACGTTGCCGCCGCGTTCGCGTGCCAGCGTGATCATCGTGTCGCGGTCGAGTCCCGACAGCGCACCGAACTTCTCGCTGCGCGACACGTCGAAGTACACCGAGCCGCCGGCGCGGTAGGCGTAGCCGCGGTCGAGCACCATGCCGATGAACCCGCGGATGTCGGGAATCGCCGACGATGCACGCGGGCGCGAGTACACCTCGAGCGCGTTGAGCGCGGCGAGATCGTCGTTGAGGCGTGCCTCCTCGCGGAACGCGAGATCGAGCCAGTGCACGCCGAGCTCGCGTGCCTTTGCGAAGAGCGGATCGTCGACGTCGGTGACGTTGCGCACGCACTTCACGGCGCGACCCGAATCGATGAGCCGGCGCATGAGCACGTCGTAGGAGAGAAAGGTGAATGCGTGGCCCAAGTGAGTCGCGTCGTACGGCGTCACCCCGCACGTGTACATGAGCACCTCGTCACCCGGATCGAAGTCGACGACCTCGCGACGGGCGGTGTCGTGGAGCCGCATGCTCACTTCTCGGGTATGCCCGTGAACCGGGGTGCGACGCGCGTCTTGTAGCGCACGTTCAGCTGGAGCAACACCGCCGTCAGTGCCTCGATCGCGAGCGCATTCGACAGGAGCCCGGCATTCAGCGGTCGACATCCGGCGATGCGTTCGACGAGCGACATCGTCACCGTGGTCGCCCGCGGATCGTCGGAGCAGATGAGCACGTCGCTGTCGACGCCGTGGTCGAGGTTCCCGAGTTCGTTCGCCGGCAGGTGCTGGAACGCCGCGACGACGTGCGAGCGCGGAATCGCGGCCTGCACGTGCGCGGCGATGCTCCCGCGGGGCGGGATGAGCGGCTGGAACTCCTTGCCGACGCGCACGAGGGCATTCGCCATCGTAATGACGACCTTGCCCGCGATGTCGTCGGCGACCTCGCTGACGGTCGTCGCCGCCGAATCCCACGGCGTTGCGAGAACGATGACGTCGCAACGCGCAGCGAGTCGGTTGTCACCGCCGGTGATCGGCAACATGTGCGACGGCCAACGCGCAACGAGCTCGGCCGCCACCTGTTCGCCGCGTTCGGTCGTTCGCGAACCGATAACGGCGGGAAAACCGACCGAGGCGAGACGCACGGCGAGTGCACTGCCCGCGGGTCCGGTGCCACCGAGATAACCGATCGTGGCCCCGTCGCTCAACTGCACGTCCACTACCGTAGCCACGTGGGCATTCTCGAGAACAAGCGCATAGTCGTCACCGGAGTGCTCACCGACACGTCGATTGCGTTCGGCGTCGCACAAATCGCGCAACGCGAAGGAGCACGCATCGTGCTCACGGGCGCGGGGCGCGGTCTTTCCCTCACCGAGCGCACCGCGCGCAAGCTCGACGTTGCACCCGAGGTCGTCGAATTCGACGTGACCGTGCCCGAGCACGTCGGCAGCGCCCGGGATGCCGTCGCGGCGTCGCTCGGGCACGTCGACGGCGTGCTCCATTCGATCGGCTTCGCACCTGCGGCATGTCTCGGCGACGACATGATGGCCGTCGGCTGGGAGGACGTCGCCACGGCGATGCACGTCTCGGCATACTCGTTGAAGACCCTGGCCGATGCGTTCGTTCCGCTGATGCCGAACGGTGGCTCGATCGTCGGGCTCGACTTCGACAACACCGTCGCCTGGCCGGCGTACAACTGGATGGGCGTTGCGAAGTCGGCACTCGAGTCGCTCAACCGCTATCTCGCCCGCGAACTCGGCCCGAAACGCGTGCGCTGCAATCTCGTCGCCGCGGGCCCCATCCGCACGATGGCGGCGAAGTCGATTCCCGGGTTCGCAAAGTTCGAGGACATTTGGGATCCGCGTGCACCGCTCGGATGGGACATCCACGATTCCGAACCCGTCGCCCGTGCCTGCGTCGCCCTGCTCTCCGACTGGTTCCCGGCAACAACCGGGGAAATCGTCCACGTCGACGGCGGCTACCACGCCGTCGGTGCGTGACGGTGCGACGGTGACGAACGGTGCGCCTCTGACGAACCGTCTCGGCGGTGAGACGTCGCCGTACCTGCGACAGCACCGCGACAATCCCGTCGAGTGGTGGCCGTGGTGCGACGAGGCATTTGCCGAGGCTCGGCGACGCAACGTGCCGGTGCTCCTGTCGGTCGGATACTCGGCGTGCCACTGGTGCCACGTCATGGCTCACGAGAGTTTCGAGGACGCCGACGTTGCCGCGGTGATGAACCGCCTCTTCGTCAACGTGAAGGTCGACCGCGAGGAGCGTCCGGACGTCGACGCCGTGTACATGGATGCGGTCCAGGCGATGACCGGGCGCGGCGGATGGCCGATGACGGTGTTCCTCACACCGACGGCGCAGCCGTTCTTCGGCGGCACGTACTACCCGAAGGCCCAGTTCGTCCAGTTGATGAATGCCATCGACGACGCATGGCGAACTCGGCGCGCCGACATCGACGCCAACGTCGAAGCGCTGGTGGAGAACATCGGTCGCACGTCGCAAATACCCGCCGCCGACAACCTGCCCGACATCGCCGTGTTCACGATGGCGATCGAGAAGTTGCATTCCACGTTCGACGAGCGTTGGGGCGGTTTCGGTGGCGCGCCGAAGTTCCCGAGCACAATGGCACTCGAGTTGCTTCTGCGCTCGTACCTCAACGACGAGTCACCCCGAACGCGCGAGGTGCTCTCCACCACCCTCGACGCGATGGCGTCGGGCGGAATGTACGACCACATCGGCGGCGGGTTCGCCCGATACAGCGTCGACGAGAAGTGGCTCGTGCCACACTTCGAGAAGATGCTGTACGACCAGGCGTTGCTCGTGCGCCCGTACCTGCATGCGTCGCTCGTGTTCAACGACGAACGCTGGCGTCAGGTGGTCATCGAGACGATCGAATACGTGCTGCGCGACCTCACGTCACCCGAGGGCGCGTTCCACAGTGCCGAGGACGCCGACTCCCTCGACGAACACGGACACTCGCACGAGGGCCACTTCTACGTCTTCACGCCCGACCAGGTGCGCCGCATCATTCCCGCCGAGTTCGTCGACGAGACGCTCGAGTGGTACGAGATCACCGACGCCGGCAACTTCGAGGGGCGGTCGATCCCCTGCCGCCTGTCGCACCGCGGCGAACTGTTGCGCCCCGAGTCGATCGAGCGGGCCCGGGCACTGCTCTTTGCCGCGCGCAACACACGTCACCGCCCCGGTCTCGACGACAAGGTGATCTGCGAGTGGAACGCGCTGATGATCTCGTCGCTCGCCGAGGCCGCCGGTGCGCTCGGACGCGACGCATGGAAGGGTGCCGCGGTTCGCGCCGGCGAATTCATGCTCGCGAAGATGCGTCGCGATGACGGACGTTTCGTGCGCACGTGGCACCGCGACGCCACGGTGGCCCCGCGTCAACCGGCGATGGCCGCCGACCTCGCCAATCTCGTCGACGCGTTCACGCGCCTCGCCGAGCTCACCGGTGAGTCGCGCTGGATCGGCGCCGCGCGCGATGCCGCCGACCAACTCATCGACCATCACTGGGACGCGGCGGAGGGTGGCGTATTCACGACTCCCGACGACGGTGAACGGCTCATCGTGCGCCAGAAGGACCTCGTCGACAACGCGACTCCGGCGGCGAACTCGGTCGCGGCACTCGCGCTGCAGCGTCTCGCCGCGCTCACCGGGGCAGCGCACTACGCGGAACGTGCCGATGACATCCTGTGCCTGCTTGCAGGCATCATGACGTCGGCGCCGACCGCATTCCCCCACCTGCTCGCTGCACTGCACTTGCGCCACGTCGGTCCGACGGAGATAGCCGTCACGGGTGATCGTCCCGAGATGGTCGCGTACCTGCAGCGCCAGTGGCTGCCGACGGTCGTGCTCGGCTGGGGTGAGCCGTACGACTCACCGCTGTTTGCCGACCGTCGCGACGGCTTCGTCTACGTATGCCGCCGTTACGCCTGTCAGGCTCCGGCATCGACGCGCGACGAGCTCGTCGCCGCGCTGCGCACTGCTCTCGCCGGCTGACGCGCATCGTGTGGCGGCGCGTCGCCGCCACGGCGTGACGTCGTTACGCGTTGCCGCTACCCGTGGTGCCGCTACCGGTGGCGCCACGGTACGTATCAAAGTGGATGATGCTTTCCGCGGTGCGCCGCGGGCGACCGGCACTGCGTCCCGGACCGTGCACGGAATCACCGTCTTTCCCGGCGCTCTTCGTCGTCGACAACGGCCAACCGAGAGCGAGTGCACCGAGCAACTCCCAGTGCGTCGGTACACCGAGTGCATCGAGTACGTCGCTGCGTCCTTTGTCGACGATGAAGAACAACGCGCCGAGACCGCGGTCGTGTGCCGCGTGCATGAGCGTCATCGTCGCGAATGCGGCGTCGATCGTCCACATCGGCGCCGACCAGCTCCCGACTGACTCACCGAGACCCGTGTGCGCCTTGTCGGGTTCGGAATAGCGCGCGAGGTACGCGTGCGGATCGGCAAATGACAGTGCGACGACCGGTGCGTCGAACATCCCCTGCCATCGGAAGGCCGCCCGTGACTCCGTGGTGAACGTCCGACCCCACAACGACTCGGTCGCGTCGCCGCGCAGCACGACGAGGTTCCACCCCTGCGACTTGCCCGCCGACGGGGAGCGCGACGCGAGGTCGACGAGATCGACGATGAAATCGTCGGACACGTCACGCCGGGAGAAGGCACGGGTCATGCGCCTCGTGCGGACGAGGTCGACGAACTCCACTGCGCGGCGGAGTTACTGCTTGCCGAGTTTGGCGAGCGACTCGGCCATCGTCCAACCGTGGACGATGAGCACGCCACCCTTGGCGGCGTTCACCGACTTGAAGAGCGCGGCAACCTCGGGGGCGATCTTCGGCTTCTTCGCCGGCTCGTGGTCGATGAAACCGCTCTGCCCGTTCGACTTCACGACGAAACTCGTCTCGTCGTAGTTCGCCTCGACGGCGAAGCGTCGCGCGAGTCGGCGACCCCATGCCCGCTCCTCACCGACGGCACGGTGGCCCGGGCGGGGAATGATGTCGGTGAGAGCCTTGAACGCCTCGAGGGCGTCGGGCGAGGCGAATCGCGAACCGACGACGACGTCTTCGTCGGGGAACGCCATGAGCGCACGGTGGTACGCCTCGGACATGAGCCCGCGCATGACGGTGTCGCGCTTCGCGGTGCGCTTCACGCTGAGCATGCCGAGCAGTACGCACGGGGTTCCGCCGATGCGCTCGAGGGTGGAAAACGAAAAGCCGAGCAACTTTCCCTGGTCGCGGGCCGCGGTGTGCAGCACCCACGCTTCCTTCGCCTTTGACACCGCACCGATGTCGAACGCTCCGCCCATGGCGGCCAAATCGTCCAAATCCGCGTCGGTCAGGGCCGAGGCGTCGCGAGTGTCAACTTTCACCCCTCCATTCTGCCAGCAAGAGTCCCCGATTTCACCCGAGCACCGGCAGCCGCCGCGGCGAAAGGCGCCGCGTCAGCGCACTATTTCAGGGACACCGCACTTCCGTACTTCGCGCGTAGCAGGCCGATGACCTTGTCGACGTCGACGGCGAACTGGCGTCCGAGATTCACGGTCTTGTTTCCGAACGAGAGATACACGGCAGCCTCGCCGGGGTGCGATTGCAGGGTGTCGCGCAGATCCGCCATCTCGCTCTCGCCGAGCGGGAAACGAGTGACGTCGATGTACACCGCCTCGGGTGCGTTGCGTACTCCCTCCATGATCTTCACCTCGGACGCCATGACGCTGACGCGCGAGTCGTCGCGCCTGTCGAGTCGACCGCGCACGACGACGATGCGGTCGTCGGCGAGCAGGTGACCGAGTGACGCGAAGGTCTTCGGGAACACCGTCACTTCGATCGATCCGGCGAGGTCCTCGAGTACGAAGGTGGCCATCTGCTCACCCTTGCGGGTGAACTTGCGGTCGAGCGCACTGATGACACCACCGAGGGCGGCGAAGTCCTCCTCGCGCTCGGCGACGTCGGCGATGGCACACGTCGTATTCCGGGCAAGGACGCCCTCGAGGCCGCGCAACGGGTGGTCGGAAACGTACAGGCCGAGCATCTCCTTCTCCATCCGCAACTGCTCGGACTTGTCGAACACGAGATCGGGAACGTCGACGCGTTCGTCGAAGGCGCCGTTGCCGGCCCCGTCGTCGCCGAACAGGCTCATCACGCCCTGATCGCGCTCACGGCGTCGCTCGAGTGCACGATCGATGATCGCTTCGAACACGACGAGCAGCCCGCGGCGCGGATGACCGAGCGAGTCGAAGGCACCCGCTTTGATGAGTGACTCGATGGTCCGCTTGTTCAGCACCTGTTCGGGAACACGGTCGGCGAAATCGTGGAACGAGGTGAACGGTCCCCTCGCGTCACGATGTTCGACGAGCTGACGCACGATCCCCTCTCCGACGTTGCGGATGGCCGACAGACCGAAACTGATCGCTCTCTCACCCTCGATCGGCTCGAAGTTCACGCGCGACGTATTGATGTCCGGAGTGCGCACAACGACATCGTTGGCCCGCGCGTCGGCGAGGTACACCGCAGCCTTGTCGGTGTTGTCCTTCACCGACGTGAGAAGGCATGCGAGATACTCGACCGGGAAGTGGGCCTTCAGCCAGGCCGTCTGGTACGTGATGAGTCCGTACCCGAAGGCATGGCTCTTCGTGAACGCGTAGTCGGCGAAGCGTTCGATGACGCCGAAGAGGTTTTCGCCGAGCGCGCGACCGTAACCCGCCGCCTCGACGCCGTCGATGAACGTCGGGCGGTGCTTGGCCATCTCCTTCGGGTTCTTCTTCGCACACGCCTTGCGCAGGGAGTCTGCGTCGGCCAGCGTGTACCCGGCGAAGCGTTGCGCGACGCGCATGATGCTCTCCTGGTAGATCATCAGCCCGAACGTGTCGCCGAGTACGTTCTTCGCGTCGTCGTGGAAGTAGTTCGCCGCCTTGCGGTCATTCTTGTAGTCGGCGTAATCGTTGTGCATGTTCTCGCTCATCGGGCCCGGTCGATACAGGGCGAGAACGGCGGCGATGTCACCGAATTCCTGCGGCACGAGCGACCGCAGGAGGGCCCGCATCGGCGACGACTCGAGCTGGAAGATGCCGATCGTGTTCGCCGCGGCGAGCAGTTCGTACGTCGCCGGATCGTCGAGCGGGACGGTATCGATGTCGAAACCGGGGTCGCGTCGCTTGATGAGTGCCTCGGTGTCGGTGATGACGTCGAGGTTGCGCAGCCCGAGGATGTCCATCTTCAGGAGTCCGAGCGACTCGACTCCGTGCATTTCGAACTGGGTGACGATCGGTGCCTCGTCGGGTGACTGCCCCGACTCGGGTTTGCGTTGGATGGGCAGGTACTCGGTGAGCGGGTCCTTCGTGATGACGACCGCCGCGGCGTGGATGCCGACGGAACGCTTCAGTCCCTCGAGGCCGCGCGCGACGTCGACGACCTTGCGCACGTCGTCGTCCTTGGCATACAGGTCGCGTAGTTCGCCGGCGGCGCGATAGCCGTCGCGGTGCTTGTCGCTCTCCTCGAAGCAGTACCGCAGCGGCGTGTCGCGACCCATGACGACGGGTGGCATGAGTTTGGCGACGCGGTCGCCCACCGCGTACGGATAACCGAGCACCCTTGCGGCGTCGCGCACCGCGTTGCGGGCCTTGATCGTGCCGAAGGTGATGATCTGCGCGACGCGGTCCCGGCCGTACTTCTCCGCCGCGTAGCGGATCATCTCGTCGCGGTAGCGGGAGTCGAAGTCCATGTCGATGTCCGGCATCGACACGCGGTCGGGGTTGAGGAACCGCTCGAACAGCAGGTCGTACTTGATCGGATCGAGGTCGGTAATGCGCAACGAATACGCCACTGCGCAACCCGCCGCCGAACCGCGACCCGGACCGACGCGGATTCCGCTCTCGCGGGCGTGGCGGATGAGGTCCCACACGATGAGGAAGTACGACGCGAACCCCATGTCGCAAATGATCCGCAACTCGTAGGCGAGACGCTCGACGACGTCCTCTGGCAGAGGCGCACCCCAGCGCTTCTCGGCGCCGCTCCACACGAGGTGCTCGAGGTACGCACGATCGTCGGCGAATCCGGCCGGGATCGGGAAGTGCGGCAGGACGATGCGATCGGTGTCGATGTTCACCTTCGCCCGCTCGGCAATCCACAGCGTGTTGTCGCACGCCTCGGGCACGTCGGAGAAGAGTTGGCGCATCTCGGCGGCCGTCTTGAGGTAGTGCTCCTCACCCTCGAACTTGAAGCGGTTCGGATCGTGGATGGTGCAACCCGTCTGCACGCACAGCAGTGCGTCGTGGGCGCGTGCGTCGTCACGATGTACGTAGTGGCTGTCGTTCGTCGCCAGCAACGGTGCGCCGATCTTGCGCGCGATGTCGATGAGTCCCGCCATGGTGCGGCGTTGCTCGACGAGTCCGTGGTCCTGCAACTCGACGAAGAGGTTGTCCTTGCCAAAGATGTCCTGCAGGCGCGCCGCCGCTCGCAGTGCTTCGCTCTCGTTGCCTTTCATCAGCGACTGCAGGACGTGTCCGCCGAGACATCCCGTCGTGGCGATGAGTCCGTCGTGGTGACGCTCGAGCAACTCCCAATCCATGCGCGGTTGGTAGTAGTACCCCTCGAGGAAGGCGAGGCTCGACAACTTGACGAGATTCCTGTAACCGACGTCGTTCTCGCACAGCAACGTCATGTGGTAGTAGAGCTTGCGGCCCGCCTCGGTGTCACCACCGCTGTCGTCGACGCGACCGCGGCGCGCCGGTCGCTCCGTACGTGATTCGTACGCCATGTACGCCTCGGTGCCGATGATCGGGGTGACGTTGCGGTCGCGGCACGCCCGGTAGAAGTCGAGCACTCCGTACATGTTCCCGTGGTCGGTGATGCCGACTGCGGGCTGACCGTCCTCAACCGCCTTGTCGACGAGTTCCCCGATCCGTGCCGCACCATCGAGCATCGAGTACTCGGTGTGGACGTGGAGATGGGCGAACGACGCACTCACTGTCGTGCGGGATTACAGGTAAGTGCCGGGGCGGGGGTCGCGCGCGTCGGGCTGTGGCAGCTGACGCATCTGCTCGAGCTGCTGCCGCGCGGCCATCTGCTGGGCGAACAACGTCGCCTGGATGCCGTGGAAGAGCCCCTCGAGCCAACCGACGAGCTGCGCCTTGGCGACGCGCAGTTCGGCATCGGTCGGAGCATCGCCGTCGCGCAATGGCAGGGCGAGGGTACGCAACTCCTCCTGGAGGTCGGGCGAAAGTGCACCGGTGAGCTCGATGATCGAGCGGTCGTAGATTTCTCCGAGTCGCTCGCGGCTCGGGCCGTCGAGTTGCATCTGGCGCACCTCGTCGAGGAGCTGCTTGATCATCGAACCGATGCGCATCACCTTCGCCGGCTGCGACACCGTCTCTTCGGTGCCGTCGGCGGCGGCATCGGGTGACGCGGGAACGCCGTTCGCCATGTCGAGCAACTCCCCCCGCTCAGCGTTGCCGTTCCCGTCATTCGTCATCACCGCACACCTCGATCCCGGTCCGTCGCGTGCCGAGATACTAGGTGTCCTCTCTGTGCGGTTTCGCCCCGCCGCACGTTGTGGCCCCGCCGTGCGCTAGAGCCGACGAGCGCGGACGCTTGTCACACCGTGACGGCGAGGAGCGGTACGTCGATCTCGGCGTCGGTGAGTGCACCGTGACGACACTGCAAGTCGAATGCGGAATGCTCGGCAGGGTCGTTGAAACTCACATCGGCATGCGCAATCACCGCAACGTCGCCGCAGCGGCGGCGCACGTCGGGTTGGACCCGCCGCCCAAACCAACCACCGTCGAGCAACTCGTCGCGGGTCATCACCCACGCCTCGCTGCCGTGCTTTTCCCGTGCAGCAGCGACGACGTCACCGACGGCACCGTCGCGCACGTGCAACCAACGGAACCGCCCCTCACCCGACTGGTGGCGAACGTTGCGGGTGACCGAATCGTCGAGGAACTTCGTTGCGCCACCCACGTGCACCTGTCCGTGGTCGGACGTGACGACGATCGCCGTACCGGCGGGCACGGCGGCGGCGACATCGGCAACGAGACGATCGGCAGTTCGCAACTCGGCGTCGTAGTAGTCGCCAAAGCCCCTCTCGTGGGCGATCTTGTCGATGCCGTCGTAATAGCAATAGACGAACTTCTCGCCGCTGCGCACGAGTGCACCGACCTCGACCGGGATGCTCGATGCCGCGCGCCAACCCCGGTGACGAACGCCGCGCAGATGCGCCTCGGTGAATGCCGTGCCCTCGAACTCGGCCTTGCTCACGACGGGAACGCGGGCGCCGAGGAACGACGGACACGGTTGGACGATGTCGGGCGGTACGCGGCGGCGGGCGTCACCGCGATCGTCGGCCCATCGCAACATCTGCACGACCGAGCCGGCGAAGTCGATGCGGTAGCCGATGAGGCCGTGCTCGCCCGGTGTCGCCCCGGTGACGATCGACGTGAGAGCGGTGACCGTCGTCGTCGGACACACCGTCGTCACCGTGCGCGACTCCATCGAGGCGAGCATGGGAACGAGCGGGATGCGCGCATCGAGCTGGTGACGACCCAAGCCGTCGAGCACGATGACGACGACGGCAGCGGCATCACGCACTGCAGTCGGCATCCACTCCGGCCACTGCGCGTGTCGACCGGCACCGAGCAGGGTCGGCACGACGTTGCTCACGCACGCGCCGTCGTAATCGGGTTTGCGCGGCTCGGTGCCGCGTACCGTGTTCGCCACGCATTCAGTCAACCGCACACGCGCGATGCGCATCGTCACCGTCGCCGACATCCCCGCCGACCCTTGTCTGCGCCGCGGCTCCCGCCCCTTGCCTACGATGGTCTGGTGCGCGTCTCGACACGGGGTGACTATGCCTGTCGTGCCCTGCTCTCCCTCGCGTTGCACACCGACGATGCCGGTCCGACGTCCGTGCGCGACATCGCCCAACGCACCGGACTTCCCCAGCCTTACCTCGAGCAGATCCTCCTCGCGCTGAAGGGTGCGGGCTTCGTGCGCTCAAAGCGCGGGGTCGGCGGCGGCTACACCCTTGCCCGCGCGCCCGAGGACATTCTCATCTCCGACGTCCTCGCCGCAGTCGACGGTCCGATCACGCTCGGCGACTTCGGCCAGCCGCACTCCGACGGAGCGTGCGACCACGAAGGGCAGTGCGTGCTGCTTGCGATCTGGAACTCCGTCGGCAACCACATGCGCAGCCATCTCGGCCAGTACACGCTCGCTCGCGTCGTAGCCGCGGCACGCGGCGCGGGCGAGTGGCCCTCCTGACTCAGCCGCGAAGTCGGTCGAGCAGACGAACGAAATCGTCGGCGAGCGGCGCCTGAACCGTGCAACGTTCCCCCGTCGACGGATGATCGAACGCCACTTCACGGGCGTGCAGCATCGGACGATCGGCGCGCAGTGCCGGGCGCACACCGTTGTACCCCGCGTCACCGACGACGGGATGTCCGATCGATGACATGTGAACACGAATCTGGTGGGTGCGACCCGTTTCCAGACGGCACTCGACGTGGGCGATCGCCGTGGGATCGTGGAACGTTTCGAGCACCTCGTAATGGGTGCGCGCCGGGCGTCCGTCGATGACGACGGCCATCTTGGTCGCGTCACGCTGATCGCGCCCGATGGGAGCGTCGACGACACCGCGTTGTGCGGAGGGAGTGCCCCACACGAGAGCCTCGTACACGCGCGACATCGAGCGACTCGCCAACTGGCCGACGAGGGAGTCGTAGGCGCGCTGCGAACGCGCGACGACGATTGCACCCGACGTTCCCGAGTCGAGACGGTGCACGATCCCCGGGCGCAACGGATCACCGACGTCGGCGATCTCCGGATAGCGCGCAAGGAGGTAGTTGACGAGCGTCCCCGTCGGGTGGCCGGCGCCGGGATGCACGATGAGCCCGACGGGCTTGTTGATGACGAGCACGTCGGCATCCTCGTGAAGGACGTCGACCGCCTGCGACGCATCGGCGAGCGGACGCTGCGGTCCCGTCACGCGGGTGAGATCGATGCGCAACGTCTGACCGCGGCGCACACGCTCCTTGCCCGACGATGCAACGACGTCGTCGATGCGCACGGCCGCACCGGCAACGAGATCGGCGGCGACGTTTCGACTGACGTCGGCGACGAGGGCGACGACCCGGTCGAGGCGCACGTCGTCGAGCGACGCCGGAATCTCTTCGATAATCGTCGCGATGACGGCATCGTCGGCCGACACGGCCCCGCCGACGAACGTCGTGTCGTCGGATCCGTCGCCGGTCGACTCGGCGTGCCGTGTCGAATCGTCGCTCATCGTGCCGGTGACTCTCCCGCCTCGCCGCCCGGCGCCGCACGCTGCGGCACGAACGAGAGGATGATGAGCGCAACGGCGCCGCAGCTGATTGCCGCGTCGGCGATGTTGAAGACCGGCCACCACTGCACGTCGACGAAATCGACGACGGGACCGCGCATCCATCCGGATCCGCGGGTGAGGCGATCGATGACGTTGCCCGTCGCACCGGCGAGGATCGACATCACCGCCGCTGCACGCACATCGGGTGTGGCGCGGCGCACCCAGCGCACGAGCACGACGATGACGATCGATGCGATGACACCGATGAGCGGTCCGAATCCCTCGCCGCGGGAGAACGCCATTCCGCGGTTGTAGACGAGGCGGAACTGCAACGAACCGACGATCTTGATGACCGAACCGTCTCCGAGACGGTCCACCGCCCACGCCTTCGTCACCTGATCGAGGACGAGCACGACGGCGACGGTCAGCCACCATGCTCGTGGCACGCCACGACGCGGCGCGGATTGCGGCGCCGACGCCGTGTCAGCCGGGGTCATCGAGATCCGAGACCGCCCGCGCGCTCGGTGACGAGTTCGGTCGTCCACGGCAGTGCCTTGAGACGCTCGCGCGGAATCGGCAGTCCCGAGTACGCGGAGTAGCCGTACTCGCCAATCTCCATGCGCTTCAGGGCCGCATCGATCGCCTCGACTTGGGCGAGGGCCTGGGCCGACAGCGTGAGGTCGCGCTCGCGCTCGACGACCATGGTGTCGCCTTCGCCGCCCTCCTCGTCGAACTGCACGTCACCCATTTCCTGGTTGGCGACGATCTCGTTTGCTTCGTCGGTGAGACGGCGCGCCTGACCGACCAACTCGGCACGACGCTCGCGCAGCAACGTCCGTTGCGACTGGAGGAACTTCAGATCGAACTCCTTCGTGGGGACGATGCCGTCCTCTGCGGGCAGTTTGACGATCGGCGGCTTCACGGGCTTGCGCCGGGCCCGCTCCTGCTCCTCGCGAATACGCGCCTCCTCGGCCTCGCGGATGGCGCGCAACCGGGCCTTTTCGGCCTCGATCCGCTCGCGCTCCTGCTGCTTCTCGCGACGCTCACGCTCCTGTTCGCGCTTCTTCAGCATGATCGCGTGCTGTTTCGCCGCCTGCTCGAGCCTGCGCTCCTCTTCCTTGCGCGTCTTCTCGGCGAGTCGCTCGGCAGCCTTGCGATCGCGCTCGGCCTTGCGTTCGGCGGCGATCTTCTGGCGGGCCAGTTCGGCTTCGCGCTTGCGCTTGGCCCGCTCCTTCTCGGCGGCGATCTTCGCCGCCTTGCGGCGCTTTTCTTCCTCGCGCTTTTCCTTCAACTTCTTGCGTGCCAGTTCGGCCCGCTTGCGCTCGAGTCGGCGTTTTTCCTCCAACTTCTTGCGCGCGGCGGCCTTGCGCTGCATCTCGAGTTTGCGCTGCGCCTGCTTCTTGCGCTGCATCTCGGCACGCGCCTTTGCCTTGCGACGCCTCTCTTCTTCGACGCGACGGCGTTGTGCGGCGCGCTGCATCTCGATCTTCTTGCGCTTTGCACGCGCGGCCGCTTCGAGCTTCTGCTTCTTCAGGCGTGCAGCGCGCTGTGCGGCTTCGATCTTCTTGCGCTTTTCCCGGGCGGCCGCTTCCTTCTTGCGCTTCAACTGGAGAGCCTTGAGTGCTGCGGCCTTCTTCGCTGCGAGCTTCTTCGCTGCGGCCTTCTTGGCGGCGAGCTTCTTCGCTGCAGCCTTCTTGGCCGCAGCGTTCTTCGCCCCGGACTTCTTTGCCCCGGACTTCTTTGCAGCCGACCCGGCACGCTTGGCCGATGACCCGGACCGGCGCGCTCGTGTCGACCGGCGTGGACGAGCCTTGGACGCTGCCATCGTGGTCTCCCCTTTTCGACGTTCACCACCGTGACCGGGCGTCACGGGACCCCGTCACGGTAGCCGTTCCACCCCCACGAAGACGGCTTCCTCGTCCAGGGTCGCATTCGTCGGGCGCCCGGTGACGAAGACGATGTCGTGTGCGAGGGTCTCGGTGGCGATCATCTCGCGGTGCTCCGTAACGACATCGTGTACCTCGGCTGGCACGCCGATGCTCACAATGATCCGATCAGACACGTACAATCCCGCGTCACGGCGGGCTTGCTGGATGAGGCGGATGAGGTCCCGGGCGGTGCCTTCCCGCTGCAGTTCCGGCGTGACGGTGATGTCGACGACGACGATTCCCGAGCCGTCTGACAGGGTCGCAGCCACCGATGATGCATCGGCCGTAGCGACGAGCCGCAGCGCGTACTCACCCTCGTTGAGGGTGATTCCGCCGGCGACGACGTTGCCGTCGACATCGCGGGTCCACGCCCCCGCCTTCACCGCGGCGATCACCTTCTGCGTCGACGAGCCGAGTCGCGGACCGAGCACCGCCGGGGTGACGACGAGTTCGCGGCGCGCGTGAGCATCGAGATCCGACGACAGAACGACCTCGCGAATGTTCACCTCGTCGGCGATGATCCGTTCGAACGACCGCAGGATCTCGGCGTTCGGCGCCGCGACGACGACTTTCGAGAGCGGCAGACGCACGCGTCGCGAGTGCGCCTTGCGTACCGACAGCACCGCCGAGCACACGTCGCGCACGAGATCCATCGCCGCAACGAGATCATCGTCGGCTCCGACTTCGGCGACGGTCGGCCAGTCGCGCAAGTGCACGCTGCGCTCGCCGGTGAGACCGCGATGAATTGCTTCGGTCGTCAGCGGAAGCAGCGGTGCCGAAACACGACATACGACGTCGAGCACGGTGTGCAGCGTGTTGATCGCCGCCTGATCACCGACCCAGAACCGGTCGCGTGAACGGCGGATGTACCAGTTCGTGAGCGCGTCGAGGAACAGGCGGACCCGTGCCGATGCATCGAAGAGATCGTTGCGCTCGAACGCCGCGGTCGTGTCGCGGACGAGTGCATTCGTCTTGGCGAGTACGTAGCGATCGAGCACGTCCGTGCTCGATGCATCGACGCGACCCGTGGTGCCGGCGGCATTTGCATACAGCGAGAGGAAATACCACGAGTTCCACAGCGGCAGGATGACCTGTCGAACGGTGTCGCGAATGCCGTCCTCGGTGACTGCGAAGTCGGATCCGCGCAGAATCGACGACGACACGAGGTACCAGCGCATCGCGTCGGCGCCGTAAGTGTCGAACACCTTCATTGGGTCCGGATAATTGCGCAGGCTCTTCGACATCTTCTGCCCGTCGTCGCCGAGCACGATGCCGTGGCTGACGCAACTGGAGAACGCGGGCCTGTCGAACAGGGCGGTGGCGAGCACGTGCAGCGTGTAGAACCAGCCGCGCGTCTGTCCGATGTACTCGACGATGAAGTCACCCGGGTAGTGCGCCTCGAACCATTCGCGGTTCTCGAACGGGTAGTGCACCTGGGCGAACGGCATCGAACCGCTCTCGAACCAGCAGTCGAGCACCTCGGGGACGCGGCGCATCATCGAACGACCGGTCGGATCGTCGGGGTTCGGTCGTACGAGTGAGTCGATCTCGGGCCGGTGCAACTCGCTCACCGACGTGCCGAAGTCGCGCTCGAGTTCGGCGATGCTGCCGTACACGTCGATGCGCGGGTACGCGGGATCGTCACTGCGCCACACGGGAATCGGCGAACCCCAGAAGCGGTTGCGGCTGATCGTCCAGTCGCGGGCGTTCTCGAGCCATTTGCCGAAACTGCCGTGTTTGATGTGGTCGGGCACCCAGGTGATGCGTTCGTTCAGCTCGAGCATCCGCTCCTTGATCGCCGTCACCTTCACGAACCACGAACTCACGGCCTTGTAGATGAGCGGCGTGCCGGTGCGCCAGCAGTGCGGGTACGAGTGATCGTACGTCTCGTGACGCAGCACGACGCCGCGCTCCTTCAACGCGCGGATGATCGTCGGGTTCGCCTCGAACACCTGCTGGCCGACGTAATCGCGCACCTCGGCGGTGAACCGACCGCGCGAGTCGACGGGTACGACGAGGTCGATACCGGCGTCGGCGCACACGCGCTGGTCGTCCTCGCCGAAGCCCGGGGCAAGGTGCACGACTCCCGTGCCGTCATCGACGGTGACGAAGTCGCCGGCGAGCACGCGGAACGCCCCCGCAGCGGCGCGATCGGCGAAGTAATCGAACAGCGGGGTGTACGTCCGACCGACGAGGTCGGAGCCGCGCAACGTCGCAACTCGTTCGGCGCCGTCGAGTTCGCGCTCGTACGCGCCACGTCGCGCTTCGGCGAGCACCCACCGCACGCCGTCGCGTTCGTACACGCCGTAATCGACGTCGGGTGACACCGCGAGGGCGAGGTTCGACGGCAGGGTCCACGGCGTCGTCGTCCAGGCAAGGAGGCGCTCACCGGACTCGAGGAGAAATCCGACGGTGAGCGCCGGGTCCTGCACCTGCTTGTACGCGTCGTCCATGCGCGTCTCGGAATTCGACAGCGGGGTTTCGAGCGCCCAGGAGAACGGCAGCACGCGGAACCCCTCGTAAATGAGCCCCTTGTCCCACAGTGTCTTGAATGCCCACATGACGCTCTCCATGTACGGCACGTCGAGCGTCTTGTAGTCGTTGTCGAAGTCGACCCACCGTGCCTGGCGAGTGACGTACTTGCGCCAGTCGCTCGTGTACTGCAGCACCGACGTGCGGCAGTGGTCGTTGAACTTGTCGATGCCGAAATCGGTGATCGCCTGGCGCCCCGAAATGCCGAGCTGACGCTCCGCCTCGGCCTCGGCGGGAAGTCCGTGACAGTCCCAACCGAAGCGTCGTTCGACGCGTTGGCCGCGCATCGTGCGGTAGCGCGGGATCGCGTCCTTCACGTAGCCCGTGAGCAGGTGACCGTAGTGCGGCAGACCGTTGGCGAACGGCGGACCGTCGTAGAAGACGAATTCCGCCTCGTCACCCGCGCGCTCGGACCGTGCGTGACGCGCAACCGACGCCTCGAACGTCGCGTCCGTGCGCCAGTACTCGAGGATCGATTCCTCCAGTGCGGGAAGGTTGGGCTGCGAGTCGACCTCGGGATACGTCACGAAAGACGGTCCGATCTACAGACCCACGCTGGCGAGCATGCGCTGCACGATTCCGAGCAGGAACACGACGACGATCGGCGAGATGTCGAAGGGTCCGAGCGATGGAATGACACGGCGCACCGGACCGAGCACGGGCTCGGTGAGACGAAAGAGCACATTCGTGACGCTGGCGAGCGGACCACCGGGGTTCATCGGGAACCACGAAAGGATGATGCGCACGAAAATGAGCAACGTGTACAGCGAGACGAGTTGGGAAATCATGGCCGGTACTCCTGACGTGAGGGGGATTGATGCGCGATCGTCACCGCGTCAGTCGCGGGGAATTCGCACGCCGTTGGGCGTGAGACGGAACATGTCGCCCGACAGGCGCTCGAGCGTTCCGTTCAGTCCGTAACACAGACCGGAGGCGAAGTCGATGAGACGACGCTTCGTCTCCTTGTCGGTGCCGACGAGGTTCATGAGGATCGGTTGACCGTTCTTGAAGCGATCGGCGATCTCCTGCGCATGGTCGTAACGCGTCGGCTTCACCTGCAGCGGATCAACCGTTGCGGTGGCGAGCGGTCGCACCGTCTTCGACGTGTCACCTCCGAGCGGACGCACGGTGACGCCGGAATCATCGGCGACCCGGGGCCGGGTACGCGGACGGGGTGCCGGCTCCTCTTCGTACATCGCTTCTTCGTCGTCCTCGTAGTACACGTCGTCTTCATAGACGGGTGCCTGGCGACGGCGGGGCGCCGGGCGCTGCTGCGCCACCGACTGGTCGTAGTCGTCGTACGCCTCGTCGGGACCGAGACCGAGATAATCCATTGCTCGGCGGAACATCGACATGCTGTCAGAGTACCCCAGCGGGCGAACGGCGCACGGGACGCTCTCCGAACAACCGCGTTCCGATGCGTACGAGGGTCGAGCCCTCCTCAAGTGCGATGCGCAGATCGCCCGACATGCCCATCGAACACCCGACGAGACCGTGGTCGTCGGCGAGCCGGCGCACCGTACGGAACACGAGTCGGGTGTCCTCGGGATCCTGTGACGTCGGACCCATCGTCATGAGCCCGTCGACCACGATGCCGTTGTCGGCGGCGGCGGCGAGCAGCGCAGGGATCTCGTCAGGGCGGCACCCCCCCTTGGCCGATTCCATCGCGGCATTCACCTGGATCATGATGCGCGCACCGGCCGGGGCGCGGCGGGCGATTTCGGCAATGATCTCGCGACGATCGACGGTCTGCCACACCGCGACCCACGCGGCGACGAGCCGGATCTTGTTGCTCTGGATGCGACCGATGAAGTGGACCTCGGGGCGCGGCTCGATACCGAGCTCGGTCATCTTCGACTGCAACTCCTGGGCATAGTTCTCGCCGATCGCCTCGCAGCCGGCGTCACGGGCGAGGCGGATGGCCCCGGCACCGAATCCTTTCGTCACGGCGCACAGTCGCACTCTCGGACGTGATGCATGCGCGGCAATTTCGCGACGCACCTCGGCGACGGCGGCAGCCACGGACTCGGACTGCACGCGGGGTGTTACTTCAGGAAGTCGGGGACGTCCAGGTCGTCGTCGAATCCGTCGTTCGGCGGCGTCGAGCCGAAGATGTCCTTCAAGCGCGAACCCTTCGTCGAGTCGGGACGCGGCTCGCCGCGGGTGGCGGCGTCGACGCGCGTCGCTGCGCGACCGGCACCTGCGTCCCAGCGTTCGAATCCGGCGGCGATGACGGTGACGCGCACTTCGTCGCCGAGATCGTCGTCGATGACCGTGCCGAGGATGATGTTCGCGTCCTGGTGGGCAACGCGCTGTACCGCTTCGGCCGCTTCGTTCAGTTCGAACAGACCCATGTCGGACGGACCGGCGATGTTCAGCAGGATGCCGCGCGCACCTTCGATCGCCGACTCGAGCATCGGCGACGTGATTGCCGCATGCGCGGCGTTGATCGCGCGCTTGTCACCGCTCGACACGCCGATGCCCATGAGTGCGGTACCGGCACTCGACAGGACCGTCTTCACGTCGGCGAAGTCGGTGTTGATGAGACCCGGGGTCGTAATGACTCCGGTGATTCCCGACACACCCTGCATGAGCACCTCGTCGGCGCGCTTGAAGGCGTCGAGCAGCGTGGTCTTGTCGGTGGAGATCGTGAGCAACTTCTCGTTCGGAATGACGATGAGCGTGTCGACTTTTTCCTTCAGACGCGAAATGCCCGCATCGGCCTGCATCGCACGACGACGACCCTCGAAGGAGAACGGCCGGGTGACGATGCCGATCGTCAATGCACCCTCGGCCTTTGCGATCTCTGCGACGACGGGAGCCGCACCGGTTCCCGTTCCACCGCCCTCGCCGGCAGTGATGAAGACCATGTCGGCACCCGCGAGATGCTCCTGAATCTCGTCGCGGTGCGCCTCGGCAGCCGCACGGCCGACCTCGGGGTCTGCACCGGCACCCAGCCCGCGGGTCATCTCGCGTCCGATGTCGATTTTTTCCGGTGCATCGGACATCAACAGGGCTTGTGCGTCGGTGTTGATCGCAATGAAGTCGACTCCGCGCAGTCCCGCATCGATCATGCGATTGACGGCGTTGACGCCACCGCCACCGATGCCCACGACCTTGATGACGGCGAGATAATTCTGCGGCGTTGACGGCATGTGTGTTCTCCGGTGATGTCGACCCGATCGTGACACGGAATCCGTGCTGCGATGGGCCTGAGGTTGATGTCGAGACTGAGACAGGCTCGATGTGAACTGACTGTTCAGCAACACTAGCGACGCGACGAGGAGGGCGTGATCACTACCCCGCCCTCGTGTACGTGCGGGTGCACGCGACTGCGGCTATCTGCTCGTGACGATGGGCTGTCCGCCCGAGACATCGATGCGGGCGATGGTTGCCGGATCCTGGCGGCGGAGTATGACGACAACCTGCATGATCTTGTTGCGTAGGTCGTTCGGCGCACCGAAGACGATCTCCGTGCCGCCCCGCAGTGTCGCGCCGAGCACTTCCGGTGAGAGCACGGCGACGGTCTCGACGCGGCGATCGAGTTCCTCGGGCATCGATACGGCGAGTTGAGCGGCGGCACGGTAGATCGGTGCCGCCGTGCTCCCGGGCGTGAGATTTGGGCCGACGCCGGATACACGCCGGTAGCCGACGGGTTGACCGTCCTCGACGGCGAGCACCCGGCCGTCCATGTCGAGTACCCGGGAGCGGTTGTCGACCCCGACGAACCAGGCCACCGGCGTGCGCTCGACGATGTCGATGACGACACGATCGGGCAGGTACCAGCGCAACCGCGCACTCTTCACCCACGGATCCCCCTCGATACGCCGACGCGCGCTGTCGAGATCAACGGTGAACACGCTCGTACCGCGCATCGACTCCTCGACGCGTGCGAGGACCTCGGCATCGACGTACTGCGCACCCGTGACATCGACCCGGCGCACACCGAACAACGGCGACGCAAGAACGACCATGCCGAGCAGCAGCACACCGAGAACGCCGACGCTGACGACGCGCAGATCTGGGCGCAATCGCCGTGCGAGGCGAGCGCGCCGGCGGGGCCGGTCGTGCGGCTCCGTCGGCGGGAACGCGAGGATCGCCGCCGAACCCGCCGCCGAACCCTCGGCGCGCTCGTGGGGCAGTCGCAGTGATTCGTCATCGATGACGAGGAGTCCGGAATCGGTCGCTGCCTCGGTGGCACCGCTGACTGAATCGATATCCGGGTCGACATCCGGGTCGCCAGCCGGGTCGCTCTTCGCGGCGGGGGTGCCATCGGCGATCGACACCACATTCACGCGTTCGGCACTCGCGTACTCGATGTTCATGTGCTCGGTGCCGTGATGAGCATCAGTGGATGCATCATCACGGCGCCTGTCGTCATCAAAGCCCGTGTCGTCATCAGAGACCGTGTCGTCACCGAGCAACGTGTCGTCACCGAGCAACGTGTCGCCGAACTGCGATTCGTCGCCGGCGAGATCGTTCTCGACACCGTTCGTCTCATCGGCGAACAACTCACGCAATTCGTCGCGCACAGCCTCGGGAATCGGCGGAGTGATCGCACTCATCGTGATCGACGGATCACGCACTCCCCCGCCGAACACCTGCTCGAGTCGTGACGTGCCGGCACTGCCGGAGCCGGTATCGAGGATGTTTGCTCCCGCCTCGGCGGCGAGTTCGGGATCGAAACCCACGAGCCTGATCTCGCTGCGCAGATCGATGCCGGTCGCCGCGCGCACCCTGCGGCGCACCTCCGCCATGAGCAAGGCCACGTGCTCGGCACGACCATCGTCGTCGACCTGGATGAAATTGGCGTGCTTCATCGAGACTTCGGCCGAACCGATGCGCAAGCCGCGCAGACCGAGCGAGTCGATGATCGCCCCCGCGGAGCGATCGCCGCTCGCCGGATTGACGAAGACCGATCCGGCGTTGTGGCCACCGGGTTGGTTTTCGCGACGCCAGCGCACGATCTCGGCCATCTCGTGTTCGCTCGTCGCGACGTCACCCCAGGACAATTCGACGCTCGCCGACAGCACGACGTGGTGAGGCTGCAAGTCGCTGCCTCGGAACCGCAGACCGAGATCGCGTGCAGCGACGTTGGCGACGATCCCCTTGCGCAGGTGGAACACCTTCGCAAGCGTGAGCGACGAAGCCATGTCGCTGCCGTGGCCACCGGCGTTCATCCGCACCGCACCGCCGACGGATCCCGGCACGCCGACGGCCCACTCCATTCCCGTGAGACCGTGCGCGCTGCAGCGTCGCGCAAGCACGGGCAGTGTGACGTTGGCACCCGCTGTGACGTACGCGCGGTCCCCGCGTTGCGGGAGGTCGATCGCGTCGGCGAAGTCCCCGAGCGTGATGACGAGACCGGGGAAGCCCTCGTCGGCGACGAGCAGGTTGCTGCCGCGTCCGATGACGAGAACCGGAACATCGTGCTCCCGTAGGACGTTCGCCGCCGCATGCAGGTCGTCGATCGACCGCGCGCGCAGGAACAACGCTGCGCGTCCACCCACCTTGTACGTCGTCAGCGCCGCCAGTGGTTCGCCGCGTCGCACGCGCGCACCGAGGATGAGACCGACACGGTCGAGTGATCGCGTCGTGCGCGTGTAGTCGGTCGTGTCGTCAGGCGCCACGCGTCAAGTCTCGCCGACGCGCCACCACCTCGTCGGGGAGGGTCTCGATGTCGCCGCATCCCATCGAGATGCACACGTCCCCCGCGCGCAATTCGCCGGCGAGAAAGTCGACGAGTTCTTCGCGTGTCGCCCGCCACTCCACCCGCGCCTGAGGATGCGCGGCGCGCACCGCATCGACGACGAGTTTCCCGGTGACACCGGCGATCGGGGTCGTACCGGACGAATAGATGTCGGTGACGACGACGAGGTCGGCACCGACGAATGCATCGCGGTATTCGGGCGACATCACGGCCATGCGATTGAAGCGGTTCGGCTGGAACACGGCGACGACGCGTGACCAGGAATCGGTGGAACCGCGCGCCGCGGCGAGTACGGCGGTGATCTCCGCCGGGAGGTGTGCGTAGTCGTCGACGAGGGTGATGCCGTCGACGACGTGTCGGGTGTCGAAACGCCGCTCGACGCCGCGAAAGTCGGTCAGCGTGCGCAGACAGCTCGCCGAGTCGGCGCCGAGCTCGAGTGCCATGGTCAGCGCGGCGAGTGCGTTGAGCACGTTGTGCCGACCGCGCAACGACAGGGTCACTTCGCCGAGGGACGTGCCGCGGTAGTGCGCCGCGAACGTCGCCCCGCCGTGCGCGAATCGCACGTCGCGCGCTTCCATGTCGGCACGTGCGGTGGCGGCGGTGTGATCCGAAGAAACTCCGTACGTGATTGCGCCGTGGCGTTGGGCCAGCTCGGCGGCGCGGGGATCGTCCGCACAGACGACGCACGGTCCGGGCACCGCGGCGAGGTAGCGGTCGAACGATGCAACGATGCCTTCGAGCGAGCCGTGCTCGTCGAGGTGGTCGACGTCGACGTTCGTGAGGATCGTGGCCCGCGGATGCAGCGCCGTGTGCGTCGAGTCGCTCTCGTCGGCTTCGACGACGAACGGACCGGTGCCCCAGTGTGCGTTGCCACCGAGGCTGCGCGCCTCGCCGCCGATGTAGTAGCCGGGGTCCATTCCCGCGTCGCGCAGCATCGTCGCGAGCAACGCCGAGGTCGTCGTCTTTCCGTGCGTGCCCGCGACGGCCACCGCGTTCGTGCGTGCACACACGCTGGCGAGCATCGTCGCCCGCGACACGACGCGCACCCCCGCGCGGCGCGCCGCCGCGAGCTCGACGTTGTCGGCACGGATCGCCGACGAATGCGTCACCGCGTCGCAGCCGACGACAACGTGCGGATCGTGCGGCACGTTCACGTGTACGCCGAGGTCGCGCAGGCGTTGCACGGCCGATGACTCGCGCACGTCGCTTCCGGTCGTACGGTGACCCATTTCGGCGAGGATGACGGCGAGGGCGTTCATTCCCGGTCCTCCCGCACCGACGACGTGCACTGCTCGGGCCGCGGAGAGATCGACGAGCGGACGTCGAGCCCCGACCGCATCGATGATCACGTCGGCGATCGACGTGGTGCGGTGCAGCGCGCCGAGTCCGCGGGCACGGGAGGCGAGATCGTGACGGCGGGATCCGTCGTCGACGAGGGACGCAACGAGCCCCGGCAATGCAGCGACGACGTCGCGCTCGGCGCAGACGATCGCCGCGGCGTCGCGTTCGAGAGCGCGGGCGTTGAGCGTCTGGTGGTCACCGGCGGCGCCCGACCACGGCACGACGATTGCGGCGACACCGATCGTGGCGATCTCGGCGATCGTGCTCGCACCCGCACGACAGACGACGACATCGGTCGCGGCCCATACGTCGCTCATGTCGTCGACGTACTCGATGCGCCGGTACGCGATGCCCGCGCCGGTCGGGAGCGTCGGCATCTCGTCGGCCGCATAACGCGTGCCGCACAGGTGGACGACGGCGAGATCGGTGCGGTCGCGCAACGACTCGACGCATTGCCTCGTTGCCTCGTTGAGGATCCGCGAACCGAGCGAGCCACCGACGACGGTGACGACCGTGCGGTCGGCGGGAAGCCCGAGTCGCCGCCGGGCATCATCACGACGGGTCGCAACATCCAAGTGGCGCAGTGCGGAGCGCACCGGCGCACCGGCGACACGCGCACGCGGCAGCGGTGAATCCGGGTGCGCGACGACGCTGCACACGCTGTTGCGCGCCTGGCGACGCGTCGCGAGACCGGGTACCGCGTCGTACGACACCGTGACGACGGGAATGCGGCAGCGCCGCGCGGCGATGGTTGCCGGCAGACTCGCAAATCCCCCGACGCTGACGACGACCTGCGGTCGATCGCGCTCGAACCGGCGCCGCACGTCGCGCACCGCGCGCACGAGAAGCACACCCGCGAGCAGCGAACGCAGCACCGCCCGCGGTTTCAGACTGCGTTGCAGGCCGTCGACGGCGAGGAGTTGCATCGCTACCCCGAGCGGTGCGACGAGGCGCGACTCGGGACCGCGCAGCGAACCCACGTAGCCGAGCTCGTCGGCACGCCAACCGAGTTCGCGGAACTGCTCGAGCAGCGCAACGGCGGGGATGACGTGGCCCGCGGTACCCCCACCAGCCACGACGGCGAACATGTCGCCCGCGAGGCTAGTCGCGCGGAGTTGACGCTCCCTGGCGCATGTTGCGTGCGACGTTGAGCAAGAGACCGGCGGCGGCGAGAGTGATGAGCAGCGACGAACCGCCGTACGAGATGAGCGGCAACGTGAGACCCGTCACCGGCATCACACCGACGACACCACCAATGTTGATGCACGCCTGCAACACGAACCACGACGTGATGCCCGCGGCGAGCAACGCACCGAAGCGGTCGCGTGCACGCAGTGCGACCTGGAATCCGCACAACGCAAGCACGAGGAAGCCGAGGATGATGATGCTCGAGCCGAGCAGACCGAACTCCTCGGCGATGACGGTGAAGATGAAGTCGCTGTGTGCGAGCGGCACGTAACCCCACTTGCTCGTTCCCTCACCGGGACCGACACCGGCGATGCCGCCGTTGGCGATGCTCAACAGCGACTGGTACACCTGGTAGCCGGTGTGCTCCTTGTTCGCCTCGAGGTTGAAGAAAGCGAGCCACCGGTTGCGCCGCGACGCGCTCATGAGGATGAGCGTGATACCGCCGACGAGCGTGGTGAGCGAGGCAAGGCTGATCCAACGCAGCGGCGCACCGGCCATGAACAGCACCGTCACGGCGATCGCGGACATGACGATCGCACCGCCGAGGTCCTGCTGGGCCATGCACAATGCGGCCGAGGCGCCCCACACGGCCGCGACCGGGAGGAACGTGCGGCGCGCATTGGTGATTTCGCGCTGACGGCGACCGAGCAGGTTCGTCGCGTACACGACGAGGGCGAACTTCAGGAACTCCGAGGGCTGGAAGCTCACCGGCCCCATCGACACCCATGCGTTCGCGCCGTTGATCGTTACGCCGAGCGGCGTGAACGGCAGGAGGTTGAGACCGAACGCGGCGATGAGCGTCGGCAGTGTGATGCGCCGCCAGATGTGGTACGGCATTCGGTACGTGGCGATCGCCGCGGCGGTGCCCACCATCGCCCACATGAGCTGGCGCGAGAACATCGTCCACGCCGAGCCACCGCGGTTGATCGAGGTGATCGACGATGCCGACAACACCATGACGAGACCGATGCTCACGAACACCGAGATGACGATCATGATGACGTAGAACGTGCGTGTCGGCGGCGTGTCGGACAACTTCAGGTATCCGAGTGCACCCTTGCGGTCGAGGGCCTGGCGGCGGCGTTCGGCGAGCGAAGCCGTTGCGGAGCTCGTTGCCGATGACGGTGCTTTCAGTGTCGCTGTCATGTCGTGGTCTTTCCTTTCGCGTTGCGATTCGTCGTGGCGGTCGTGACGACGGCCGGCGTGGTTGCGCGAGCCGCGAGTTCGGTGACGATGCGCCGGAAGTCGTCGCCTCGCTCGCCGTAGTTGCGGTACCAGTCGTAACTCGTGCAACCGGGTGACAAGAGGACGACGTCGCCCGGTCGGGCGAGTTCGCGGGCGTGTTCGACTGCCTCGCGCATCGAAGCAGCCGAGCGCACCGGACGCCTTCCGGCGAATGCGGCTGCGACGTCGGGGCCCGCAGCACCCGTCGCGACGACGGCACGAATGCGGTCGATGTCGCGCGCCATCTCGGAGAGATCGAGCCCCTTGTTCTTGCCGCCGGCGATGAGCACGATGCTCTCGAACGAGGTGATCGCCGCGCGTGCGGCGTGGGGACTCGTCGCCTTCGAGTCGTTGAACCAGCGGACGCCGTCGATATCCGCGACGAACTCGATGCGGTGCGGGGCGTGGTGGAAGCTGCCCAGCGCATCGGCGACGGCGGCCGGTGTCGCGAGCTTCGCCTCGAGCACCGCGGCACTCGCGGCGAGGGCGTTCGTCACGTCATGTGGGAGATCGCGCGAGAGCGCCGATCGCTCGACGATGCGACCGTGCGGCGACACCAGCCAACCGTTCTCGCAGCGGTAGTCACCTTCGTCGAGGCCGAACGTGACGACGCGCGCGCTGCTGCGGCGTGCCGAAGCGACGATGGCCGCATCGCGCACGGGCGCAACTGCGACGTCATCGGTCTTTGCCGCCGTCCAGATGCGTTCCTTTGAGTGACGGTACGAGTCGACGTCGACGTGCCAGTCGAGGTGGTCGGGAGCGAGGTTCAACCACACCGACGCAGCTGCGCGGAAGTCACGCGTGAACGCAAGGCGGAAACTCGAGCACTCGATCGCAAACGCAGTGTCATCGCCGCCGAGTGCGGCAACGAGCGGCAGCTCGGTGTTGCCGACGGCGCGGGCACGGTGGCCGGCGCTGCGCAACATCGCCGCCGTCATCAGCGTGGTCGTCGTCTTGCCGTCCGTTCCGGTGATCGCAACGAAGGGTCGCGGCCCGCCCGCACGTTGCATCTCGTCGCGGTATCCCAACTCGATCTCGGAGAGGACGTCGACGCCGGCGGCGAGAGCCGCCCGCACGATCGGATGCGACTCGGGAACTCCGGGACTCGGCACGAGTCGCGCGTAACCCGCGACATCCTGCACGGCCGTCGTGAGCGCGGCACCTTCGAGCAGCGGCGCGCCGATGGCGCGCGCGAAGTCACGGTGCTCATCGGTCGGCGTGTCGTCGGCGAGGGTGACGTCCTCGCCACGTGCGGCGAGGTACTCCGCCACCGCGCGACCGGCGACCGCGAGCCCGTACACGAGGGTGCCCATCAGCGGACGGCGTCCCCGATGAGTCTGATCTCGTTCGTGAAGTCGGCGATGAAGAGCGCAACGCCTGTGGCGACGCACAGCGCCGCGAGCAACCAGAAACGGATGATGACCGTCGTCTCCGGCCAACCCTTCAGCTCGAAATGATGGTGAATCGGCGACATGAGGAACAGACGCTTCTTGCGTCCGCTCGCCTTGAACACACCCATCTGGACGGCGACCGACCCGGCCTCGAGCACGTTGATGCCGCAGATGATGGGCAGGAGCAGGTGCGTGTTCGTCGTCACCGCGAGCATGCCGAGGGCCGCACCGATTCCGAGCGCACCGACGTCACCCATGAAGATCCGCGCGGGCGCGGCGTTCCACCACAGAAATCCCCCGCACGCCGCGGCAAGTGACGCCGCGAGCACCGCGAGATCGAGCGGGTTGACGATCGCCGAGTAGATCTCGCCGTTGCGGAACGCGAAGTAGGCGATGAGCGTGAACGCGCCGAAGCCGAACATCGCCGATCCGGCGGCGAGTCCGTCGAGACCGTCGGTGACGTTCACGGCGTTGGTCGTCGCCCACACCATGAGCGCGGTCCACACGACGTACACGGGCCCACTGATGTCCCAGCCGGGAATCTCGGCGCGCGTGAACGAGAGCGTCTCGCTCACGCCCGTCTGCGAGGCGAGCAACCATGTGAGCAGCAGCACGATGCCGAAGCTGATCCAACCCTTCTTCTTCCAGAAGATGCCGCGGTTGTGCTGGCGGCGCACCTTGAGGAAGTCGTCGATGAAGCCGAATGCGGCGAGCACGAAGACCGTGAGCCAAATGATGAGGGCCTGGGTCGAGAACGGCAGGCCGTCGCGCAGGTGGGCGACGGTCCAACCGATCGCTGCGGACAACAGGATGGCGATGCCACCCATCGTCGCCGTCCCCTTCTTCACCATGTGGTGCGTCGGACCGCGGTCCTCTGCCCCGAGGATCGGTTGACCCTTGCCGATGCGCGCGAAGATCGCGATCATGACGCGCGTCAGCGCGATCGAGCACACGATCGACACGGCCCCTGCAATGAGGATCGCGATCATGCCGCCGTCCCCGCCAGCTCGCGCACGACGTCGACGTCGCGGAACGGAATCTCCCTGTCAGCGATCGTTTGGGTCGCCTCGTGCCCCTTGCCGGCGACGACGACGACGTCACCGCTGCGCGCCTCGGCCAGTGCGCGGGCGATACCTGCGCGACGGTCTTCTTCCACTGCGACGAGTACGTTGCGCCGCTGGGCGGGCACTCCGCGCTCGATGTCGGCGATGATCGCAGCCGGATTCTCGTTGCGTGGGTTGTCCGAGGTGAGCACGACCGCATCGGCTTCGCGCGCGGCGACTGCACCCATGTCGGGGCGCTTCGTCGCGTCGCGTCCGCCGCCGCAACCGAAGACGACGATGACCCGACCGCTGCGTGCGACGCGGCGCGCCGACTCGATGACGCGCGCGAGCGCCTCCGGCGTGTGCGCATAGTCGACGATGACGGCGAAGTCGCGCCCGATATCGACGTGCTCGAAGCGACCCGGCACCGGGGTGACGGCGCCGAGTCCACGCACGATGTCGTCGATCGGCGTGCCGAGGGCAAGGGCCGCCGTGGCGGCCGCGAGCGAATTCATGACGTTGAAGTGACCGCCGAGACCGACGCTCACTCGCACCGATTGCCACGTGTATCCGTGATCGGCGACACCCGCCTCGACGTCGCGTGCGTCGTCGAGACCGTAGGACACGATCGGCAGAGCGGCTCCGTCGATGAGCAACCGACCGTGGACGTCGTCGCGATTCACGACCCCCATGTCGGCGAGGCGCGGGTCGAACAGCGACGCCTTTGCCGCAAAGTACCGCTCGAGAGTGCCGTGAAAGTCGAGGTGATCGTGACCGAGATTCGTGAACACTGCCGCGGCAAAGCGCATGCCGGCAACGCGGTGCTGGGCGAGCGCGTGCGACGACACTTCCATGACGACCGCGTCGGCGCCGTCGGCGCGGTGTGCGGCGAGCAGCCGCTGCAACTCGGGGGCGTCGGGGGTCGTGCGTACACCGGTGAGCGTGCCGATGACGCGAGTGTCGAGACCTGCTGCGCGAAAGACGTCGGCGAGAACGTGGGCCGTCGTCGTCTTCCCGTTCGTCCCCGTGACGCCGACGACGCGCATGTGACGGCTCGGCTCGTCGTGGAACACCGCGGCGAAGGGACCGGTGGCACGGCGCGCATCATCGACGACGATCTGCGGAACGGCCGTCGGGAGTCCGGTCACCTCGCGCTCGACGAGCAGGGCCGCGGCTCCCGCGCGCACGGCGGCCGCGGCGTGGTCGTGACCGTCGTGGGTGTCACCCACGACGCAGCAGTAGAGCGTTCCCGTCGTCGCCCGGCGCGAATCGGACTCGACGTCGGTGATCGTGACGCCGACGAGATCTTCCGTCGCTACTTCGCGACCGTCGATGACGATGCGCCGGATCTCGCGCTGTGCGTCGGTGGACGATCCGTGGCGCACCGCCTCGATGAGCGCGGCCAACGTCTTCGACCGCGCCGCCGAGCCCGGCATGTCAGTGTGCCGGTCCGAGTTCGGCAGGACGCGAACCGACGCATCCGGTGTCACCGGGAGTCGGACGAATGTTCAGTTCGGTGATGAGCACCTGACCGATGCGCGAAAACACCGGTGCGGCTGCCGTACCACCGAAGCGGTCGCGCGACGATGCGTCGGGCTGATCGACGGAGACGAGCACGGTGAACTGCGGATCACTCGCCGGGAGGAATCCGACGAACGAGGCAAAGTACGAGCGCGACCCGTCCTCGTTGAGGTAGGTGCCCGTGCCCTCGGTGAGGTACGCGGTTCCGGTCTTTCCCGCCACCGACATGCCGGGGATCTTCGCCAGACCGGCGGTTCCGTAACACACGACGTCGGTGAGCAGCGTGCGCATCGTCGATGCCGTTGCGCTCGAGATGACGCGTCGCGTCTCCGATGCCGGCAGGTCGTTGCGCGATCCGTTCGCATCGATCGTTCCGGCGACGAGTTTCGGCGCGACGTACACACCGTCGTTGGCGACGACGTTCACTGCGGCGACGAGCTGCACCGCGGTGCTCGCATAGCCGTAGCCGTATGCGGAGGTGAACGCCTCGGTGCCCTGCAGGTCCTCCGCGCGCCGCAGGATTCCGCGACTTTCACCGGGGAAGTCGAGCGACGACTTCGAGCCGAAGCCGAACTGGCGCAACCACTCGCGACGCACCGACGGCGCGAGCGTCTCGGCGATCTTGATCGTGCCGAGGTTCGACGAATCGACGAGGATCTTGCGCACGGTCATCTCTTCGGTGCCGTGCGGGTACGCGTCCTTGATCACCTGTTCCCACTGCGTGTCCTTGTTGAAGACCTGCACACCGGGAACGGTGAAGGTCGACTGTGGGGTGACGGCGCCCTCCTCGAGTGCCGCGGCGACGCTGAACACCTTCGCCACCGAACCGGGTTCGTTCGCCTCGACGACGGCGAGGTTTCCGGCGTTGCTCGAGTACGTACCGTCCTCGTTGCGCCGCACGCTCGACATTGCGTAGATCTCGCCGGTGCGCGAGTGCATGACGATCGCCGTGCCGCTGCGCGCCATGAGGCGCTCGATCTGCTGCGTGAGGATTCCGTCGACCTGGTACTGAACCGTGCGATCGATCGTCGTGAGCAGGTTGTGACCGCGCGTGGCGGGCTCGAAACTCGATTCACCCGAGGCGATCGATTGCCCACGACTGTTCACCTCGCGTACGACCCGACCGTCGACGCCGGTGAGCAGGTCGTTGAACTGCAGTTCGAGGCCGCCGATGCCGACTCCGTCCGGATCCGTGCGACCGATGAGCGGACGCAGACCGTCGGTCGTGAGTGCACGACCCTCCTCGCGGTACGAACCGATGCCCTGCAGATTGAGCGCAAGCACCGCTTCCGCGGTCTGGCTCTCCACTTCGCGGGCGACGTACATGAAGCTGCGCGACGAGTTCTGCATGCCGGTGGCAAGCTCGAGCTCGCGCTCGGGGCTGAGTTGCAGCAACTGGGCGATGGCGCGCGCGGTGCCCGCGGCGTCGAGGATCTTGCGCGGGTCGGCGTAGATCGTGCGCGTCGGCACCGGGATTGCGAGTTCGCGACCGGTGCGATCGAGGATCGAGCCGCGCTCGGCGGGGATGCGCGCGGTGCGCATCCGCTGTGCGACGCTCGCTTCACGCAGGTCGCCCGAGCCGATCGCCTGCAGCGTGACGACCCTGGCGAGCATGACGACGAGGAGCGCCGACACGATGACGAACATCGTGAAGATGCGCGGACGCAACTCGCCGCCACGCAGGTTCTGCGTCATCTGCGCGTAACCGCGACTGAACGTGCGCCGTCCGGCGTCACCGAGCATGCCCGCCCAGTCGGGGCGTCGGATCGCACCGCTGACGTCGAGCGTCGCCCGCCCACGCGACGAAGCACTCGCGCGACTCATGGTGCCGTCACTTCCTCGACGGGCATGACGAACGGCGCATTCGGATCCGCGATTCCGTTGACGACGTCCACTGCGGAGCGACTACCCGGCAGCGGATCGGCGAGTTGGGGATCCATCTTCCCCGTCGATGCGACGACTGCGGCGACGACATCAGCGGGGATCTCGACGAACTTCGTACTCAGTCCCTGGTACATGCCGAGCGACATCGCCTCGTAGCGGAGTCGGTTCGGAGCAAGCAACTCGGCGCGCTCCTGGCGCAGGTCCTCGTAGTTGTACTCGGCGAGCTCGAGATTCCTCGACACCGAGTCGAGGCGCAGCTGCTGCTCGGCGATCATCGCCTGGAAGATGATCACCATGATGACACCGAGGACCATGAAGAGAAAGAAGAGTGACACGCGCGGTGCGATCCGCACGCCCGCGACGCTGCGCGAGCCGATCTCCTGCGGCGTCGGCACGAGACGCAGGTACCCGGTCGAATTCGTCGCTTCACGCGAACGTTGCGACGGGTTCGAGCGTGCGGTGCGGCTCGCCGTGCGTGCCGCACTCGTACGAGCGACGACCGTCGCGTCGCCGGCGGCGAGTCGGTAGGCGCGGGCGCGGGCGGCTGCTGCACTCATTGCGCCACCCGTTCCATGACGCGCAGGCGCGCCGACGCGGCGCGCGGGTTGCGGGCGATCTCTGCGTCGCTCGGCGTGGGCGACACCCTCACCTTGCGCCACACGCGCGGTGCGGTGCGCGAGGGGTGCGCGTACGGTGTGGCGACGTTCGGAGCCGACGTGTCGAACTCGGCGCGGACCATCTCCGACTTCACGATGCGGTCTTCGCCGCTGTGGTACGAGAGCACCGCGATGCGACCGCCGAGGCACGTACGACGCATGGCGGCGGAGATCGCCGACGGCAGGACGTCGAGCTCGGAGTTCACTTCGATGCGCACGGCTTGAAACGTGCGCTTGGCGGGATGACCGCCGGTGCGGCGCGTCGCGGCGGGAATGGCCGCGGTGACGACTTCGGCGAGGTGTGCCGTACCGCGGATCGGACGTGCCGCGACGATTGCGCGGGCGATTCGGGGGGCGAATCGCTCGTCGGCATGTCGTCGCAGCACGTCGATGAGGGCGTGCTCGTCGTAGCGGTTGACGACGTCATCTGCGGTGAGCGTCGCGGTCGTGTCCATTCGCATGTCGAGGGGACCGTCGTTGCGATACGAGAACCCGCGCTCGGCGATGTCGAGTTGCGGCGACGACACACCGAGGTCGAAAAGTGCGCCGGACAATTCGGTGACACCGGCATCGTTCATCACCGACTCGAGGTGGTCGAAACGGGCGTGGTGCACGGAGAACCGCGCGGCCTCGGCCGGCGCGAGCGTGTCGCGAAGTGCAAGTGCGTTGGCCACGGCGGTCGGATCCCGATCGACTCCCATCACTCGCAACCGCTCGTGTCGCCGGAGTATCGCCACCGCGTGTCCCGCACCACCGAGGGTGGCGTCGAGGATCGTTCCCTGCGGAACCGTGGCGAATGTGTCGACGATTTCATCGAGCATCACGGGTTCGTGCGCCCCGCTCATCAGCAGTCCCCCGATCGACTGGTGTCTCCGGGATTTCTCCCCGGATGACGAAGACGGAAGCGGGCGGAGTTGGGGCTGTCCATCTGTGTCAACCGGGGGACTGCTGATGAGCGAAACATCAACGACGACCGTGCAGGCTGCGTCGAAGCGTTCCTCGGTACTCCTTTCCTTGGCTGTCGGTGAATGCGATTGGTGCGCCGTAAACACGAACGATGCAGTCGGTGATCACTGGCCACCGCCGATGCGCTGCGTGCCGAGTTCGCTCACACGGGCGTGACGCGACGGATCCCAGATCTCGACGCGGTCGAACGAACCGCTGATGACGACGCGCGAATCGACGGTGAGCCCCGCATATTCGCGCAGCTTTTCGTCGACGTTGATCCGACCCTGCGCGTCGACGACAACCTCTACGGCGCTCGCCGCGAGCGCGCGCTGCTCGGTGCGGTCCATCTCGCCGCGGCGCACCTTGTCGAGCGCCTCACGGGCGACGAGTTCGAAGGCCTCCGCGGTGAGAACGTCGATGCACTTGTCCTGGCCGAGCGTGAGGTAACAGCGCGGTTCGAGGCGCGGGCGGAAAGCCGCCGGGAGCGCAACGCGCCCCTTGGGATCGAGCTGACGCTCGTGCACCCCGACAAACACCGACTCTGCCCTCCTCCGCTCCCGGCCCCGAAGAACCTGTGGTGTGGATCACCACTGCGCAGAGATTATCCCCACTACCCCCCACTGTCAACCATTTCTCCCCACTTTTCTCCACATCTTTCCCCACTGCTCCCCCGACGCCCCCGAGTGCCCCGCAAGGCGGCGGTCGACTGCAGCGCGCAGCTCCTGCCACACCCGGTCGGGGTGGATGTCGCCGAGCTCCGCGACGTTCTGGGTCGCAGGCCACGCCGGTGCGCCACGCAACACCCCGAGGTGGTCCGCGGGATCGAAGCGCCGGTACACGACGCACTGGAATCGGGCAGCGTGACGGGTGCGGCGCTGCGATACACCAACGAGTTTGCGGCCGTCGCGCGTCACCTCTCCGGCACCGAGGTCGAAGTAGCACAGAACACGCTCGTGCGGCGGCAGCTGCGGTCCGTCGCGATGCACGCCGAGATCACCCTGGACTCCCGCTGCGTGCAAGGCGGCGCACCAGGCCTCTCCCACCCACCATGCGGCTCGCGCAACGTCGTCATTCCACAGCGGATGATCGCGGGGAACGACGATGTCGACCCACAGATGATCGTCGACACCGAGCACGACGACGCCGCCACCGCTGCGCCGGCGCACGAGGTCGGCGCCACGCTTGCGCACTTCTTCGGCATCGACGACGTCGTCGAGTTGCGTGCTGCCGAGCACGACGGCTGGACGGGTGACCTCCAGTCGGTGCAGGGCTGCGACCGCCGGCAGATCGACACGGTGCAACGTCGACGCATCGGCACGCATGGGGCGACAGCCTGCTACGACGCAGCAGCGAGCGTGAGGTACTGCTTCCAGGCCTCGGGCACTCGGCCGACGGACATCGCGATCCACGCAAGGTCACGGGGCGAGCGGGGCGTCGTTGCCAATCGCATGCCCGCTTCCTCGGGGGTCCGATCACGCTTGCGCAGATTGCAGGTGCGACACGCCGCCGTGACGTTTTCCCAGACGTGTGCACCGCCCCGCGACCGGGGCATGACGTGATCGATGGAGTCCGCAGTGCGACCGCAGTACTGACAGGTGTAGCCGTCACGGGCAAAGACGGCCCGCCGCGACAATGCGGTGCGGCGACGGTACGGAGCGCGTACGACGTATCGCAGGCGGATGACGACGGGGCCCGGAACGGCCATCGATGCCGCGCGCACCTCGGTGCCGTCGTCTTCGACGATGTCGGCCTTGTCGGCGAGTACCAGACACACTGCGCGCCGCGCCGACACCACGCTCAGCGGCTCGAACGTCGCATTGAGGACGAGCGCGCTGCGCATGTCAGTTCCCGTTGCCGTCGTGGGAAGCCGCCACGGGTACCGAGTCGGTGCGTTTCGTCGGCACCGACGGTCTGTGTCGCACCGCGGATCTCGCCACCGACGTCGTGCGCTCGCGGCGAAGCATTGCGTTCCACTCCCGACACCAGCCGAGGTACGCGACGACGTCGTCGGCGCGGCGACGTCCCGTCACCTGCGCCGTGTCGGTGCCGTACTGCGTGTGCATCCGAAAATCGACGTAGGAGTTCCCGCGCACCGATCGGCGACGCGGCAACAACCGCCAAGCCTGGCGCGCGGCGGTGAGCCACAGATCGGGTCGACGACCGACGGCCCCGATTGTGCCCAATGTGACGACACGACCGGAGGGACGACTCATCGGCACCTAGTTGACGTCGCGACCGAATTTCTCGCGCATCTTGCGCGCCTGGTCGCGCGTGTCGCGCAACGTGCCCATGATGTCGCTCATCCCCACCTTGCCCATGCGGCGCAGCTCGCGCTCGATGACGAGCACACAGGCGAGCATCGCAAGGAATCCGGCGAACGATGCGGCGAAATGCACCTGGAGCGCAGCGACCATGGCGACAAGGGAGACGACGGCACCGAGTGCCGCCCAACGGACGCGGCGCACGGACGGGCGGTACAGGCCCGACGACGACACCGCCTGTGCGAAGCGCTGGTCTGCTTCGAGCTGCTGCTCAATCTGACGCAGGATCTGCTGTTCGTTGTCCGACAGTGGCACGGCGCTCCTTTCCAACCTTCGTTCGTCTCGTTGAATCGTCAGTCTCGCAGGTTCTGCGCGCCGACACCAACCGAACCGGGGGTTTTCGCGCCGCGGCACCACCATGGCCGGCGGCCCCGAAACATGTCGCAGTGGGGTATGCATGTCCGGCGACGCCATCGGCTGATCGCGTCAGCTGATGGCATCGGGCCCGAAGCGGTCCCGGATGTGATCGACGGCACCGGCGGCCTGGCGCCACAGTTCGGTGCGCTGCGTGGCATCGTCGACGAAGAGTTGCGCCGTCACCTCCGGCGCGACGAGGTTGCGTGCCGACACGCCGGCGAGCCGAATGCCCCGCTCGAGTCGCACGTCGGTGTTCGGGTCGCCGAGCAATTCGACGAGTAGCTGATCGAGCACGACCATGAACTCCTGAACGGTCGTCATTGCCGCCGGCACCGTACGTGCACGGGACACCGTGTCGAAGTCGGAATAGCGGACTTTGAGAGTGAGCGTGCGAGCGGCGACACCGGTGGCTCGGCAGCGGCGGGCGACGTCGTCGGCCATGTCACGCAGCCGGTTGCGCAGATCGCCACGATCGTGCACGTCCGACGCGAACGTCTCCTCCGATCCGATCGATTTCGCCTCACGGTCGGCGACGACTTCGCGATCGTCGATCCCGTGACTGAGTTGGTGCACCGCCCGCCCGAGCGATGCACCGAGCGCATGCTCGACGATGCGCGCGTCGAGTGCGGCCAGATCGCCGATCGTGGCGACACCGAGTTCGCGCAGTCGCTCGGCCGTCGACGGTCCGACACCCCACAACGCACCGACGTCGAGCGGGGCGAGGAACTCGCGCTCGTACCCGGCGGACACTTCGACGATGCCCGGACCCGGATCGATTGCCGCCCGCGAGGCACGGGGTTTGGCGACCTCGCTCGCCATCTTTGCGACGAACTTGTTCGCCGCGATGCCGACGCTGCAACCGATGTGGATCTCGTCGTGAATACGTCGACGAATGTCGGCGGCGATTGCGTGCGGCGTACCGAGAAGACGCTGCGCGCCGGTGACGTCGAGGAACGCCTCGTCGACCGACACTCCCTCGACGAGCGGGGTGAAGTCGGCGAACACCTCGAACACCTTCTCACTCACCTCGGCGTAGAACGCATGATCCGCATCGAGGAACACGGTGTCGGGACACAGGCGTTCGGCCCGCACGGATGGCATCGCCGATGTGATTCCGTACCGGCGCGCTTCGTACGAGGCGGCGGCAACGACACCGCGACGCGATGCACTACCGACGACGACGGGGCGGCCCCGCAACTCGGGCCGACGCGTGAGTTCGCACGCGACGAAGAAAGCGTTCATGTCGACGTGGAGGATGCGGCGGGGAGCGCCGTGACGTGACACTTACACCGCCGCGGCGAAGACGGGTTCACGAATCGCCGCACGGATAGTCGTACGAATCGTCGCACCGCTCGTCATCGACCCGACTGTAGTAATACGGTGTTGTGTCGATGTCCAACGGGAATTCCAGCGGCAGTTCGAACACCGAACCGAACACGGGTGCGAATGCCCTGTCCGCACTGCCGTCGCCGACGGCACGAATTGTCGCATTTCTCTCGATCATTGCCGGCGGAATTGCCGGCGGAGTCATCGGCCATGCGCTCGTCGACGTGCAGTGCGCCGGCGACTGCACGACCGGCCGCGGACTCGGCATCCTCGTCGGTGCGCTGAGCTCGGCGGGTGGAATGAGCGTCGTCGCCGTCCTCGGTCTGCGCGCAATCGGCGAGTGGCGCCAACTCGGCGATCGCACGGACGCGTCTTCCCCTCAGCGTCGCTCGTGACGCCCGGCTCCGTGAACGACCCTGCGAACAACGCGGTCGGCGCCGGTACCGGTCGGGATCTCGCGGCGATCGCCCGCGAGATCACCCGCCGCGCCGGTGGGATCGCACTCACCGGACGGCGATCGGGTGCATTGCGCGACGTCACGACGAAGACGACCGGCACCGACATGGTCACCGAGTTCGATCGTCGCGGCGAGGAACTCATCGTCGGAGAACTGCGTCGGCGCCGACCGCACGACGCCATCGTCGGCGAGGAGGGTGCGGACCTCGCCGGCACGTCAGGAATCACCTGGTACATCGATCCGATCGACGGCACGACGTCCTTCCTCTACGACTTGCCGACGTGGTGCGTATCGGTCGGCGCGTGCGACGAGCACGGCCCGCTCGCCGGTGCGGTCTACATCCCGGCGCTCGACGAGATGTTCTGGGCCGTGCGCGGCGAGGGTGCGTACCTCGACGAAGCCCGCATTCACTGCAACACCGACGTCGACATTCCGCGTGCGTTGTGCGCGACCGGATTCAGCTACGGCGCGGAGTACCGCACGGTTCAGATGCGTCGCGTCGCCGAGTTCATCGACAAGATTCGCGACATCCGCCGCAGCGGTGCCGCAGCCATCGACCTGTGTTTCGTCGCCTGCGGGCGCGTCGATGCCTACTTCGAGGAGAACCTGCATCCGTGGGATCTCGCCGCCGGTGAACTCATTGCTCGCGAGGCCGGCGCGCTGAGCGGCGACTACTCGGGTGGCCCGATCCGCCCCGCCGAGGTGCTCGTCGCTGCGCCCTCCGTTTTTGCAGCACTCTCCGAGTTGCTCGTCGCCGCCGCGGTGCGTCACCCGCACAGGTAACCACCCCGCGGCATCGCCGCACGAGCAACACCGGCGCGGCTTCGCCGCGCCGGTGACGGGTGGTCGGGCATCGCCGTGCCGAACCGTCGGCCCACGATAATTTCGGAGCGATGAGCACGCGGATTCTCACCGTCGAGGACGACGAACGAATCCGCACCTCGGTGCGCCTCGCCCTCGAGGACGAGGGATGGATCGTCGACGAGGCCGACAGCGGCGAGCGGGCGGTCGAACTGTTCCACGCCGCACCCGCCGATGTCGTGCTCATCGACATCATGCTCCCCGGCATCGACGGGTTCGAGCTGTGTCGCACGTTGCGCCGCACGAGCGACGTTCCGATCGTCATGGTCACGGCGCGCAACGACACCCACGACGTCGTCGCCGGACTCGAAGCCGGAGCCGACGACTATCTGACGAAGCCGTTCGCCCCGAAGGAACTCTCCGCACGCATTCGCGCCCTGCTGCGCCGCATGCGACCGACGATGCCGCAGCATGCGCGACTCACCTTCGGTGATCTCGAGATCATCCCCGACGAGGGCAAGGTAACGATCGCCGGCAAGGAAGTCGCACTGACGAAGACCGAGTTCCGCCTGCTGTGCGTGCTCGCCGGAAACCCCGGCGGCGTCTTCAGTCGCGAGGATCTGCTCGACAAGGTGTGGGGATACGACTACTTCGGTGACGGTCGCCTCGTCGACGTTCACGTGCGCCGCCTGCGCACGAAGGTCGAGACCGACCCCGCCGAACCGCGCCATGTCGTCACCGTGCGCGGACTCGGCTACCGACTCGAGTCGTGACGAGCCCGCTGCGCCCGCCCACCCGGCGGCGCCGCTTCGCGCGGCTCCTGTGGCGCGTCATCCGACGCTGGACTCCGCACCGCGTCGGCGTGCGCACGCGCATCGCACTCACCTTCGGCGTCGGCGCATTCGTGCTCTCCGGCGTGCTCGCCACCACGACGTACACGTTGACGAGTTCGAGCCTCATCGCTCGCATCGGCACCGACGGCATCGGACGACGCGCCGTGTCGGAGACACTCGACAGCCTGCGCATCTCGCTCGCGCTCGCCGCCACGTTCACCGTCGTCATCGGAGTGGCGCTCGGCGCGATGTCGTCACGTCGCGTCGTGCGACCGTTGGCCAACGCCGCCGCCGCCGCACGGGCCATCGCCGACGGTCGCCTCGACACCCGGCTCGAGCCGACCGATGATCCCGATCTCAACGCGCTGAGCGACGCATTCAACGACATGGTCGCCACGCTGCAGCGTCGCGTCGAACGCGACGCACAATTTGCGTCGGACGTCAGCCACGAGCTGCGTTCGCCGCTGATGACGCTCGCCGCATCGGTCGAAGTCATGTCGACACGTCGCGACGAACTCTCCGAGCGCGGGCGAGCGGCCCTCGACCTCCTCATCGCCGACGTCGCGCGGTTCCGCGGGCTCGTCGAAGACCTCCTCGAGATCTCCCGCTACGACGCCGGCGCGGTGCGCCTCACCCGCGAGCGACTTCGCCTCGCCGAGTTCGTCCGGCAGGCGGTGCTCGCGAGCACGCTGCCCGCGACCGAGGTGCGCATCGACGAGCGGTGCAGCGAACGGATCATCATCGGCGACCGGCGGCGACTCGCCCGAGTCATGGCGAACCTGCTCGACAACGCACGTCAGCACAGTTCGGGTACGGCAACCGTGCACGTCGTCCCGGCCGACGACTCGCCACTCGCCCACGCATGGGTGATCGTCGAGGACGATGGCGAGGGAATCGTCGACGGCGAGGAGAAGGCAATTTTCGAGCGCTTCACGCGCGGCGCGCAGGCGGGCAAGCGCGGCACATCCGAGGGCGCCGGTCTCGGTCTCGCCCTCGTGCGCGAGCACGTTGCCCTGCACGGTGGTCGGGTGTGGGCCGAGCGTCGTCGTGACGGCCTGCTCGGTGCACGCTTCGTTGTCGAGCTTCCCTGCGAACTCGAACCAACGATCAGTACCGAACTTCCGGTCACGGGTACGTGACCGGAAGTTCACCACCAACACAGTTCCCGTCACGGCTACGTGACCGGAAGTTCACGACAAACACAGTTCCCGTCACGGCTACGTGACCGGAAGTTCACCACCAACACAGTTCCCGTCACGTCATCGTCGTAGGGTCGTCGTGATGATCGTCCTTGCGATCGACGCCGGAACGACGGGCGTGCGCACCCGCGCACTCGATGCCGACGGATCCACGCGCGCCGTCGCGTACCGCGAGTTCCCGCAACACTTCCCCCGACCGGGATGGGTCGAGCACGACGCACTCGACATCTGGGATGCGGCCCGCGACACCCTCAACGAGGTGTGCTCGCAACTGCACGGCGAAACGATCGCCGGCATCGGCATCACCAATCAGCGCGAAACCGTCGTCGCGTTCGACCGCCGCACGGGAATTCCCCTGCATCGCGCGATCGTGTGGCAGGACCGGCGCACCGCCGCACGATGCGACGACCTCGCCGAGCGACTGCCGATCGTGCGGGCACGCACCGGACTCGTCCTCGATCCGTACTTCTCCGCAACGAAGATCGAGTGGCTGCTCGAGCACGGCGCTCTCCCCGACGGTGACGACACCGTGTTCGGCACGATCGACACGTTTCTCGTCCACCGCCTCACCGCGGGAGCGGCGTTCGTCACCGATGTGAGCAACGCATCGCGCACGCTGCTCTACGACATCGTCGCCCAGCGTTGGGATCCGGAGCTGTGCGCTCTGTTCGGAGTCCGCCCGCAGCAACTGGCCGATGTCGTCGCCTCGAGTCGGCGCTGCGCCGTGACGGCGGTGTCGGCCGGTGTTCCGGGCGGGATTCCCGTCTCCGGCATCGCCGGCGACCAGCAGGCGGCGTTGTTCGGACAGAAGTGCTTCTCCCCCGGAACGGCGAAGAACACTTACGGCACCGGCAGTTTCCTCCTCCTCAATGCGGGCACGACCGCGCCTCCCGTGCACGACGGTCTGCTCACCACGGTCGCGTGGCAACTCGGCGACGAGCCCGTCGTGTACGCACTCGAGGGTGCCATCTTCTCGACCGGCTCGACGGTGCAGTGGTTGCGCGACGAACTCGGCATCATCTCCGCATCGAACGAGCTCGCACCACTCGCCGCGACGGTCACGGATTCGGGCGGCGTCGTCGTCGTGCCCGCTTTCGCCGGACTCGGCAGCCCCTGGTGGGATGCCGATGCGCGCGGCACGATCCTCGGGTTGAGCGCCGGAGTGTCGCGGGCGCACATCGCGCGAGCGGTTGTCGATTCGATGGTCATGCAGACGCGCGACGTCGTTGCGGCGATGAACGCGGCGTCGGGCGTGGCGTTGCGCGAACTGCGCGTTGACGGCGGAGCCGCGGCGATGGACCTCATGCTGCAACTGCAGGCCGACGCACTCGGGGTCGACGTCGTCCGTCCGTCGGTCATCGAGTCGACGGCGACCGGGGCGGCGATGCTCGCCGGACTCGCCGAAGGTGTGTGGTCGCTCGAGGATCTCACCCGACTCGGCACCGCGCCGGGTGGTGCTGACGAGCGGCGGTTCCGTGCGCGCCCCGACAATCCCGGTGGTCTGCCGTCGATCGACTCATGGTTGCGCGCCGTCGAGCGATCGCGGGCGTGGGTGCGCAGGGACTGAGTATCGAACCGGTCGACCGGTTGCACACCTGTCGTACCGCGACCGATCGGCCGCGGTTCAGGCGAGCTTCGTCAACCCGTGGGCGAGGTTGCGCACGGCCTGGTGGATGCGCTGTTCGTTCTCGATGAGCGCGAATCGCACGAAACCCTCGCCGCCCGGTCCGAATCCGGAACCCGGCGAGAGCGCAACGGGACATTCGTTGACGAGGTGCGAACAGAACTCGACCGAGTTCATCTCGCGGTACGGCTCGGGGATCGGCGCCCACACGAACATCGACCCTCGCGGTGAAGGAATCGACCAACCGATGCGTTCGAGTCCCTCGATGAGCGCATTGCGCCGCGACTGGTACGTCTCGCACACCTCGCGCGGATAGTCCTGCGCCTCGTTCAGCGTGACGGTCGCGGCAATCTGGATCGGCTGGAACGTGCCGTAGTCGAGGTAACTCTTCAGCTTCACGAGCGCCTGCACGACCTCGGTGTTGCCGAGGAGGAACGCCATGCGCCATCCGGCCATCGAGAAACCCTTCGTCATCGAGTACAACTCGACGGCGCAGTCCATCGCGCCCTCGGCCTGGAGAATCGACGGGGGCTTGTAACCGTCGAAGCCGACGTCGGCGTAGGCGAAGTCGTGGATGGCGATCATGTTGCGCTCGCGGCAGAAATCGACGACCCGCTGCATGAACGGGAGATCCACGGTTGCGCCGGTCGGGTTGTGCGGGAACGACACGACGAGGATGCGCGGCTTGGGCCAGCCCACTTCGTACGCCTTGTGCAAAGAGTCGAAGAACTCGTCGGCATACTCCTGGTCGACATCGTCGGGCGAGGTGAGACGTCGCTGGCTGCGCATCGGAATCTGGCGCAAATCCGCACCCGCGAACACGGGACCGAAGATGTGGATCGGATAACTGGGACTCGGCACGATCGCCGCATCGCCGCGGTCGAGCAGTACCCACATGAGGTGGCTGAAACCCTCTTTCGCACCGATCGTGTTCGTGATCTGCAATTCGGGGTCGAGCGTCACGCCGAAGTTGCGCTCGTACATTGCCGCCATCGCCTCACGCAGTTTCGGCAGACCGCGCGACAACGAGTAGCGGTGGTTGCGCGGGTTGTGTGCCGCTTCGGCGAGCTTGTCGACGGCAACTTGCGGCGACGGAATGTCGGGATTTCCGAACCCGAGGTCGACGACATCGACGCCGTCGCGACGCGAGGCGATCTTCAGGTTGTTGATGATCGTGAAGACGTACGGCGGAAGGTTGCTGATGCGGCGAAATTCCACGTCGTCAAACTATCCCTGCGAGCAGTGCGGCACCGAGCGCGCCCGCTCGCGCACCGAGGGATGCAGCGACGACGTCGGGGAGTTCGCGCGCCGGCCATCCGTAGCAGTACCGCGGCATCGCGCGTCGGATCGGATCGAGGATGACGTCGGCTGCCTCGCTGACACCGCCACCGATGACGATGCGACGGGGATCGGAGACGTTGACGAGCATCGCCAGACCGCGCGCCACCGCGTCGGCCCAGTCGACGAGCGCCTCGCGCGCCGCCGCCTCACCGGCGCGCACGCCCGCCACGACGTCCTCGCCGCTCCGTCTGCCGGCACGACGCGCCAGCGCCGCACCCGACGCAAAGATCTCCCAGCACCCGCGCTGCCCGCACGGACACTCGATGTCGCGATCACCGGCCGGTCCGCCACCGAGATGAATGTGTCCGATCTCACCGGCGTGTCCGTGCGCACCGCGACGCACCTCTCCGCCGGCGATGAGTCCACCCCCGATTCCCGTGCCGAGTGTGACGAGCCACATGTCGTCGCATCGCTCACCCGCGCCGAGCATCCATTCGGCAACGGTCGCACACGTCGCATCGTTGTCGACGACGACGGGGCGTCGCACGCGTCGCGCGAGATCGCCCGCCGCGTTCCACTCGTTCACCCACGCAAGGTGCGGCGATGTGCGCACCACGCCGTCACGGGTGACGAGCCCCGGCAGACCGACCCCCACCCCGTCGACCGGTCCGCAATCGTCGACGAGACGGGCGATGGCATCGACGAGGGTTGCGTCGGCGGGTGTGTCGACCTTCGTGTCGGCGAGCACGTCGTAGCGCACGTCGGCTGCGCTGCGGTTGCGCGGGTCACCGTCGAACTCGACGAGGAGTGCGCGACATTTCGTGCCGCCAACGTCGATTCCGACCGCGCGCACGACGGTCTCAGGCTTCGGCGCGGTTCTTCAGTTCCTTCAACGAATTGAGGATGCGCACCTCGGCGCGTCGCTTGACGAAACCCGGCAGCGGCACAACGAGCTCGATCGCCAGCGAATAGGTGACTTTCGTGCCCGAGCCCTCGGCTTCGAACGTGTACGCACCGTCGACGAGGCGCATGATGTCACCGTCGACGAGCGACCAGGTGACGCGACGCGGCGTCTGTGAGTAGTCGTACGCGAGCGTGTAATGCGTGCTGCGACCGAGAGCGCTCGCCCGAAACTCGACCTTCGTCGCCCGTCCCGCTGCATCGGTGTCGAGGATCCGCACGTCCTTCACGTCGGGTGCCCACTCGGGATACCGCTCGAAGTCGATCGCGACGGCGAGGCAGTGCTCGGGTGATGCAGCGACGAATGCCGTGTCGGTTGCGGAGTCGATCATCGTCCTCACCCTACATCGACACGCCGAGGGTCCGACCGAGGCGACGGGCCATGTCGTCGTACGCGAAATCCTCGATCGCCCGCTGCCGAGCCCGCACACCCATGGCCCGGCGCATGTTCGCATCCTCGAGCAGACGCAACAGCGCCGCCGTGACGACGTCGACATCACCCGGGCTGTCGATGACGATGCCCGTCTCCCCGTCGATGACGGCATCGGCCGAACCGCCGCTGCGTCCGGCGAGCGACGCCACGCCGCACGCCCCCGCTTCGGCGAACACAATGCCGAACCCCTCCTGCTCGAGTCCGGCCCACCGATTGCGACACAACATCGCAAAGACGTCGGCGGCGCCGTACAGCGAGGCGAGATCGTCGTCGGCAACGCGACCGAGCAGGGTCGCCGGCGCGCGCTCGGAGTTGATGATCCGCGACAGACGTTTCGCATCGCGGCCGGCACCGGCAATGACGATTCGTACCGGGTGACCGAGTCGTCGTGCCGCGGCGACGGCACGAATCGCAACGTCGAATCCCTTGCGCGGCACGAGACGACTCACCCCGACGACGAGCAATTCGTCGGGGGTGACTCCGAGGCGAGTACGCGTCGCGGAGCGCATCTCAGGTGACGACGGGGCGAACCGCTGCGCGTCGACACCCGGAGGAACGAGCACGACGGGCAGGCTCCTGCGCGCGGCGCGCTCCGCTTCGCGCGCCGGGTAGGTGCCGCTCGCAAAAACGTGCGTGGCACCGCGCAACACACGCGACAACAGTGCACGCCCGACCGGAAGGCGACCGGGCACGACGATCTCCGCTCCATGAACGACGACCGAATACGGCACCGACAGGTGCGGGCCGACGAGCCCGAGCGGCAGAGCGGGATCGAGTACGACGTGTCCGGCTCCGACGTCGCGTGCGAGCTCTTCAATGCGCCGGATCATCCACGGGTGCGGCAGCAGCACTTTTTCACGGATGCGTTCGACGCGGTACGGCTGACGGGTATCGAATTCCTCTGCTCCGCGGTACGGCGACGTGAGTACGGCGAACGAATCGGGCGGCAGGCGTCGCCACATCTCCCACAACATGTTCTGGATTCCGCCGACCTTCGGCGGAAAGTCGTTCGTGACGAGGAGATGCTTCATCGCCCCGCTATCTCCGCGAGCGACCAACGCGCATGCTCGGCGAGCAGCGCATCGTCGCCATCTGCATAGCGTCGCAGAACGGCCACCGCCGCCTCGTCATCGGGTCGCGCCGCGTTTCCGAGCACGATGAGCGCATTGCGTCGCACCCACCGAGGATCACGGTCGGCGACGTACCACCGATCGGCACGGCGCAACACCCCCGCATCATCGTCGTCGAGCAGTGCCCGCACGGGCACGGTCGTGCGCAACGTCACCGCCACCTGTTGTACCGCGGTCGCCGGCCGCGCGAGGGAGCGCATGCTCGGCGGACACGAATCTTGGCAATCGTCGCAGCCGTACATTCGGTCACCGATCGCGCGACGGAACGACTCGTCGATCGAGCCCGGTTTCTGGAGGATCCACGCCAGGCAGCGACGCGCATCGATGACTCCGTCGTCGACGATGGCCCCGGTCGGACACGCGTCGATGCACCGACGACATGCTCCGCACCCGTTCGCCACGGGTGACGCATGGGGCGCAAGTTCGGCATCAGTGACGAGACAACCGAGAACGAACCAACTTCCCGCTCCCGGGACGAGCAAATTTGCGTTCTTGCCGAACCAGCCGATACCCGCCTTGTACGCCACCTCCCTGTCGACAATCGCATTGTCGTCGGCGAACACCGTCGCGCGGAAGCCGTCGGCGTGGAGTCGGTGCGCCGCGACTCGCAACGATCCGCGCAAGAGGGTGTAGTAGTCCCGCCACGCATACCGAGCGACACGGCCCGGTACGTCGCTGTCGCGCGCGTCGTACCGCGGGGCGACACCGTCGCGTGCACCGCGTTCACCGGGCTCGTTTTCGGCGTAATGCCATGCGGCAACGATGATCGAGCGCGCGCCCGGGACGTGCAGCGTCGGAGTCGTCGACCGTTGCGGATCCCCGAACGTGAAATGCATGTCGTCGGCGAGCCCGGTGGCGCGGCGCGATTCGAGTGCGCGGCGTGCACGCAGCAACGGCTCAGCATCGGTGAACCCGACGCGGTGCGCACCCGCTTCGATGATGAGTTGGCGCAGCGCGTCGGCGTACGCGACGGGGTCGAGAACCCCGGCTCGCGCCCGCCGCGCGGCACGGCGCCGGGCACGACGCGACTCGCCACCGGGCGACGCGTCCTCGACGCCGACCGGTGCGTCAGCCGTGTTGCCGAGTTCGCCGAGTGACGACCGGCTGGTCGTCGATCGATCTTTCTTCGACGCGGCGGTCATCGACATGATGACGAAGCGTAGGCACGAGACCCACCTTCGCCATGACGTTGATCGTGCGCATCTCGTCAATATCGAAGACGATCGCCCCGTCGGGACTCTCGCCGCACAGCATCGGCACGATGCAGTCGGAGCAGGCGTGGGAGTCACGCATGGTGCAGGTGTCGCAACTAATGGTGAAGTGCATGACTTCACCGTGACGAAGGGGTGTACGGAGGTTGGTTTGACCCGTGTTCTCCGGTCGGTTGACCCGAAGAGTCAACCATGAACACGGGTGACGGCTGTGTTCATGGTTGGTTGACCCGAAGGGTCAACCAACTGTCGCGCCGAGTTCGTCAATGGAGATGACGCGCACGTCGCCCCCGGCGGGCATCGCCGCTTGAATGCGCGACACGTCCCCGGGCGCGCATGCACAGGCCATCGTCGGGCCCGATCCGGAGAGCCACGCACCCCACGCGCCGGCATCGAGGGCGGCGTGCAGTGCGGCACGTGTGTCGGGAACGAGGGCGAGCCGTACGTCCTGGTGCAGACGGTCGCGGGTCGCTTCGCGCAACACGCCGTGGTCACCCGCGGCGAATGCGGCGACGAGCAGCGCTGCGCGCGACAAGTTGAACACCGCGTCGTCGAGGCTCACCGTGGGCGACAACTTCGTGCGCGACTCCTTCGTCGAAGTGGTCGTCGACATCGGAATCCATACGATGATCGACGGCTTCAGTGCAGCCGGCACGACGACGACGTCGCGTCCCGCACAGGCCACGACGCCACCGAACGCCGAAGCGGCGGCGTTGTCTGGATGCCCCTCGAGATCGAGAGCAACCTCGAATGCGCGACGACGCCCCGTGTCCGAACGTGCGACGTCGATTCCGTCACGCTGCAACACCGCGGCGAGTGCACCGCCGACGCGCGCGGCGCCACTGAAGCCGAGTCCGCGACCCATCGGAATCCCGTCGCGCACCCACAACTTGCCCTTTCCTCCGGCGGCCTGGAAGGCAACGGTTGCCGGATGACGTTCGTCGCAGATGCGGGCGTCCTTCGGGGTGTCCTCGTCGCAGATGCCGCAGTCGAAGTGGATCGACAGCGCCATGCCGAGCGCGTCGAAACCGGCACCGAGGTTGGCGCTGCTCGCCGGAACGCGAATCGTCGTCACGACGCCAGCGTATTGCTCGCGTCGACGAACAAATCGAGTCGCTGCGCGGCCGCACCCGAGTCGATCGCATGTCGCGCCGCATCGATCGACGGCGCCCACCCGGCGTGCACGCCCGCGACGCGCAACGCCGCCGCCGCATTGAGAATGACGGTGTCACGGATTGCGCGCAACTCCCCCACTTCGCCGGCGAATATCCGTCGCACGATCGTCGCATTGTGGGCCGGATCGCCGCCCTGCAACTCGCTCGTCGGTGCCGGCGCCAAACCGAGGTCGACTGCATCGAAGAACGTCTCACCCGCGGGTTCGCCGTGCGCAACCGTGACGATCGAGTTCGTGCCCGCCAAGGACAACTCGTCCATTCCTCCCGCACCGTGCACGAGCCACGCGGCGCGGATTCCCCGTACCGCGAGCGCAGCGGCCATGTGCGGACGCATCGTTGCATCGGCGACGCCGACGAGCATGAACGAGACGTTCGCGGGGTTGGCGAGCGGCCCGAGCAGGTTGAACACCGTCGGTACACCGAGCGCGCGGCGCACCGGTCCGACGTGTCGGAAGGCCGGGTGGAATGCCGGGGCGAAACAGAATCCGACTCCGCTTCGTTGGATGCAGTCAACGACCTCGGCGGGCGACATGTCGATGCGGGCTCCGAGCGCTTCGAGCACGTCCGCAGTACCGCACTTCGACGACGCTGCTCGGTTGCCGTGCTTGCACACCGGGACCCCCGCGGCGGCGACGACGAACGACGCCATCGTCGAGATGTTCACCGAGTTGCTGTGATCGCCGCCCGTGCCGACGATGTCCATTGCGCGTCGTGCAACGTCGTCGGGCAGGGTCACCGCCACCGCGGCGGCACGCACGCCGTCGAGCAGACCGCTGAGCTCCTCTCCATCGACGCCCTTGTCGCGGAACGCGAGGAGAATCGCAGCAACGTCGTCGGATGCCACCGCACCCGCCAGCAGCGCGTCCATCACCGCGCGCGCACACGAGCGATCGAGTGAACGATGCCCGCGGAGCGCCTCGATCACCTCGCTCGGGGCGTCGAACGATGTCAGGCGCGCGTCGTCACGCACGCGCTACGACCTCAGGCCGACTGGCGTCGCTGACGCAACAAGCGGCGACGTTCCTTGCCCGTCGTTCCGCCCCACACACCTTGTTTCTCACGCGATGCCAATGCATATTCGAGACAGGCGAGACGCACGGAACACTGCTCGCACACGGACTTGGCAACTTCGGCGTGGTCATCGGAATCGGGATAGAACATCTCCGGATCGAGCCCGTGACATGCCCCCTGCAGTCGCCACGAAAGATCCAACGTCGTCATGGTGGCGGCCCCCCTGCCGCACCGATGCCCTCTGCGCATCGGTGGCAGTGAGAGTAGGGCGACCCGGGGGCGGTACGCCAATTCGTCGCCCGGCCGTCACGCGCCCGGTTCGCGGCCGAAACCGTATGCCTCGGCGACGATCTCCAGAGGATGATCTGCGCGCCTGCCGGTCACCTCACCGATACCCGTGTTTGCAACGTGATCGTCCCCTGCGAACGCCACGGCACCCGTGCTCACCATCTGCTCTCCCCGACGGCGAACGAACGGCAGTGCGCGGTGCGCATTGCCAGCCCGCAAACCCCATGCACCGGGGTCGTACGAACCTCCCGCATCGTCGAGCGCCACCCGCGCACCCGTGAGTTTCACCACATCGCGGCCCTTATCCCCGATACCGAGTACGCGCAGGTGCGGTGAGGGGCGGTACGCAACAGTGGTGGGCGCGACACCGGGGAAGTTCGTGTCGAGCGACGTGTCCTCACCGAGATTCAGTCGCACGAGGTACTCGCTCGGATCGAAGGCGTGTTCGGCGACGAGTTGCGCGTCGGGCCCGCCGACGTAGTCGAGGTAATCGCGGCGCACGACCCGGAGACACTCGGGCTGCGCGACGACGACGTCGGCACCGCGCCGTATCTCGGCGGCGAGCACCCCCACGTTGTCGACCGCGGCACGCGTGAAACCGCGCACGTCGCCCGCCCGCAGCATCGGCGCTCCGCAGCACCGTGCAGCACTCACGTCACAGTGCACTCCGTTGTGCTCGAACACCTTCACGAGCGCCGCACCGATCTCCGGACGTCGGTATTCCACGACGCACGTCGGATGGACGATGACCCGACCCTGCGGATTTACCACGGTGGTGCGCGGCCGACGGGCGAACCATGCGGAGAACCGCGTGCGCGCAAAGGGTGGGATCGTACGCGCATCCGACACGTCGACGACACGTGCAACGAGCCGGCGCACGATCGACCGTGGTGCGGCGGCGATCAGTGGATTGACGAAGCGCGCCGCCGCGGATCCGAGCGCACCGACCCGATCCATCCGACGCAGCAACAACCGTGTGATGACGCGTCGTGGCGATGCGCCTCCCGCGGCGCCGCGCATTGCCGTTGCACGAAGCATCAGCCGGGGAAAGTCGACTGCGGCATCGTGCACACCGGGAACGTACGGACAGTTGACGACGCACGCCGAGCAGTGTGAGCAGTCGTCGACGACGCGGTCCTGCTCGTCGGGTGTCATCATCCCGGCGTCTTGCCCACCGAGTCGGTCGAGCGACTCGAACAGGGTCCCGAATGACGGACACATGTCGGTGCACTTGCGACACTCTCCGCACACGTCGAACACGCGACTCATTTCGAGGCGTGCATCGGCTTCGTCGAGGTACACCGGATGCTGCGGGTCGTACGTCGTCGTCATTGCCCGTCGGAGTGACGCTACCCCTGTCACGCGGGCCGCACCCGCACACCGACACGACTTCCTAGGCTCGCTGCGTGAGCGTGCTCGCCATCGACGTCGGCACCACGTCCGTGCGCACCGGCGTCGTGCGCGGTGACGGAACCATCGCGGCTCGCCGCAGTGCACGGCTCGTCCTCGACCGTCCGTCACCGGGTCTCGTCGAGTTCGACGCCGATGCGCTCCGCAGCACCGTCGTGAGGCTCGCCGTCGACTGCATTGCCGAGGCGGGTCGTGTCGACGCCGTCGGCATCGCCGTGCAACGTGCGTCGGTCGTCGCGTGGGATCCGGTGTCGCGCGCTCCGCTGCATGCTGCGATTTCCTGGCAGGACCTGCGCACGATCGGCGACTGTCTCACCATCTCCGCGACACACGGCATCCGACTCGCCGCCAACCAGACCGCGACGAAAGCCGGCTGGCTACTGCGTCATCTCGCCGCCACGGGCCGTGACACGTCGAACGTGCGCATCGGCACGCTCGATACGTGGCTCATCGATGCACTGACGAACGGCGCCACGTTCGTCACCGAGCCGTCGAACGCCGCGGTGACCGGACTCGTCGACCCCGCGTCGATCGTGCAGTTCGAATGGTCACCGACGCGCTGCACGGCGACGGGCGTCCCGATCGAACTGCTCGCGCCGATGCACGCATCACCCGGCCCTCTCGCCATCGCCACCGCGTTGCCCGGCGCACCACCGATCGTCGCCGTACTCGGTGACCAGCAGGCGTCGCTCATCGGTCAGGGCGCACTTGACGACGGCTCCGCGAAGCTCACACTCGGCACGAGCGCGATCGCCGACGCGTACATCGGAACCGACACGCCGGCACTGCTCGACCGCGCGGCACACGGTAGCTATCCGGTGGTTGCACACTCCGTCGGCGGCGTTCTTCACTGGGCCCGCGAAGCGGTCATCCTCACCGCCGGCACGTGCATCGATTGGCTGGTCGACGATCTCGCACTGCTCGCGAGTCCCGCCGAGAGCGACGCGGTGGCGGCGAGCGTCACCGACACCGAGGGTGCGTGGTTCGTGCCGGCGATGCTCGGACTCGGCACCCCGCATTGGGACTACGGCGCGCGTGGCACCTTGCTCGGTCTCACGCGCGGCACGACCCGCGCCCACGTCGTGCGCGCGGTGCTGCGCGGCATCGCCCACCGCAGCGCCGATCTCCTCGACGCCATGCACTACGACGGTGCGGGCAAGCCGTCGCGTCTGCGGATCGACGGTGCAATGAGTCGCAATGCGGTGCTCGTCGACGAACTCGCGAATGCGGCGGGATGCACGATCGACGTGTGCGACGAGCGCGAGGCGACGCTGCGCGGTGCAGGCTTTGCCGCCGGTGTCGGTGCCGGCACGTGGCCGACTCTCGCCGCCACGGCGCAGTACGCGACGGTGCGCAACTCGCACATACCGACGATGTCCGACGCACGGCGAGCGGAACAACGCTCACAATGGCACGAAGCAGTCTCCCGTTCGCGGGGCTGGATCCCGGAACTCTCGGCGCTCGACTTCTGACGACTACGCTCGTTGCGGTTTCACCATGGCACTTTCCACCCGCACCCTCCCCGCGTCCAACACCCGACCGACGCCGGCTGACGAGCCGGTCATTGCGGCCGCCGTTCTCGCCGAACGCGCGGTGACGGACCTGTACGACACACTCCTCGACAACGGCGCACTGTCGAACGACATGCGCCAGGTCGGTGCGCTGTTCCGTGACCACCACCGCGCCGCCGCCGACGTCCTCTCGGCGCTCATTGGCACCGCGGCTCCCCGCGGTCGCAACGACTTCGTCTACGACTCGTACGCAGCGGCCATGGGCGGCACGAACATGTCGGCGATCGGCGCTGCACTGCGCGGAGTCGAGAACACGCTCGTGGCCACTCACCTCAGCTTCCTCGAGAAACTCGAGGGCACGATGGGTGCGAACAAGATCGCCGCGATTCTCACCGTCGAGGCACGCCAGGCTGCCGTGCTCGCCACGCTCGACGGGGCGCCGCTCGACGCCGCACTCGTCAACGATGCCGTCGCACTCACGATCCCCGGGGTGAATTCATGAACCGCATGAATCGTCGCCAACTTCTCGGTATGGGCGGCGCCGGGGCCCTCGCTGCATTCCTCGCGGCCTGCGGCAAGCAAGCCGGCGTTACCGAGAGCGAGAACATCCGCGCACTCGGCGTGCCCGGCGAACTTCCCGGCCTCGGCACCGAGGAGGTGAACGACGTCGTCCTGCTGCGCACGGCGGCATCGCTCGAGTTCACCGCCATCGACGCCTACGAAGCTGCTCTCAATCTCGGCGTATTCACCGGCTCGGCTGCGGCGCTGCGCCAGGTCGCCGTTCGTATGCGCGACGACCACCGTGGTCATGCCGAAGCGGTGAACGGTCTCGTCGTCGCCGCCGGCGGCAAGGCCTTCGAATGTGCCAATCCGCGCTTCAACGAGGTGTACCTCGCACCGGCTCTCGAGGCGATCACCGCCGCGGACAACGCCGATGTTCCCGGTGACGTGCTCGTGCTCGCATTCGGACTCGAGACCGTTGCCGCACAGACGTACCAGAGCGTCGTCGGATTGCTCACGACACCGGCGCTACGCCGCGCGGCGATGACGATCGGCCAGGACGAGTCGCGTCACGCTGCCGTGCTCGCACAGGCGATCAACCCCGGCGCGGCCGGTGTCGGTCCGAGCGTCGACGCCGAGGGCCGCCCGCTCATCGCTGCGGTTCCCTCCGCTTTCGGTGAACTCACGGCGGTTCAGATCACGCTCGGCCCGACGCGCGCCGACGGATCACGATTCCAGGTGTCGCTCGAGACGCCAAGTCTCAACTCCTTCATCTATCCGAACGTCACCTGCGCCTGATCCGGGCCGAGTTCAACCCACGGGGATCATCTCCGCACACCCGTAGCCTCACCGGTGGACGGTGAGTCGGTCGGGTGGCCGCGACGTGCGGGAAACCGGGCGTCGAGGAAAGTCGGGACTTCACAGGACAAGGTGCTGGCGCGAGCCAGGTCGGGGCGACCTGACATCTCGTGCAACAGAGAGAGACCGCCGATGGCGGGGTTCGCCCCGATCAGGCAAGGGTGAAACGGTGCGGTAAGAGCGCACCAGTGTCGGCGGCGACGTCGTCAGTTCGGTAGGTCACCTGAAGCAAGA